>CAZZAE010000025.1:0-13577 GCA_964652125.1 uncultured Candidatus Saccharibacteria bacterium
ATAAACAAGCATACTATTAATATACTCTACAGACACATTTCTGTTTTTTTGGATAGGCCGCCGCTCTATAAAGTTTTTTGGTAACCGAATTAATGCTATAAGCCAACCCTTAGTTGCTGGCCAAAACTGTCCGCGAGCAACAGCACTAATATAAAATGTTGTATAAGCTAGCCAGAATCTAGGCAAAACTTTAGGCAAAAGCTGTAGTGGAACATTGCGTCTTATGAGCATTGGTAAGTTTTTCATTGTCTGGTAAGTTACGAAACCCTTAATTTTACCGCTGGTTGCCCCTATTTGATGATACGCAAGAGCTCCTGGTACAAATGCAACTTTCCAGCCGGCTAATTGGGCTCTAAAACTTAGGTCGACATCCTCGTAATAGGCAAAAAAGTCCTTATCAAAAAGTCCAATTTGCTTAAACATTTTAGCTCTAAAAAAACTGGCTCCACCACTAGCAGCAAAAATGCTAGTTTTGTTATCATACTTATCGCTAACGGCTTCACCTCGCCCACGAGGATAAGGTAGACCCCAGATTGTGAAACTCTCGCCAGTACTATCTATATATTTATGCTGGCCATCAATTAATTTACAGGTGGCGATACCTACATTGATGTTGTTTGTAAGCTTGTTAACCAAATATTCCAACCACTTTTTATCGGCCACCGCATCATTATTAAGCAAACCAATAAAATCTGCCTCCATTGTCATGGCTTCTTTAATGCCAACATTAACTCCGCCGGCAAAACCGAGATTTTTTGGTTGCTCTAGCAAAGTCACACCTGGATAGCTGTTTTTTATCAAGTTTACAGAGCCATCTATCGAGCCGTTATCAACAACTATAATATTTGCTTCTTGAGTTTGAGCCTGCAGGGAATCTAGGCAAGCTCCAACGCAATCTTCCCCATTCCAATTTGGAACAATTATTACTATGTTACTTTTTGCCATGGACGTTTATAAAAACCATTTACTCATCTATAATACCCCAGTATCAATGCGACACATATTTAGCCCAAAGAACCGTGCGCTACTAACTGAACTAGTCAGAACAGATTTTAAGATCCGTTATCAGAATAGTGTGCTTGGCTATGCTTGGACGCTTCTCAGACCTCTATTCATATTTATGATACTTTATGTGGTATTTGTAAAATTAATACCACTTGGTAAAGGCGTCCCTCATTATCCAATTTATTTACTGTTGGGCATAGTACTGTGGAATTTTTTTGTAGAAATGACTTCACAAAGCTTAGGTTCGATAGTTAGTCGAGGTGACTTAATCCGTAAAATTAAAATTCCTCGCTGGATTATAGTGCTAACAAGTAGCCTGTCAGCGCTGATAAACTTAGGGTTGAACCTCATTGTCGTAGCAGTATTTATGATTTTAAGTCACACTGGTTTATTGAGCACTATAATCTATGTACCGTTTATATTGATCGAACTCTATTTATTTGCACTTGGTTTGTCATTGTTCCTGTCTGCGGCTTATGTTAAGTATCGTGATGTTCAATATATATGGGAAGTATTACTCCAGGCAGGATTTTATGCGACTCCGATTATCTATGCGTTATCACGGATTCCTAATATTGCAATACGTAAGTTGTTGCTGATGAACCCAGTTGCTCAAAGCATTCAAGATGTTCGCTATAGTCTTATTACACATCAATCCATTACCATAAGTAACTCGTTTACAAATAAAGTATACTTTTTCATACCATTATTCATTGTGCTGGTTACATTATTAATAGGCATAACATACTTCAGAAAAGAATCTAAGTACTTTGCCGAGAATATTTAAATGAGTGATCAAACAACAGATAATACAGTGATTGAAATTAAAAACGTTACCAAGATATTTAAATTGCCACATGAAAAGAGAAACTCAGTTAAGAACCTTTTTACTAGTGGCTTTAAAAAATCTAGCTTTGAAATGCAAACTGTTTTAAACGACATTACATTAACTATTAATGAAGGTGAATTTTTTGGAATCGTTGGTCGCAACGGCAGCGGCAAAAGTACTTTATTAAAGTTGTTAGCGGGAACATACACCCCTACCAAAGGAGATATAGTTGTCAATGGTTCGCTCACCCCCTTTATTGAGCTTGGAGTAGGTTTTAATCAAGAATTGACTGGCCGCGATAATGTGTTTTTAAACGGATCACTGCTGGGATTTAATCGTAAACAAATGCATTCAATGTATGACGAAATTGTTGAGTTTGCTGAAATGAAGCGGTTCATGGATCAGAAGTTAAAAAATTACTCTTCGGGAATGCAAGTCCGTCTAGCTTTCTCAATAGCAATTAAGGCTAACAGCGACATACTTTTACTTGACGAGGTTCTGGCAGTTGGTGATGCTGCCTTCCAAAAGAAGTGCTTTAACTACTTTCGGGAACTTAAGAAAAATAAAAAAACAGTAGTTTTTATTAGCCATGACATGAACTCCATTAGAGAATATTGTGATAGAGCTGCCATGATAGAAAACGGCAAGATAATTTCGGTGGGAAATTCTGATAAGATTGCTCAGCAGTACACGAAGCTATTTATGGATGCCCGACATCGTGGTGACTCCGAGGAGGGGTTTGGTTCAAGATGGGGTACTCAAAAGGCGGTAGTTAAAAAGGTTAAAACAAAACTTGCAGATAATGACTTGATCGTAACCGTTGAATATCAGTTTAATGATGATATAAGCGAACCGATATTTGGACTTTCTATTATTAATCCAGTTGGACTGATGATATTTGAGTCAAACACTAAGTGGCATCACACAAAAACCGGAGACTATGCAAGGGGAAGCAGCTGTGAAGTTATTTGGGAAATTCCAAATTCGTTTACAAATGGCCATAATTTTATAACTCCTACAGTTGCAAATACTGATGCAACTGAGTTTTATGATTGGTGGGACGAAGCAGCATTTTTTGATATTGATAAAGAAGAAGTAACCTCAGCAATAACTCTACCTCAATTTAAAATTAGAATAAAAAAATAGCAGATTTAGCTACGAACACCATTACTTTAGCTTATATACGGTCTGAAAATATTTACGGACCGTTTTAAAAATGCACTATCGTCGTATAAAATAGCTGTCTGTTTACCCAGTTTTGTTAAATTATCCCGTTTATTAGGGTTTAGATCTAAGACATTTTTGGTCAATTCTACTAAGCTTGGCTCGTCAGTCCATAAAAAGCCGTTAACATTCGAGCTTACTATTTCCTTCTGGCCAGCACTATTAATAACTATTGGTATAGCGCCGGCCGACATAGCCTCAACAGTTGAAATGCCAAAATGCTCTTGGGTCTCAGGGCGCCTAGCAGGATCGCTACCATAGCCGGTGGCATGCCAGTAAATTGTCGACTGATTATATAGCTTTTTTATCTCAGCAAAAGAAGCATTAAAATGAAAATAAACCGGTAGGCCAGAGCCAAGCTTAATCAAGGCTAGCAAGTATTTTAAGGTATCAACATTCTCAGTAACACTACCAGCAATATGTAACTCCCAACCTTCTTTTTGGAAGTCGATCATTTTCGCAAATGTGCTAACCAAAAAGTCATGTCTTTTGTGGTGATTTTCTCCTTTTTCAAAGAAGCGACCAACATTAAGTATCATTTTCCGCTTAGTAACCGACTTATCCTCCATATTTTCACAAATTGGATATAGTATTTCACTGTCAAGATTCCAGTATTTTTTAATATACTTTTGAGTAAAAGCGGAATTTGCCGTGATTAGATTATATGTATACACAGCGTGGCTTTTAGTAGGGTGGAGTATTAATCTATATACGTTACGAACAATAGCTGAATAAATTACATATATAATTCCTCTCTCTTGCTTTTTGTGATGAATGCGTTGAGGGAACATGCACATGTAGACATTATTTTGAGAAGGCCCTGGTAAATTACTCTGGAAGCAATTATTAATAAATAAGTCATATTTGACTTTTCTAACCTTGCGGAAAATTTTTATGTCATTAAACAAATGTTTAATACCCCCAGGTAATGGTAGATGAGCCAACACCTTCATACTAAAAGTTTCGACATTGACCACTTGAACATTAACCTTACTTAGGTTGAGATTAAAATACTTAGATAGGGAATTAAGCTGGACTTTTTTGTGAGTAATAAGCCAGACCTCAGTACCGGATTGATTTGATAATACAGACGCTAGAGCTAGACATACTTTTTCACCGCCACCTTTTGTATCCAGATAGGGATTATATATACCAATTTTTTTCATAATGTCTCTTCTTTAATAATTTGCCATCTTTTTAGTATTGCATAAGGCGTAAGTAAAATGGCTGAAACCACCATCTTTAGGCTTAACCAAAACTCTTTTAGCGCAGTTCTCTTACTATACCTACCATTAATTGACATCAATAAATTTTTTACACGCAAGAATAAATGATCGCGCACTGTCTTAGCCCAAGCCTTTAGCAATATCATTAAAGAGGCATTTTTTGTTAATATTAGTATTCTGTTTCGACCAACGTAGAAATTAAATAAAGGTGAGCCTTCCTTGCTGCTGCCGGCATGAAAATGATAAGCCACGGCTTTTGGCGCGTAGTAATATTTTTTCCCGACTTTTTGGCCTCGCCATGATAAATCGCCATCCTCAAAGTACATAAAAAATCGATTATCAAATAAACCAACAGTTTGTAAGAAGTCCCTCTTAATTAACATACAAGCACCACATAAGGCTGTGATTTCTCTGACTTCATCAAACTGGCCTTTATCCAATTCATCTTTGCCAATTTCGTAAATAGGCCAATCACTTTTGGTATCGAGCCTTGAACCGGCATTATTTATTACTCCTGGATTATTTAGATACATAAGTTTGGGTACGACAGCATCAGCTTTATATTCTAAAGCAACTTGTACCAGCTCTTTTATTAGATTACTTTCAAGTTGCAAATCATTATTACAAACTAAAATATAATCACCACTGGCATGATGTATACCTAAGTTATTACCCTTAGAATATCCATAATTTTTGTCATTTTGAATGACTTTAATTCTGTTGTCTTTATTATACTTACTGACTAAATAAGCTACCGATTCGTCACTAGATTTATTATCGACAAATAGCAATTCAAGTTGACTGGCGGGATATACTAAAGTTTTAAATGATTTCATGAAGGAATCTATAAACTTTTTGCCGTTCCAATTTAGGACAACCACCGATATTTTCGGCTGTGTTTCAGTCATTTTCTGTCATAAATAAATACACTTTTTGTAGATTATCTAAATCTTTCATTTTAATATTATATCAACCAAAATCTTAACTCACGACCTTAACGAACGATAATTAAGCATACTTACCAACTGTCATCTTTGTAGGTTTATAAAATTCTCACCTCATAAGGGGTTGTTTGAATGTGAGACAGCTTGTTATATAATATAAGGGTAAGTTAGAAAACAAAAAACATGAAAATATTGCAAAATTTAGATAGAAGTAAAGTACTGGGCAGTGCATTATTGATCTCGTTGTTTTTAGTTGGGTTTATTAACCATGGTTTTAGCAAGGCTGCTTCGGGTTGCCCGGGAAGTCGGCCGACAGCAATAACTGGCACAGTCGTAGGCTACGGTGGGACTTATAATAATTGGACTGTAGATGTATTGGTTGGCATAGATCTTCTTAATGGCTCAAATCAAAAGGTAAACCCTGATGGAAGTATTTTAAACTCAGGGGCATATTCTGCCACAGATGCTGTTAATCCAAACTTGGTACCTCCTGGAGCATCTTCTGGCCCTGACAGAACCTTTGGTGCAAATAATAGTAGCGGAGTGTTATGTGTATCATCTAGTGTTAAAACTGCTTGGTTCGAACTTTACCCTAAAGATCAACACGGTGTTACTGATAAGAGATTTTTTGGTGGAGCCAATGATCAACGGATGCCTATCACCGCAAATTCAACTAACACTTTTGGTCTAAGGCTTCCAACGGCGAACTCGTCAGGCGGCAATACTGGCGATATCAATGGTTATGTTAAGTATAACAACCATAGTATAAGCTCTTCTAATTTACGATTTAGAGTCTTTCCAACTGATCCAGGTACAGCCTGCGGTGTACAGGGCTTTTCGGCTGGCGCAGACACCGTTGGAATAAGTAGCTCAATGGGTGCTACCTACTATCTGGTCAAAAATCTTGCCGGTGGGCAGTGTAATGCTGCCCGACAGGATTATAAAATTACCACTACTTGCATAAACAGTGCCTGCGGCAGTAGCAGTAAATCAATAACGGTTATTGTGAGAGTAGCCAATGGCACAAGGCCGAGAGTGGATTTCAACTTCTAAGCGCATTAATTAGTTTTCTGTAGCCAAAGACTACCGCCACCGTTTTTAGCACTAAGTGGCATTAGTTCGTCTAAAAGTTTTTTATGGTGGACATTTAGAAAATCATTAAACAACAGAATCTTGTAGTCTTTGTTGTTGTATAAAAAGGCGCGCAGCAAGTAATCCTCATTCCAAGCCCTGGTTTCCATAATCCATTCAATCGGATATTCAAATGGATAAAAAACGTCGTGTATGTGGATGATTACGCCTTTTTGAAGCGACGGCAAAATCTTAAAGTAAATCTGGTTAACATCACTACCGGGTTTAGCCACATGGGTAGAGTCAATAAATAAGATATCGCCAGCATCTAAATTGGCAAAGATTGCAGGATCAACTTCGTGAAGAGGTTTATCTATTAGCTGATAATTGCGCTTGTCACCGCTCTTGGTTAACTTAAGTAACAATTCGGGGTACGGCTCAATGAAAGATAGTTTTAAATTGTTCATAAATAACTGTTTAGTGTCGAGCATTAAAGCCGATGAATAACCTGAACCTATCTCAATAATTTTTTTGGGTTTTAGATATAGCAACATGCAAAAAAGTATTAATCCGTCAGTATATGAATAAGCATGCAGACCCAGAAAGTAACGCAATTTTTTTGTTCTTTTAGCTTGGTAGGGAAATCTTTTATAGAATTTAGATATTTTCTTTAAGAGTTGAAGTTGCTGGTGTTCACGAATATCGATACCTTCGATTTTTTGTTTGCGACGATTAAAGATTGTATCTTTTCGTTCAGCAATGTCTTTAAGATTGGGATAAGGTGAATAAAAATGTCCAGGCGCAAATTGTGTTTTGAAATGAGCGTAAAGATGATTTGCTTTATAGTATTTTTTTTCTAAATACTTAGCTAAACGCCTATATTCATCGCGCTGTTTAACTAGTTTGTTAAAAGGCGTCATCTTAATAATTCTAGTTTTCCAACTCACATAATAAGTATACCCAAAATG
This sequence comes from uncultured Candidatus Saccharibacteria bacterium, assembly GCA_964652125.1. Lineage (GTDB taxonomy): Bacteria > Patescibacteriota > Saccharimonadia > Saccharimonadales > JANWIN01 > CAZFNQ01. The sequence goes on from CAZZAE010000025.1 coordinate 7,268, forward strand.
TATTTTAAAAATCTCAAGTTACTGCGTTAAAGCTGCACCAGTCGTAGCTGGTAACATAGATGGATCGTCGACAAAAATATCTTTTGGACCGTATCCCAAGCCCTTAAAGACAACTTGATCAGTTATTAAACGTTTAGCAAAAGTACTATCCGTATCATTTTGGTCAATCACATAGACGTCTGATGAATTATTAGCGCGTAATAGTTCACCTTCTGGGTATACTACATTGCTACCATCATTGAGCTGAATATCGTCAGAAGTAGCGGTTTCAACATATGCCCAATTAAAATGATTGGCTTTAAAGATTTTTAAATTTGGGATCCAGTTTTTTTGGTTAACACTAATTAAGTAAACTTTTTTAGTTGATTGATCAATGATGACTGTATTTTTTGGATGAAGTGAACTGGAAGTTATGTCAGCCCCGTTTGCAAATCCATTAATAGTTGCCTGACTTATATCCAAAACTTGGTTGGATGAAAAGCCGAGTTCGTGGAAAATAGCTAAGCTAGCTATATGTAGTTTGGTGCAGACATAGTTTGAGCATTGCAAATCATAGACTTTATCATCCGTACCACGCACCAGCGATCCGCTCTGGTAGGCGATATTAGACGAATTGATTGTCAATGTAAGATCTTTAGGAGTTGCCGGCCTTACTTCGTCCCAACTATAATTATGTGAAGCAAAAACATTAAGATTGGGCACGTGATGCAGTTGTTGCGCTATTATCAGGTAGACCGTGTCATTTGTTATATCTCTGACTAAGGTGCCATCTGGATGAGCTGTATTATAAAGTATTGGCATGCCATTGATGGTTGAACCAAACCAGTGTTCATAAATGTTTACAAAACTCTGATTACCCCGGAAATGCGGAGTATAACGATACAACGACGCAGTTGCACCAGTGTCCATATGTACTGAGCTTCCATCAATCGTAGTGTAACCGTCGTAATAAGCCGTAGATCCGCCCTGAACTCTGGCTCGGTAGCCCTGAGTCATTGGACCACTATAAAAAGTTGGCGGATCGTCTGAGTTATCCCAGCTACCATGTATTTCCGCCCAGTTTACATTGCCAAGTGATCGTTGTTGGCTGAATTTTAAAAGCCAAGTGCCCCAGATTACCTGTTTACTAAAACCACTCTCAGTGGCCGGGAAACGCGGGCAGTTACCATTGTCTGGACAATCGTAGCCCATAGCAGTATTAATATATTGGCAATGATATGTGGCAGTACCTGACACAACCGAAGATTCTTTCTGAAGAGTGGCCAGTATAACTTTTGGATTAAGATGATAGGCCTGTGCTGCATGATATATTACTGTACCGCCGGAAACTTTACTGCCGTATTTAAAACCAGTTGAAGGTGAATAGCCTATAGGGTCGGGCGAAGAAAAATGATTGTTTTTACTCAAACAGCTAGAACTAAAAGAATTTAAAAAGTTGTCAATTTGCGAAGCATTCATAGATCCGTAATCGGTAAATATACTATCAACCATAAGTTTATGTGAGGAAAAAGTGGCGTAAACCGGAATTGCTAACAATAACGGTGCAACAAGGCCGATAATCAACGAACTTACGACTGCAAGTATTTTACGGTCCATTGTTTATTGGACCTCCAATGCAATGCTATCTTGAGCAGAAGCAGTTTTACCATTTAAGGTTGCAATTGCTTCAATTTTCCAAGATCCACTTGTTAGGCCAATATCACTAGGTTTCCACTGATTCCAGTAAGCATAACCATCGCTATTTACCTTTTGGCTAGACAAAGATTTGCTTATTCCGCTTCTTGTAAATTTTATAGTGCAACTTGCCCCGGGCGTGGTTATACATACTGAGTCTATGTTCAGCGGAGCGCCATTCTTGCCAGGATAGTGATTACTGACAAAGGTGCCATATGGCGTCTTGACAGATGTGTTTGACTGAGTTGGTTCCCCTGTACTACTGCCGGCCGCTGACGATTTACTACTTTTATTATTGTTTGTTGTGCTATTTGTATAATTTTGCCCGGTGTATCCAGCACTGGGAACTAAATTTAAGTTATTAGATTTTGACCAAGGGAAGCTAACAATATTAAAAGCGTTCAATAAGACTACTATAACTATTAATGTGCCAAGAGCAGCAATTGAATATATCAACGTTTGCCGCGAAAACAATTTTCTAGAACGTTTTATTGACTTTTTATTTTTGTATCGCATAAGTAATATACTATCATAATTAACCTTAAAAAGCTAGTGGTTTTTGGATTGCTAACACTGTGTTAATATTGCCTGCAGTGACTTTGAAAAAACTTAGTTCGTGGTGGTGGCTGCTACTCGAAGCTACACCGATTATATTTCCGGCTCTACTGGCTAGTTTCGGATGTTGGGTAGTCGTACTTTTGCTAATAGGTAACTTAAGTAATGCTTTAGTCTGGCCAGTAGGATTAGTAATAAGTATATTGGTCATTTGGATTATCATTCGAAGGTTTCCAATTGAGCGTCCCGGTAGCACGAGAGAAAAACATTTATTTGACGGACTAGTTATGATAGGCGTAGCTGTCTGGGTGTTAATTAATCTATTCTTTACTGCTCAAAGTGTTTTCGTTACAAGAGATCCAGGCATTTATACTATTACCGGTAAGTGGTTGATAACCCACAATGAAACAAACATTGAGACTCCGACTACTCCCAAAATATCGAAGTTTGTTTTCAATCAGAGCTCAGGAGTCTGGAAGGATAATAATAGTAAGGATCACAACCGATTGCAGCCTCAAGGCATGCACCTTTTTCCGGCGTTGTTAGGGTTGGCCGGGCGAATATTTGGTCAACGGGCGATTTTTAAGCTTAATGTAATATTCGGGGGATTTGCTCTGCTGGCTATTTATGCGTTTGCCAGGCTATTGATGAAACCGCGTTGGGCTACTTTTGGAACAGCCGCAATGGCAGCATCCTTGCCAATGATTTATTTTGCCCGCGACACTTTTACAGAACCTATAGCGGCGACTCTAACATTTGGTGCACTAGCTCTTTTATGGCTGGCCTATAGCCAGCGAGACGGTAAGAACTCTTTACTGCTTTGGCTAATGGCCGGTTTAACAGCCGGAGCTGGTGCATTAACCAGACCAGATGGCTATCTAACAGTTGCAGCAATCTCTATTTTCTTAGTTGTCGCTGTGGCCATAGCCGATAAAGCAACTAGGAAAAACACTGTAATTAATTCCGGAATCTATCTATTAGGAGCCGCAGTGGCTATGCTACTTGGCTGGCTTGATATGACCAGGCTGACAAGCTCTTATTTTCTGAGTCATGGTAAAGATGTAAAAGTGCAGCTAGCTTTACTGGCCTTGGTGCTTATTGGTGGAGCAGTAGCTATTGTACTGAGTTGGCATACAGAAATTCTGGGTTATTTGGATAAAAGAACTAAAAACTGGCGGGGCTATGCAGCGGCCACAGCAGTAGTAGTAGGGTTTCTACTACTAATGGCTCGACCATTAATTTTTAAATCGGTTTATGCTGGGCAAAGTAATGCTGCTGGGGCTACGAATATGGTTCAGGCTCAGCTTGGTGAGCCAATTGTACCGCGGACTTATGCAGAAAACACTATGGGGTGGATTTCATGGTACATCGGTATGCCTCTTTTGGCGATTGGGGTTGTCGGTCTGGCTATTGCAGCCAATAAGTCTATGAAGGATAAGCGATTACTCATATTCCCTGGCATGCTAGTAGTTGGCTTGACATGTATTATGTATATTGTTGATCCGCGTATCACACCAGATCATATCTGGGCCTCACGTCGTTTTGTGCCGGTCATATTGCCGGGCTTAGTTATATTTGGGGTTTATGCGCTTGAGAAAACTGTAGATAAATATGTCGATCTAAAAAACCGCGCCAACCAAATATTTTTGGCTTTGTTTTTGGTCTTTGTTTTTATGCAGCCGCTTTTAATAAGCCGACCATTTTTGCGTGTCCGCGAAAAAGGCAATGATCTTATGGCTGTTAATGCTTTATGTCAGAACCTGCCTAAAAATGCCGAGGTTATATGGTTAGGCAGTTCGCTTGAGCTAGACGCTTCACATACGGTACGAGTATTTTGCGGTGTTCGATCAATTGGTTATAGCTTTAAATATAGCCCAAGCTATACAGTAGATAAAACGTTAGACAAAACTGTCTTATCGCAAATTTACAGAGATTTAACACAGCAAGGCTATAGTCCAATTATGGCCTTGCACGGCAGTCAAAAAACTCAGCTGAGCGGATCCGTTGTACGCAACTTCTCACCTGTAACGGTCTATATAGATAAACAAATTGAAAAAACCCTAACTGATCCACCACGAAATGTTCTTACTTTCGCCGACTCCGTAGAACTATCAGAATTGCACTCAGACGGCAGTCTTAGCAGATTTCAAGCTAACCAGTAGCCTTATATAAAGCTAAATTTACTTATGGGCAGGGATGTAGGCGGCCAGGGCAGCACTTAATTTACTTATATCGCCAGATAGCTTTTTGAAATCTGCTTTCTTGGCAGAGATAGTAAAATAAAAGGTCTTGTTGGCCGTAGGCACACTATACTGGGTATGTTCATATACTTGTTGGCCGCTTGAATCTTTATAGGTTATGCGTACAGCCTGATCTTTGCCAAGACTGACAGTGTCATTAGAAACTAAAACAAAGCCTGATAAATTATTCCGGAGCTTAGCTACTATTTGACTTGGCAGTGTATTAATATCAAAATTTTTGGCTAAATTGCCCTCGACCACTCTAAGAATTACCTCGCCTGCAGGGTTACTGCGAGCAGCCTCTGAGACAATCCCAGCATCTTTATCTGCAAGACTAATCTGACTTACTTCTCGCCAGCCGACAGGATATTTCATACCGCTAGGAGCAATCGTTACTCTAGTAGTATTGCTGGTACTCGATTGCTGGTTCTTATTATTATTGTTTCTAAAGACCAAAAGCAGTATAAGTATAATAATTGCCAGACCAAAAACTATTAGCAAAATGTCTTTGTTGTACCGCCTGGATTGATAAGTCATAACGGTCAGTATAGATGACAGGTAATCTTAATCAAAGTGATTAAGCTCTGGTTATTGGATTTTTAGCGAAGAGAAAAAGGTGGTGAAGTCATTGTAATACTTTGGGTTATCCGCGGCCAGGCTTTGACAAAAGGCAAAAGTTATATAAGTGTCTCCAACAGCAGCTATTTCTACCCGCTTAATATTCAAACTGGCGTCTGAATAGCTTATTTGTAACAATACACCTTTTGATAGTCCAACTTGCACAATACTTGAACTATCCAACTGGGCATTGGCATGATTGAGCTTGATTACCTTAAATACTCCATCGCGCAGTTGTCCGGCTGTTACTTTACCCGATTTGGTCTGCGATATTATGCACTCGGTATTAGTATCATTGGGTACTCGGAAACCATACAATGCTCCGCTAAATATGACTAGCTCATTTCGCGGAATGACTTGAAAATTCTTGCTCATATTAAATGACAAACCGGCTGAAGTGTCATTAATAGTTACATGGCCTGGATTAGTTGAGATTTTAGGCGAGGAGTCTTTATGAAAAATGACGTAACTGATTAAGGCTCCTATTCCAATAAAGACCAATGCTACCAAAACTATCCCTAGATACTTGTTGCTAAACCTCAACTTCATAACTTTAGCAACTATATAATAATAGGGCTCTAAATGTAAACGACCTCCCATAGAGGAGGCCGTTTTTCTATTTTGTTTTTAGGATTTAGCCGATCGAACTAGTCGGCGGCTGTTGTTGTAACTCTCTGCCAGTCTGTATCTGCACCCGCAGCAGCGACTTTGAGGTACATTTTTCCAGCAGAAGAAAGGTAAACCGAACCTATGGCACCCTGTGTGCCAGCTTGGCTTCGCACAGCGCTTCTTGTTGTAGCCGAGCCAGTGTAGACTTCCTGTCCGTTGCTCAAACGAATGTCAGCCTTACTGTATGATACCGCCGGATAAGGCGATACAGCTACATGACTAAGGTTAAGACCGTAACTAAACTTAGCCGAAGCGGTTTGGTTAAGATACTGAACACCATAGGCTGCATTTCCAGTAATGACAGCTCCGGGTTGACCACCATCAATTACCGCCATGACAGCAGCATCAGCTGCGGCGCTGGCAGTTCCGTCAACTCCAATAGTACCGACTATTCCAGCTTTTGGACCGGTTACAGCATCACTTGTTCCGACAGAGTAAGCACCAATTACACCTGCATGATAGGCTTCAGCTTGTGAATTGGTAAGAGTATCACCATGAAAATCACCCATAACGGCAGCGTGAAACGCACTAGTGCCTCCAGCTCCGCCTTCATA
>CAZZAE010000026.1:0-13317 GCA_964652125.1 uncultured Candidatus Saccharibacteria bacterium
CTGGATCGGATGGGCATACTGGGGCGACTGGGTCTGGAGCGACAGGGGCTACCGGGCCAACGGGAGCGACTGGCTCACTTGGTACTACCGGTGCAACTGGTCCTCAAGGTGTAGCTGGTGGATCAACTAACTGGTTAGGGAATTGGACAATTTCTACACCTTACCTCAAAGATGACGCTGTTGCACATAATGGTAATAGCTTTATATGTTTGTCGCCTCATACATCCAGCTCAACAAATGAACCAGGCGTCGGTATTAATACTGATACTTATTGGAATATTATTGCATTGCAAGGCTCTTCAGGAGCAACCGGTCCGGCTGGAGCAACCGGCGCTGGTGCAACTGGCGCCACGGGTGCATCAGGGGTAGCCGGAGCAACCGGGTCCGGATCAACAGGAGCAACTGGTCCAAATGGCGGTGATGGATCTGATGGCGCCACCGGTGCGACTGGATCAACAGGTCCAGTGGGTGCCACTGGCCCGTCAACTGGCGCCGCTGGTGGCGACCTCACTGGTAATTATCCAAACCCAACCATAGCCGTGACACCAATTCCCAGCCTCAAAGAACATTTTGGTGGTGTCTATTTACAAAAACGTTGCCTGGATAGATGGATATCCAAACCAAAACCTGCCCGTACAACCCTAAATGGTGCTATCACCAATGTCGCTACATCTATTACTGTAGATACCTACATGGGCTTTCCGTTTAATTCAAAATATCTAATTATCATTGATAGTGAGCAAATGCTAGTGACAGGGGGCCAGGGTTCAGCTACTTGGACAGTAGTAAGAGGCGCTAATGGCACAGCAGCTGCAGCTCACAGCGATGCAGCTGTAGTCAAGGCTGATACTGTTATCCGCATTGCCGTTATGGGCGACTCGACTGCTCAGGGGGGCGTTACAAATATGAACACTTTTGGTGGTTTTGATAACTGGGTATCTGTACTGACCCGCTTACTCAGCCGTAGCATGAACTTAACAAATCTGGGTCCCTCCCTAGGTGACGGAGGATTTTATCCTGTTTATCGTTCAAATATAGCTGGCGGAGCAAACAGTCAACATGAATGGACGTTAGGAAGTGGTACTTGGACTAAGGTCGCGAATGGTAATGTCGACGATAAAGGACCGTTTAGCTGGACAATAACGGCCTCAGGGTCTGGAAACGTTATTATATGGACACCTCCAGCCTTTCTTGGTGCTATAACCCAAATAGACGTTTATTCTGTCGATAATGTTTTAGCTGGTTTTTCTTATTCAGTTGATGGAGGCACTACCTGGATAAATGGTCCAGGCTCTGGGTCTGGACTTGCGGGAGGTCACAATGTACTTAAATCATCGATCGCCGTATCTAGCCCTGCTACATTTAGAATTAGAGCTGCCAATTCAGGCGGTGCAGCTATAGCATCGAAAATAATTGGACTAGATGCCTGGTCTACCGCTCCTGTGTTTGGTAGTACACAGGGTATTAAGATGTACGATATAGGCAAAGATAGTGATTTCTTGAGTAACTTCTGCCGAGTAAATGCTTCTGGTGATGATTTCGCGATTTTGGATGGCTATATGGGCTCTATATCACCTGATTTGGCAATTATTGGTCCATTTACGAATGATATAGGTTTTGGACTGGGGGCCAACCTAACCGCTTATTCAACTAATCTGACAAATCTAATTAACCGTATATCACCTTTTTCTGACGTAATCATAATTGCGCCATTTGACCAAAATGGACATCCGCACAGTGATTCAGAAGCCTTCAGACAGGCTTGTATTAGCGTCGGTGCCGCCACCGGAACGGCCGTGCTTAATGTATATGAGGCCTGGGCGGCCGAGGGTGACCCCGACTGGACATCTGCTAACGCCGATGGGCTGATGAATGATAACTTGCATGAATCCCAGTTAGGTCATATAGATATAGCAAGCCGCTTAGCCCGCCTTTTGAACACGTTTTCCTGAGAAGTTTAGTTATTCGGAACAGGGAATTTTGAATCTAGAGCATTTACGACTAAACCAGACCAAGCCGCATATCCATAAGCAGAATAGTGAACAGCCCCGTTATTTGCCCCTACTGGTTCGCTCATATATTCTGGGTGTGAATTAGCAGCGGTTGCCCAATCCAATACGATTAGATTTGGCCACCGGTTTCGAGCATTAGACAATGCTGTGTTTACTGTATTACAACCCGTTAAGCGACTTGGCGGTTCAATATTACATGGCAAATTGGTCCAAAAGACATACTTAACAGCAGGCATGAGCTTCATAAACCAGTCTATCTTCAGCCCATAGTAGGAATATCCTTGGGTAGAAGCTGTCCCCAACTGAGTTGTATCGTTGATCCCGAGATCAGACACCACTGCGTCGGGTTGTATTTTTGTTAAGGTTTCGCCAAGTTTTTGTTGCCAGTAATTATAAGTTGTACATCCAGTGGGATCAAGACAGTCAGGTGTGCGGATGGCTGATCCGACCCTCGCTAATAATACGGGTGCGTAACTATTGTTGTAGTGTGGCGAGTTATTAGTAAGATTAGCATTAATAAAACTAGATGCATAAGATATATTAGAGTCTCCTGCAAAGATTATCACTCCACGATTGTGAGAGTTCTTTGTAGTGATTGCTTTTACGATACCAATGCTTGTAAGCGTAACAATTAACACCGCTAAAAGCATTAAGACTACTTTAGGAGTTTGGCGAATTGGCTTAAGTAGATTGATATATTTTGACCACATATTACTAACTTCCTATATTTTATATACTTTAATTATAACATACTTATGGCTTTTGCACAAAGTTTTTAATAGTTCTATGGCTATACTTTTGAAGTTAACTCTATATACCTAATTGTACGATTTCAAGTCATAAGTCTGCCTGTTATATGTATAGCAGTTAATATATAATTCATTGGATAACCACTAGGGGAGTAAATTACTTGACCGCACGACTACCAATACCTGGAGGTGACGATGGAAATTGGGGAGACATTCTCAATGAGTTTCTTAATGTCGGCCATAATTCTGATGGCACGCTTAAAGGTGTAGTCAAGACCAGCGGTGATCAGACAATCTCTGGCACTAAGTCTTTTAGTTCATCGCCTCAGGTACCTACCCCTAACAGCGCGAGTGATGCTGCTAGCAAAGCTTATGTCGATGCCAATAGTAGTGGGGCTACTGGTGCCACTGGCCCACAAGGTGCAACTGGTAGTACCGGTGGGCAAGGTGCTACAGGTGCTGGCACAACTGGGGCTACTGGAGCCACGGGTGGGAATGGCGCTACTGGAGCTACTGGTGCTACAGGTTTTGATGGTTTCGATGGGTCTACTGGTGCGACAGGTTCAGCTGGTTCTACTGGTGCGACTGGTAGTACTGGCGGGCAGGGTTCGAGTGGAGCAACAGGAGCTACTGGTACTGCTGGTGCCACCGGTACTGCCGGAGTTACTGGGGCGACTGGTCCACGCGGTTTCGCTGGTGGTGACACCTTTACCTTTACTTACGATAACAGTTCGACGGCTGATTCAGATCCTGGCAACGGCAAGCTCAAGTTTGATAACGCTACAATTAGTTCTGTAGCGACTATCTTTGTAGATTTATTGGATAGTAATGGTACGACCGTTACTAGCTGGCTCAACAACATGGGTGGTGGTGTTGTTAAACTGTTCAATAACTCTGATCCGACTAAGTTTGCCACTTTTACAGTCGACACTGCCGAAGCGGCTGGAGGTTACACTAAGCTCCATGTCACTTATTTAACTAGTGCTGGTACATTGGGGACCTCAGTAGGAGACACCAATTTGACTTTTGCTCCGCCGGGACCAACTGGGCCGCCAGGCAACGCTAGTACCCAAGGAGCCACTGGAGCGACAGGCCCGGTGGGAGGTGACGGCGCGACCGGAGCTACTGGATCGGCTGGTGGTGCTGGAGCAGCTGGCTCGACTGGAGCCAGTGGTGCGACCGGACCCACTGGGGCAACGGGAGCTGGCGTCACTGGTGCTAGCGGTACGTCCGGAACCAATGGGCGTGATGCTGGTCTAAAGTATACTTACTCCACCGATACAGCTAACAATGACCCGACCAGTGGCAAAATTAAGTTTGATTCAGCTACACTGTCCTCTATTTCTGTATTACGCATTAGCGAGACAGATGGTGATAGCAACAGCATAGCGGCACTTATTCAGACTTGGGATGATAGTACTTCTTCGACTATTCGTACTACTATTACAATAATCAAAGATGGGGCACCTGGCAATATTCTGGTGTTACAAGTTGCAGGTGCTATAACCGACAATGGTACTTGGGACAGTTGTAGTGTTACCTATATAACATCCAGCGGGTCATTTGCCAATAACGACATCGTCAAATTGTTCTACAGCCGAACAGGTGATCAAGGTTCTACCGGACCAATCGGGGCAACTGGTGCTAGCGCTACTGGTGCTACAGGCGCAACAGGCGCAGGCGCAACTGGGGCAACTGGTGCTAGCGGGGTAGGCGGAGGCGCTGGTGCAACTGGTGCCACGGGCCCAGGAACATCTCTCACTGTTACTGAAGTACCTAGCGACCAATCGTACACTGGCGAAACTGTGTCCTTGACCTACGGTGAATCACTTGTACCCGGAGACGCGGTTTACTTAAAATCAGACGGTAATGTCTGGAAAGCAGATGCTAATGGTAGCTCTACATTCCCTTGCTTTGGTTTGGCTCTGGAAACTGCCTCATCAGGTTCACATTTAGTTCTTCTCAAAGGCATTTACCGTGACGATGCACGTTATAATTGGACAGTTGGTGGGCTACTGTACCTGTCAACTACAGCTGGCTCGTTAACCCAAACACAACCAAGCGGCACTGACGAAGTTATTCAAGTCTGTGGAATAGCTACGCATGCCGACAGACTATTATTTAACCCTGATTATACTTATATAACTCATACCTAGGAGGCAAAATGGGCTTTAATATACCAAACGCAGACTCAGTAGCATACCCAGCAATGGCTAGAGTTTATAGTTCCGATTGGGCTATTCGTGAATCTGGTGACGAAGGCTGGTACACATTATTTGGCGGAGATATAGTAGCTGGTACTAATATAGGACAAGTAAAATGTAATCTCGGCGAGGAGTATGTAGGAACGACAGAATTAAATAGAGCTGCTGCTACAGACAATATTCCTTGTGTCGCGGATTCTGGGAGCACCACTGTCGCTTCAGGGTCAAACGGCGTACAAACAAACACATTTACAGGATCTGGAACCTTAAATTTAGCCTCGGATTCAATCTTCAGCAATACGGGTGGGCTGGCCTGGCTTGTCCATGGCACGAATGTAAATATTATTAAATACACAGGCAAAAGCTCTAATACATTAACCGGCTGTACTTGGGTATCAGGTGTTAACATTACGATGGCTACTGGTGATGTAGTACGAATAGCAAACTGCGATGATACAAACCCCCGTTGGGGTTTAATTGAAATGGACAGCTTAGGTGCATTTACTTTAAACCTAGGTACTGCTGCCGCAAATCCAATACCCCCAACACCTTCCGCTAACAGAGTTGTTAAAGCCGCAATATATATTCCTCAATTTGCACGTGCTGTTGACTCTTTGCTCTCAACGTTTAATGGTAATGCCAAGATTATTGATAAAAGAGTAATCAAAGCACCGACCGCAAGATTATTAATGCAAGACTCATCAAGCACTTCTCAGACAAACCCAACAGCTTCAGCATTATCCATTTTGGCGGCTCCATTCACGGTTCCGGCTAATTCACTTAGAGTTGGCGACATGTTGCAATATGAGATTGGCGGTCAATATAGCAATACTCAGAACACATCAGACTTAAAGATAAGCATTTTTCTAGGTAATGCGGTGTCAGCGTTGAAGTTTGCAGCCTTGGTTGCTGACCCCAATCAGCGATACTGGGTGGCAAGAGTGACTATCCTCGTGCAAAGTTCAATCAGTTTTAAAGTTAATCAGATAGGCTGGATATCAGGACCTGCTACAACATCAATTACAATTCCACAACCTATGACTTCCGCAGTATTTATACCTGTCGGCTCAGGTTCTGTAATTCCAGATACAACAATTGATAATGATATTGATGTCAAGGGTCAAATAGTCACATCCTCGTCAAGTTCCACAGTAAGTATTAGACTCTGTACAGTAACTAAGTTCCAGGCGACATCATAGTCAATCAAGATGGCAATAACTCAACTTGCATCATTAGGCGATTCACTTACTCAAGGTACAGTACCTTTTGGACCAGGTGGATTTTCTACTTATCAAGGTGGACTTGGTTGTTGGCTAGAATTAGCCGCTGAGCGGTTGGGCAACAGACCAGATATAGGACCTTTGATCTCGCCTGGATTTAGGCAAGTACACTTAGGTCTTGCCGCAGATAATGAATGGCTGTCATCAGGAACATGGACACAAACAACTACGTCAGATTTATTTGATAGAGCACCGTTTGGGCGAGCTTTTTATTCTACCGACTCAAGTGCCACTTATACCTTTACTAGCAGCACAAAATGGCGACCAATTGTCGGTTTTGATTTGTTTTGGATCGATTATACAAAGACGGGCAGTATTGGTGGCGATTGGCAGTACTCTCTCGATGGCGGTACCAGCTGGACGAATATGGGGCAACCAATATTGCACGACCAAAAACTCAAAAAGTTCTATGTGAATTCGCCAATTACAGGCACTTTAAAAGTAAGACCTTTCGACGGAACTAGTGCTGTTGGTGCTTTGCCTGTTGGCATAACCCCTTATTTTATCGATCCCCGAACAGCCACTAAGGGATTTATCTGGCACAACCTCGGTTCAGGCGCCCAAACGCTGCAAACTAACTGTAATCCGACCACAGCTGGCGATAGATTAGCTTGGTTTGATGATGTGACGCTCGGTACTGGATCACCAATTAGCCATCAACCATCAATTATAACCAATATGTTCATTAACGACGTCAATGTGTCCGGTGGCACAGCTACAACTTGGGGAAATGCACTAGATGCTTTATACACCAGATTTCATACTTATGCCCGCATACTCTTTTTAAGCCCCTACGAGGCTAACCCAGGAGTCTATAGTACGACTACTCAAGCTAGTTTGAGATCTAAAACAAAAGAACGGGCAGCCGCCAATGGACAGAAGTATTTAGACATCTTTGATGCTTGGAATAATTTAGGTATAAATAATAACGCCGATGCCGATGCGCAAGGTTTCCTTTATGACCTAACCCACGAGACACAAGCCGGCCACATTGATATGGCCGAACGGTTATTTAGATCAGTACAGATAAACTATTTTCCCGCTTTAACTGTCATCGAGGATTTTACTAACAGTTCATCGCAAGTTGGTGAATTTGAAATACAGGGTGGACGCTCCACCGCCATCAAGAAGATGACGGGGCTTACCAGGCCCAGTTTAAAAGGTGTCAATTCCTTAGACTCAAGATACGTAAAAACTTGGCTGGGATTACCATAAAACATGGATTTGGGAGCATTACTTAGTCTTGTGATCATAGATATCAATGTATTTGTAATATTGATGGTAAAGAAAATATACCAAATCTTACGATTTCAAGTCATAAGTCTGCCTGTTATATGTATAGCAGTTAATATATAATTCATTGGATAACCACTAGGGGAGTAAATTACTTGACCGCACGACTACCAATACCTGGAGGTGACGATGGAAATTGGGGAGACATTCTCAATGAGTTTCTTAATGTCGGCCATAATTCTGATGGCACGCTTAAAGGTGTAGTCAAGACCAGCGGTGATCAGACAATCTCTGGCACTAAGTCTTTTAGTTCATCGCCTCAGGTACCTACCCCTAACAGCGCGAGTGATGCTGCTAGCAAAGCTTATGTCGATGCCAATAGTAGTGGGGCTACTGGTGCCACTGGCCCACAAGGTGCAACTGGTAGTACCGGTGGGCAAGGTGCTACAGGTGCTGGCACAACTGGGGCTACTGGAGCCACGGGTGGGAATGGCGCTACTGGAGCTACTGGTGCTACAGGTTTTGATGGTTTCGATGGGTCTACTGGTGCGACAGGTTCAGCTGGTTCTACTGGTGCGACTGGTAGTACTGGCGGGCAGGGTTCGAGTGGAGCAACAGGAGCTACTGGTACTGCTGGTGCCACCGGTACTGCCGGAGTTACTGGGGCGACTGGTCCACGCGGTTTCGCTGGTGGTGACACCTTTACCTTTACTTACGATAACAGTTCGACGGCTGATTCAGATCCTGGCAACGGCAAGCTCAAGTTTGATAACGCTACAATTAGTTCTGTAGCGACTATCTTTGTAGATTTATTGGATAGTAATGGTACGACCGTTACTAGCTGGCTCAACAACATGGGTGGTGGTGTTGTTAAACTGTTCAATAACTCTGATCCGACTAAGTTTGCCACTTTTACAGTCGACACTGCCGAAGCGGCTGGAGGTTACACTAAGCTCCATGTCACTTATTTAACTAGTGCTGGTACATTGGGGACCTCAGTAGGAGACACCAATTTGACTTTTGCTCCGCCGGGACCAACTGGGCCGCCAGGCAACGCTAGTACCCAAGGAGCCACTGGAGCGACAGGCCCGGTGGGAGGTGACGGCGCGACCGGAGCTACTGGATCGGCTGGTGGTGCTGGAGCAGCTGGCTCGACTGGAGCCAGTGGTGCGACCGGACCCACTGGGGCAACGGGAGCTGGCGTCACTGGTGCTACAGGTACGGCTGGTAGTGCCGGAGCAGCTGGCTCGACTGGAGCCAGTGGTGCGACCGGACCCACTGGGGCAACAGGAGCTGGCGTCACTGGTGCTACAGGCGCAACAGGCACTGGAGCAACTGGCGCAAGTGGGGCAACTGGGCCTTCAACGGTGGCCGATAATGTTTTCACTCTTCAAGACAATGGTGATAACACTAAACAGGGGCAATTCCAACTGTCTGGAGTCAGTACCGGTACGACTAGAACCCTGACTTGGCCTAATGCCAACGACACAATTGTAGGCCGTGATACTACTGATACCTTAACTAATAAGACAATTTCTGGGGCATCGAACACTCTCAGCAATATTGCTGAATCATCAGTGACGAATCTGACAACTGATCTCGGGGCTGCCAACTCAATTGCTGCACTTAACGCAGCGCAGTCGGCAGCACTGTTAGCCGCTGAGAATGGCTACTTTGTTTGTTCGGGTGCCTTACTATCGGCCTCAAGTACGGCTGGCAAACTTCAAAATGCTGCAGGCGTTATATTTCTTGGCACGACCGAGTATGTGGTTGCTGCCAATGCAGCCATCTCGACAACCATAACTACTCTCGCCTCTGGTCTATCGGCAGGCCAAGCTGTATGGGTTAATGTTGAATATGATTCCTCTGGAGTAATTCAGTTTAACTCGGGGACTGCAGCTACAGCCGCTTCAGCTGTCATACCAGACATTACTTCGGGTCGTGTGATTGCTGGGCGGCTCTATGTTCCATTCGGCGCAACGGCCGTTGATGAATCTTTATCATCTAATAATGGCAACGCTAAGCTTATTCAATCAGCAGTCACTAAGGTAGTCCATCCCAGCCGACTGTTTGCGACAGATACTTCTGCCACTCTTCTAACAGCCGGGTCTACCTGGCCGACAAATGGTACCACTCTCACATCCATACTTGGCTCTACTGTCCCAATACCTGCAAAATCACTGTCGATTGGCGATACTTTTCATATAAGAGGTTCATTTAAAATAATCAATAATACTTCAGCCAGTACACTCGCTTTAAAAATGCTTGCCGGAGGTAGTACTCTAGGAACCATCACAACCTCCTCATTGTCGACAAGCTCAACAGTCCGACAAGCTACCTTTGAGTGGATAATAACATGTTCTGCTTCGGGTGCATCAGCAAAATTCTTAAGTGGAGCTAATCTATCTATTAGTGTTGCACTAACATCGGTTGGGTTTGAAACAGATCTAATCCAGGTTACGCAAGTAGCGTTTGACAGCACCACGGCCCAAGTATTTGACGTTCAGGCAAACCTTGGTACCGCAAGCTCAGGGGCAACCTTACAGCTTACCCAATTTTCAATAACTAAAATTCCGGTCTAATCATGTCCATTAAACAATTTACTTTTCTAGGAGATTCACTTACCCAAGGAACTTGGGATGGTACTTCATCAATTTCGCAGGGTGGTAAAGGTTGCTGGGTAGAACTAGTAGCAGAGCGGCTAGCAAACATCTCATCAATCGGTCCACTGGTGAGTGCAGGATTCCGAGGCATTTGGAAAGGTATATCACCTTACGGAAAAGGGGGACTAGAATGGTCACAAAGTGCAGGTTGGACACAGGTTGTTACTACTAATTCATTTGACAAAGTCCCATGGGGACTTGGCTGGTATGCTTCAGGTTCAACAAAAACAGTCTCTTACACCGTTCCGACCCAGTGGCGTCCAATTGTAGGTTTTGCGATTGATTGGATTGATTATAGTGGAGGCGGGAATTGGTCTTATCGAGTTAATGGTGGTGCGTGGACTGCAATGGGTCAATCACTTCAAAACGATGATCACTATTGCCGTTTCTATGTTTCATCAGCGGTGCAGCCAGGCCAAACCATAGACATTCGGGCTGCCGATGTATCTGGCAGCTCAGTTGGTTGCTTTCCAGTCGGCATACATCCTTTCTTTATGGCGCCATCTACTACTGATGGACTTATAGTTCACAACATTGCAGCGGACGGTCAAACATTACATGATCTCACGCTTCCTCATGGTTCAGGCTCGGGTGGAACAACTACTGCGGGTGATCGCATGGCTATCTTAGACAGTGTGAGACTAGGCACAGGAAGTCCGATTGCCAGCACATCAACCATTGGTGCGTCGATAATGTTTATTAATGATGTTCCTGATATTAACAATACATCGACCTGGACAACGGATCTCAACACCGTTCATACGCGTATTTCTGCGTTGTGCACAATGGGACTATTGAGCCCTTGGGAAGTGGACGTCGCCCTTGCGCCATATGCCGATCAGGCTTCATACCGATCACAAACAAAAACCTCAGCTGCCGGTTATTCGCCAGTAGTGCAGGTCTATGACATTTTCGATGCCTGGAACGCCGATGGTTTTGGCGGCCAAGGCGCTCAGAACATTGCACTATTTAATGAAGGTTTTATTATCAAGTTATTCGGTAGCAACGCAGTTCACGAAGGTCAGCTTGGTCATTTAGACCTTGCCGCTAGACTTTATGGCTGGATACGTGCCCAGTTTTTCTCTTCATACGCTGGAGTACCTAGTTTTACGGTTGCCAGTACCGCCACTACTCCAACAAGCTATGGCGGTCACATCCCCGCTCCAACAACTTATAATGCTGGGTTGCCCAATTTCATTGAATAATAGAAGTCAAACCGTTAAAACCAGTACCCAATCTGTAGTAAACTAGAGAGGAATGAAGTTTAGGTTTCACGTTATTAGTTTGCCTCATACTCAGACCACGGCTGAGTATACAGCTTGTGCCTATACACAAAAAGTTATTAAGTTTTGCCGGATGATGAAGTCGTTGGGACATGAGGTCTATTTGTATGCTTCGGAGGAGAATGAGGCGCCCTGCGATGAGCTAATCACCATAGTTAGTAAAAAAGAGCAACGGCAGTGGTTTGGCGAATACGACTTCAAGCAACAATTTTTTAATATAGATTGGAATGAGACTTTGCCGCACTGGGTCATACCAAACGCCAGAGCAGTTGAGGAGATCAAGAAACGTGCCAAACAACGTGATTTTGTCTGTATTATAGGCGGCGTTTGCCAAAAACAAATATCCGATGGAGTTCCAGAGCTGATGAGCGTGGAGTACGGTATCGGCTACTATGGTGTTTATGCACCTTACCGAGTTTACGAAAGCTATGCCCAAATGCATTACGTTCACGGCCAAAAACAAGACGACAATGGCCGGTCTTTTGACGCTGTTATTCCCAATTACTTCGATCCGGCCGACTTCCCATTCAAGGCCAAAAAAGAAGATTTCTATCTGTTTGTTGGCCGCATGATCAAACGCAAAGGACCGGATATGGCCTCTGAAGTCGTCAAACAAATTGGCGGCAAGTTAGTCTTGGTCGGTCAGGGTGTCGAAAAAATCGAAGGTGATAAAATCATTGCCAAAGAAATAACCCTTCAAGGCAAGCATTTACTTCATTTGGGACATGCCGACACAAAAATGCGTGGTGACCTAATGAGTAGGGCCAAAGCCGTATTTGTTATGTCCTATTATTTAGAACCATTTGGTGGCACTTCAATCGAGCCCTTATTTTGTGGCACTCCAGTTATTAGTTCAGATTGGGGAGCTTTCCCAGAAAATATCATTAGCGGTCAAGTCGGCTATCGGGCCCGAACCCTTGGCGAAGCCA
This sequence comes from uncultured Candidatus Saccharibacteria bacterium, assembly GCA_964652125.1. Lineage (GTDB taxonomy): Bacteria > Patescibacteriota > Saccharimonadia > Saccharimonadales > JANWIN01 > CAZFNQ01. The sequence goes on from CAZZAE010000026.1 coordinate 12,354, forward strand.
TATGGGCAGCTAAAAATTTAGACAAATTACAATCACCCAAAACTATACGCAAATACGCTATTGATAACTTCAGTCTAGATAGAGTCAAATACCTTTATCAAGCATATTTTGAACAATTACATACACTTTGGGATGAGAATGGCTGGTATAGCAAGTGGCATAATGGGATTTCTAAATATAACCGCTATAGTCGTTATGTCCCAGCTAATTTACCGCCAAAAACAAGCCCTAAGATGTAATTACTCATGTAGGGGTCGTATATTCCGTTGCCCCCACACTGTTATTTAGCTATAATGCAGCAGTCGACAATCCGGGGTAGCTCAATGGTAGAGCAGGGCGCTGTTAACGCCAAGGTTGCTGGTTCGAGTCCAGTCCCCGGAGCCAAAGTTCGAACCAAATATTACAGAGGCTAAATGCCTCTTTTGTCCTTTTGGGGTATGATGTGGTTATGAAAATGGTTTTATGCTCAGAAGGCTTTCATACACAAAACACTGTTGATGCGTGTGTAAAATTAGTCAATAAACCAAAAGACCAAATATCAATTGGGATTATTAACGAAGCCTACGCGGTTGAAGAAGGCGACAAGCGATGGGTGCTGGATAACTTAAATTCGGTTGCAAGTAACTTTAGTGGTGAAATAGATATTGTTAACTTGCTGGCACTTTCAATAGAAGAAGTTGAGAAACGGCTAGCCGATAAGGATGTAATTTTTGTGGTTGGCGGTGACACCGACTACCTTATGAGAGTGTATCAAAAGACTGGCTTTGATAGACTATTGCCCAAACTATTAGAAACAAAAGTATATGTCGGAAGTAGTGCTGGTTCAATGGTTGTCGGCAAACGCATTTCTGCCGCTGCTTACAGGCTCATTTATGGCGAAGACAGTAAGTGGAACATAGACCAGTATGTTGGTCTTGTTGACCTTTCGGTAATGCCACATCTTGACTCACCACACTTTCCAAAC
>CAZZAE010000027.1:0-13112 GCA_964652125.1 uncultured Candidatus Saccharibacteria bacterium
ATTGATATAAAGCAGCTATCCCATAGCCACTGGTGAGGGTATAGTCCTTCAGCCGGGATAGTAAAGCTGCCCTGATCGTTTGCCTCCAAGATGTCTCTGGCACTCTTTAACAAATCCTTATCATCCATACGCATAAGTATACATTAGCGTTGTATTCAACTTATTGTTGCAATGCCAAATAAGGGTGCTATTCTTACAGATATGAGCGAATTATTAACCCTTCAACCCTTTGTTGATGGACATGTTCATTTTAGAGAGCCTGGCAATAATCCAGCAGAAACTATTGAATCAGGAACATTAGCAGCTATTCGTGGTGGTGTGGCTGCAGTAAACGATATGTCTAATAATTCTCCTCAACCAACCAGCAATATTGAAGCCGTCGAGAACAAACATACCATAATTAGTAGAGATGCTCATTGTCACGTTGGAACTGCGGCTGGGATCCAGCCCGAATACGACAATATTGATCAATTCCATCTAATGATTCCAAAAAGTTTGACCATAAAAGCTTACGGTGGGCCGACAACAAATATTAATAGGAAGAATGACTATGAAGCCCACGAGTTTGACGAAGTCCTCGATAAAATATTAAAAGTAGACCCAAAAAAACTAATAGTTTTTCACTCCGGGCAAGACAATTACCGAGATTTTATTGGGCATGCTGCCCAAGATAGAGGTTTAAGAGTCAGACTTGCTCATGTTAACAAAATGGATCAAGTTAACGCCGTAAATGAAGCTAGAGATAAAGGTTTGGATGTTAGGTCAGCAGTCTGCCCCCATCATATATTGCTCAATTCCAATGATCTGCATACTCGAAGTTCTTATGCTGATATGCAACCACCTCTAGTTGATCAGGCTGAAGCCGACGAACTCTTTGCAGCATTGGTAGATGGACGTATACAAGAACTTGAGACAGACCATGCTCCGCACACGAAAGGAGCCAAAATGGTGGCTATTGAAAGCAATCCGACTTGCTCTGACGAAAATCATGGCACTCGTTGTTGTGGCCTACCAAGCATTGAACATGCAGCTTCAGCCATGTTTTGGCAGGTCCACATCGGTAGGATAAGTTTAGATCGCTTAGTTGAAGTTTACTCTGATGTACCGTCAGATAGTATGCAGCTAATTATTGATCAAAAATCATATGTAAAGTGGGACATGGAAATATACAGAATTGAAAACGAAGATACCCAAGTAGTTTCTGGCGCGGGTTGGAGTCCCTATATTGGGATGATGGCCATGGGTAAAGTCGTTGAAATGCAAATAAGCGGCATCAAGGTAATAGAAAATGGCGCAGTCGTTGGCAAAACAAGACAAGTAATCAGAGGTGATTTGGACCTTATATAGTGGATACTAAAGCAGAGTTTTGATGGGTTGGGCAATTTCCCAAAGAGTTTCAAATATAGAACGTTGATTTAGCGTAAAGTGTTCACTTTCAATTTCAAATCCATTTATTTCAACTGACTTTAAGTAAACGTGAGAATAAATGTTGTCATACATTAGCGAATCGCCTTTAATTTGGATAATATTTTCATCCAAAGCCCTGATATCATCAAGTTTGGTTCTTGATATTGGTGATCCTGGATATGTGTATTCTCTAATTGACTCTAAGTTATATTTAGTCGGGTTTATGAGAACTTTCTCCATTATTTCTCGACGACGAGATTCTGCAACAAAATTTTCATAAAACTTCATACCAACGTAGCGACCTCGTCCCCAATCACTACAGACGTAAACAGTATCTTTTGATTTAAGAGTATTCCAATAAAGCTGTCTGGCACCAGACCGTCCCTTATAATAATGTACTATTGCTTTGCTTAGTGAATCTTCAGGGGCCGTTAGGGTAATCGCTTCTTCCAGTTCTTTTAAATCGTTTTTTAATCTTTGCATTTCTAACATTTTTTCATCTAATCCGTGATGCATAGATCCTACAGAATGCGGTCTAATTTTCTTAAAATTATCTTCAATAATTTCTTCAGCAATTCCCAGTTCAAATAGTCCTTTAAGGCTGTCATAAACAGAACTACGTGGAATTTGTGCTAACTTTGCTATTTCTTGAATTCGCAACTCTTGATGAGTTACCAGCAGTAGGTAAATTCTGGCCTGGTTTGAAGTTAGTCCAAACTTTTTAAGTTCTGTTTTTAGATCGCTTACTTTGACCATTGATTACCTCGTGACGACATTTATCGTCGTCAAATTTACGATTATTTAAGTTGATCACATACTGGCGGATATATCAACTTAATTTCACGGAGAAAAAGCGTTATGATAGAGTCGCCAGATATAACACTTATGCACGAATCTGCTAGACATCTAAAAGAGAGTTTTGAACAGGTGGGAGATATTTGGCGTCACGAAGGACTAAAAAAAGCTGTTGAACTTGGACTAAGCCAAGTCCAAAAATCTGAAATAGGGCGATGGGCGCTTACCAAAGCCTCAGGAGGACCAATAGTTGATGAACGCTTGGCAACAAGCATAGGTAGTCTTGAATTGGAGGGTCCTATAGGATTAGCCCCTGGTTGGGATAAGCCAGGGAAGACCATGATCGCATGGGATGCACTAGGTGCCAGGCATGTTACAGCTGGAGCTGTAAATCTATGGGGACAACCCGGGAAATCTATGCCCCGGCTATATACATTTGATAAAAGCCTGGGAGATCATGGTAGAGATAAGTCTATAAACAGTTTTGGATTTTCTTCTGTTAGGTGGAATAAAGCCGTTTATAACTTAGGCAAACAACGAGACACTGGTTTAATTGGTGCTCCTGACGGCATGCCAGTAATAGTTCAAGTAACAATGAATCAGGAAATGTATGAAGCTGAAAATGTTCACCAAATTGCTCATTGGCTGGGCCAAACTGTGAAAAAAGTAGCTTCAGTAGCGGATGCAATAAGTCTTGGTCTATCGTCATTTAATACTGATAATATGAGAAATTCCCAAGATGACCCAGACTTCGTTAGGAGAAATGTTGAAGCAGCAAAAACCGCTGCACCAGATCTCGATATAATCTACAAAGGTGACGGAGACGGTGGTGAACGTCGTCTAGATATATATTGTGATCTTATTACAGAATTTGACGTTATTATGGAACTTATCAATAGTACGGGTAAGCAACATATAAAAGACAGATATAATGCCGGACACCTTAGAGGGGCCTTGGCAGGTGGTGACAGAGAATTCCAGCAAATGTCGGAAGACGCCGTCCGCTATGTATACGAAGCTACTGGAGGTGACATTATTGGGGTTGGTGGGATAGGCGTGGGTGAAGCAGGTCAAGCCCTAAGACTTATTCAGGCTGGTGCTAGCGCCCTGGGAGTCAATACAGGAGTTAAAAAACGCTTTCCTAGAATTATGACATCAACTGAAAGAGAAATAATTGCTCATTTGAATACTCTACCTCCAGGTGAAGACACTCTGCAGCATGTCATTGGCACAAATACATCACGTGGATCTAAAATAGTATAGATATAATATTTTGCTAATCAGTACGCAATAACACGAGTACGATAAAGATCCAACATTCCACCATTATCGGAGCTGACTCCAGTTGAAACATATGAACCGTTTACTTTTAATCTGAATTCCATTTTTGGATATACGCCGACTGTCATAGGGAAGTTAGTACAATGTGATCGCATTAGATGACTATAATTATCCCAAGATACATAGATAGTTTTATCAAAAGCAACATTATGAGTTACGCTACCGATACGGATCGTTCCATCAGTCGGGCTATTATAAGCTGTGTCGGTGTAAACACTCAGATAACCAGTAGTTTGATTGGCCGTCAAGGCAAGATTGTATGCGGCATAGTCGTAACAAACATCCAGACCTTTTTGACCAGGTAAAACTGCTAATGTCTGATATGGACCGTACTGAACAAAGTGGGTTGTTGTAGCACCATTAAACCATTCGTTAACCGTTAAATTAACGTCTTTTCCGTCTAAACGATACTGGCCACTAGTTAATAAAGTGCAACAATGGCCAAACAGCGTTGAATTAGCTTTCCACGTACCCCCAGATTTTAAATTCGGTACGATCTGATTATAAATAGTTCCCAGCTTAGCCCATGTATTGGAGTTAACCACTCCATTTGCCGGACTAATTCCAGCCGACCTTTGAAACAAGATAGTTCCAAGCTCAGTAATATTACCAAAACTGCCATCAATCTTAATCAAAAAGCCTGAGTCAATATTTAGAGAAGCTTGCAGTAGTTTTACGCATGGACCACTACTGCTACTACCATAACTAAGTGTTTGTGATGGTACACCGTAGCCATTTAAGGGGCAGCCATAAAAGCTTGCGGCATTAGCCCAATATGAAGAGGCCCTAGTCAATTTCAAAGTAATAACACCCGCAACTCCTACAAGTAGTACCACAACGAATAATTGCCAGCGATTAAGCTTAAGTTTAGATTTAGGAGACCAAGTTTTTGATTTTTTGGCCATTTTTCTTTTTATTCTCCTAAGCCTGATTTTATGACTTTCTTAAATAATGTCAATCATGTCCTTAACGGTAGTTTGTGAAACTGACATGGAAATCGAAGTCTTGAACTTTAAGAAGTTGCATAATAGCTTGTAAGTCATCTTTGGCAGGACTCATTACTCTGACGGCGTCGCCCTGAATTAGCGTCTTAACTTTAGGAAATTTATCCCTAATTAAGCTCGTGATTTTCTTTGCTTTATCCTGGTCTAACCCGTATCTAAAAGGTACTTTTTTAACCGACTTAAGATTGCTATTATCTGCTACAGCTGATGTATCTAGAACTTTTTGACTCTGTCCACGGTTAGCCATTTTCTTACGAACTATATCCAGTATGGCATCAATCTGCCACTCACCATTACCTGTAACCTTGAAACCATCTCTGTCATCCAACCATTCTAATTCGGCAGGAGTACCTTTAAAATCATAGCGCGTAGAGATTTCGCGTTGAGTTTGATCAAAGACATTGTTCATTTCAGCTTTATCGTATTCGCTGACAATATCGAAACTAAATTGTGCCATGGATATATTGTAACTTAGAGAGGCTTAGTTTTAGGTTGCCTGATCTCTAAATCTCTTTTACCGATTTTAATTGGGTACTCTCCAGTAAAGCATGAAAGATTCAATTTTTCGGCGGGTATATTAAGTGCTTTGAGCATCCCAGCCATTGATAAATAGCCTAAATAATCTGCGTCAATATTATCTCTCATCTCCTCCATGCTCAAGTTAGCAGCTATAAGTTCATCTTGCGATTTTGTGTCGATTCCATAGAAGTCAGGATATACCACTGGGGGAGAAGCGATAAGAACGTTAACTTTGTTAGCTCCGGCTACTTTGAGCTTTTCTACTAATACTTTCATAGTACTGCCACGTACTTTTGTATCATCTACGACAGTCACTTCTTTGCCTCTAACTCTGCTCGGTATAGGCCTTATTTTATTAAGCAAAGCTTTGTTCCTCAGCTGCTCGGGTAATATAAAAGTTCTTTGGATATATCGGTTTTTCATTAATGATGTTGGTCGAGGGATTCCTAAAGTATCAGCATAACCTTCGCCGGCAAAAATTCCAGAAGTTGGCACTGGAATTACAATATCACTTTCAATAGGGTGCTCTACTGCTAGTTGTTCACCTAGCCTAGTCCGATACTCAGCAATATATTCTCCGAATTGCATGCTGTCTGGTGATGAGAAGTAGAGAATTTCAAAGATATCTAGCATTGAATCTCTTTTTTCTCCTAACTGGACGAACTCATGATATTTGCCTTCCATCATTACCATTTCACCAGCTCCGATTTCGCGAATAACTTCTGCACCGACAGTGTCAAGAGCTGAAGTTTCCGAAGCGGCCATATAGCCTCCATCAGGTAGTCGTCCAAGTACTCCAGGCTTTACTCCGTGAGAGTCTTTTAATGCGAAAGCAGTTGGCCCTTGCATGAAAACAGTAAAAGATGCTCCGCCTAAACGTGAATATAAACGCTTAACGGCTTCCAAGCCTTCATATCCAGCCCGAATTTCACTCGCAATTAAACTTCCGCGCATCTCTGAATCGTTCATTCCATTTGGGTTTAAACCACGACTATGTATTTCTTCGGCTAATGGTTCTGGCTCTGGATTATTACCGTTTTCCGCAAAGGCGTAAGCTAGATTATGATCATCAACTGGTTGTAAATGCCGCTTACGATTACCAGAAGTTGAGTAACGATTGTGGCCGACTGCGGTACTGCCTTTTAACTTTCTTCTTAGAATTTTTTTGTTATAAACATTATCAACTCGCCCTAAACTTCGATGGGTACTCAATGTATCACTATTAGTAGACATTCCAGATGCTTCTTCACCGCGAAGTTGTAAGGCTGCTAGACCTTGATATGCTAAAAATGATGCTGGTAGATCTATCGAAGAAACAACTACTGCGGCACATGCCTCGTGAACTTCTCTATCTACCATCTCCGGCATAGGCTAACCCCTCTATGTTTAATTCCATTATAAACTACATAATCAAAACTGCTTGTTGTTAAATTATTAACTAGACTTAGGAGTTAAGCGTCAACAGTTTGGTATAATCAAAGGCAAGTATGAGTTATGATAATGAAAATATCGCCCAAGTTGCTGAAATATTAAAGCAGCGGTTGGCTGAGACTAAAGATAAACAGTCGGTTCTACGATCGACTGAGCTCAAAGCGCTCTATGCTCAACTTCCAACTATGCCCGAGGATCAAAGAGCAAGTTTCGGTAAAGAGATCAATCAATTAAAGTCCGAACTGGAGCAAATGGCCACTCAACACGAGGAGGCTGATGAAATAATCGAACCAATTGATGTAACTGCACCATTTGATATCAACACACCTGCCCACAAAAGGCCGCAACTTCTGACAAGTGAAACGGGCAGCCGACACCCTCTAATGACTGAACTTGAAACAGTAGTTGATATTTTCGGCCGAATGGGTTTTACGGCGGTTGAATCTCGTCAAATTGATGATGATTATCACATGTTTACTAGTTTGAACTTCCCTCCAGGTCACCCGGCTAGGGATGATTACGATAGCTTTATCACCACTGATGGATTAGTTGCTCCAGCCCACGCCAGCATAATGCAAAACCGATTGCTTAAGAAGTTCAAAGCTAATCTTGAAAATGGTAAACCCATTAATGCAGTCTATGCTGGACGGACTTTTCGAAACGAAGATGTTGACGCCAGACATGAGCATACGTTTTATCAAGTAGAAATAATATATGTCGATAAAAACATCAATGCTGGCAATATGGTAGCTACATTTAAAACTTTTTTGAGTGAATATTATCAACAAGATATAGAAGTTAAGAGTCAGCCTTTTTATTTCCCATTTACAGAACCAAGTTTTGAACTAGCTCTTAGCTGTCCATTCTGTAAGAAGCAAGGTTGTAATATTTGTGGTTATAGCGGTTGGATTGAATTACTTGGAATGGGGATGGTTCATCCTAATGTCCTAAAAGAAGGCGGGATTAATCCAGATGTCTACACTGGATTTGCAGGTGGTATGGGATTAGATAGATTAGTAATGATGAAATATAACATCGAAGATGTCCGTCATTTTGAAGCTGGCAAATTAGACTTTTTGAGGCAATTCAAATGAAAGTAAGTTTAAAATGGGCTCAGCACTACAGCAATGTGAACCTTACCGAGTTGGGACAAGATAAATTGATTGATAAAATCGGTGCCCAATTAGGGGCAGTCGAAGAAGTCATAGATTTGGCTCCACGATATAGAGGTATCGTCATCGTTAAGGTTATAAGTTGTCAACCACATGGTGATGCCGATAAATTATCTGTTTGCATAATAGATGACGGAGGTAAAGTCGGGGATGTTGAAAGAGATGCCAATGGCCATGTTCAGGTAGTTTGTGGTGCTCCAAACGTACATGAAGGAATGCTAGCAGTCTGGATTCCACCCGGTGAAACCGTGCCTAGTACATTAGGAAAAGAACCACTAGTACTAGAGGCTCGCAACATCCGCGGTCAGACTAGCCATGGTATGTTGGCCAGCTCACATGAGCTTGGTATTAGTGAAGACCATAGCGGTATATTGGAGATTCATGAAAATGAAATTAAGTCTGGAACAAAAATTGGCGATTCTCTTGTAACGGCTTTGTGGCTTGATGATGTGGTAATAGACATCGAGAACAAGATGTTTACTCATCGGCCAGATTGTTTTGGCATACTAGGTGTCGCCCGCGAGGTGGCTGGTATTCAACAACTTGCATTTAAGAGTCCCGATTGGTACATGGCAGGTCTTGAATCAAATATCCAAAATCCAGATTCCCTGTCCCAATCTTTGGAAGTAAAAGTTCAAGATTATAAGCTAGTTCCACATTTTATGGCGGTAGTTTTAAAAGATGTGGCTGTCAAACCTAGCCCGCTTTGGCTTCAGAGTTACCTCAGCCGAGTTGGCAGCAAGCCCATCAATAACATTGTCGATATTACTAACTATATAATGCATCTCACTGGTCAACCTTTGCACGCCTATGATGCTGATAAACTTTTAATCGTTAGTAAACAACCAAGCTTATCACTGGAAACCAGGTTATCGCGCAAAGGTGAAAAACTCAATTTGATAGGAAATCGCGCTTTAGAACTTCAAGATGAGTCGACGGTTTTAATTACTAGCCACGATGTACCAGTTGGTATAGGTGGTGTGATGGGCGGAGCTGATACTGAAGTAGACTCAAATACTAAAAATATAGTTTTAGAATGTGCAACCTTTGACATGTACAACATCAGGCGTACAGCTATGCAATATGGTCTTTTTACGGATGCTGTGACGCGTTTTACGAAAGGCCAAAGCCCCTTGCAAAACGATAAAATACTAGCTCATGCCATGAAACTAATTTACGAACAATCTGGCGCTCAGCAAGCCAGTAGTATTAATGACATTCATGGTGAATTCACCTTGCCAAATCCTGTTATTACAAATGCCAACTTTATCAACGATCGGTTGGGTCTTGAGCTATCAGCAGATGAAATGGCAAAGATACTAACTAACGTAGAATTTAATGTTCAAGTCAATGCTGATGAACTCAAGGTCACGGTACCATTCTGGCGTACTGACATAGAAATCCCTGAGGACGTAGTTGAGGAAGTTGGGCGGTTGTATGGCTATGATCACTTGCCACTCAAATTGCCTACGCGATCAATAGATCCATCCAAATTAAATGCCATGCTAGCTATTAAAAGTATTATTCGAAGGAACCTAAGTAGTGCTGGAGCCAATGAAGTCTTAACTTACAGCTTTGTCCATGGAGATTTACTAGATAAGGTAGGTCAAAACAAAGACAATGCTTTTGAGTTATCCAATGCACTCAGTCCCGAATTGCAATATTATCGACTGAGTTTAATTCCAAGTTTACTAGAAAAAGTGCACGCTAATATCAAACAAGGCTTCTCTGAATTCGCATTGTTTGAAATGAATCCGGTCCACGCTAAGGACTTAATCGCTGATGACAAACTACCGATAGAAGATCATCGTTTAGCGCTGATTTTTGCAGCTGACGATAAAATTTCTAAGCAGAAGTTCGAAGGTGCAGCCTATTTTCAAGCTAAGCAATTTCTTACCAGTTTACTAGCTGAGCTGGGTGTCACGAGTCCAATATACGAATCGGCAGTTCATCACGAACCCAAACAGGGTATTAGCCAAGCCGCTATCGCACCGTTTGAAAAACTTAGAAGCTCTATCGTCAAAACTCCGAGTGGTGAGTTTATTGGTGAGCTTGGTGAGTTTAGGACCTCAGTCCGTAAAAAACTTAAACTGCCCAGGTTTATTGCCGGTTTTGAGATCGATATCAAGCAGTTACTTAAACTGCAAAATCAATCTTTGAGATATGTCGCTCTGCCTCGCTTCCCAAAGGTAGAACAAGATATATCACTAAAGGTTCCAGCAGATATGACTTTCAGCCAAGTATTTGATTTTATGCAACAAAATGTTCAGACTCCAGCTAAATCGGCTTTTTGGTTCGCGCCCCTTGATATATACCGTGGCGAGCAAGACAAGGATCACAAACATATAACTCTTCGTTTCACAATTGCTAGTTACGAGCGCACATTAACGGCTGAAGAGGTGAACTTGAGCTTGGACAAAGTTGCTGAAGCTGCCAAAGTTAAGTTCGGTGCAGAGCGCTTGTAAAATACATGCTTAACATGTTAAGCTTCTTAAAAGTGAGTTTATAACTATGAAGTACATTTGGCGAATAATTAAATACACCAGTTCTCTTTGGCGTTACTACATTGCCATTGCAATATTTACCATTTTACTGGCCGCCATGAGCCAATTGGTTCCATTATTTACTAAGGGTGCCATTGATCAAATTACTAAACTGGCTGGCGGTGGACATGCCAACGTTAAACTAGTGGCTTTGTTTGCCGCCTTAATTTTTCTAACTGATATAGGTCAAACAGTGTTCAGTAACATTGGTGGTTATTTAGGTGATTTACTAGCCATTAAATTAAAACAATTTATGAGTGCAAGTTATTATCAACATTTGATGAGTTTGCCGCAGACGTATTTCGATACCGAGTTAACAGGTACCATTATTAACCGTATGAACCGCGGCATCCAAGACATTGGAGATTTTGTCCAAATATTTAGTAACAACTTCTTGCAGTTTATATTTAGCACCGTCTTTACACTTATTATAGTTGCGTATTATTCATGGCCGGTTGCCCTGATGCTTCTACTTCTTTATCCGGTATTTATTTGGATGACAGCCAAAACCAGTAATAAATGGCAAAATTATCAAAAAAAGATAAATCAAGATATAGATATTGCTAGTGGCCGTTTTGCTGAAAGCGTTTTACAAATCAAAGTTGTGAAGAGCTTTATTCAAGAAACTAGAGAACTTAAATTTTTCAACAACCGTTTACAAAAAGCTGTAAACACCACCAAACCACAAAGTAAATATTGGCACAATCAAGATGTTGCCCGCCGATCGGTACTAGCTCTAATATTCTTTGCTGTATTTATGTATATTTTTGTTGAAACCGCTCGAGGTCACTATACCCTTGGTGTCATGGTACTTCTAATTCAATATTCACTACTAATTAGAATTCCTATCTTTAGCATTAGCTTTTTGGTCGATAGAACTCAACGAGCCATTGCTAACAGCAAAGACTATTTTGAAGCCATGGATCAAAAACCAGAGATTGCAGATAGTAAAGACGCACAGCCGCTCAAAGTGTCAAAAGGTGAAATAATTTATGAAAACGTTACGTTCTCTTACGGTGACAGTCAGGTCTTAAAGAATCTAAGTTTTGTCGTTAAACCCGACAGTAAAGTAGCGCTTGTCGGGGAGAGTGGCGAGGGAAAGACTACAATTACTAATTTGTTACTCAGACTTTATGAACCTCAAGAAGGCAGAATTTTAATTGATGGACAGGATATTTCTGATGTCACCCAAGAGAGTTTGCGTTCTCAAATTGGCGTTGTCTTTCAAGATGCGGCCTTGTTTAGTGGCACCGTTCATGAAAACATTGCTTACGCCAATCCTCGGGCATCTAAAGCCCAAGTTACCCAAGCAGCAAAGGCAGCCAATGCCCATGAGTTTATAGACAAGTTTGAACTTGGCTATGAAACCGAAATTGGTGAGAGGGGACTTAAACTAAGCGGTGGACAAAAACAAAGAATTGCAATCGCCAGAGCTTTGTTAAAAGATGCTCCAATTTTAGTGTTGGACGAAGCTACCAGCAGTTTAGATAGTAAAAGCGAAGCTATGGTTCAAGAAGCTCTAGAAAGACTTATGAAGGGGCGTACCACCCTAATTATTGCCCACCGTTTATCTACTATTCAGCATGTTGATGAAATTATCACGCTTCAAAAAGGACAGGTTAATGAAATTGGCACTCCAGAGAAGTTAGCGAATAGCGGTGGTATTTACGACCAGCTGCTAAAGTTGCAGCACGGAAAAACTGATGCTAATAAAAAGAAGCTTAAAGAATATGAAATTGCAGGGTAGTATTAATTTATGCGTAAAGCAGTTAGAGCAATAATTATTAACAATGACCAAATGCTGGTCATGAACCGTAATAAATTTGGGAAAATATATTTTACTTTAATCGGTGGAGGCGTAGATTTCGGTGAAACAGCCCTCCAGTCTTTAGTCCGAGAAATCGACGAAGAAACAACACTTAAAATAAAAAATCCACAACTTGTGTTCATTGAAGATGCGGGAGAAATGTACGGTACCCAGTACATCTATTTATGTGAATACGTAAGCGGTACCCCCCGGTTGTCGGATGATTCTGACGAAGCTGCTATACATGCCAAGGGTAAAAACTTATATACACCTATGTGGATCCCTCTGTCAGATTTACCAAAAGCAAATCTGCTATCGCCGTTACTTAAAGAAGCTATTTTAAATGGTATTAAGAATGGTTGGCCAACTAAACCGCTTAAGCTACATTCTTAAGCCTAAATACGTTATACTGGCATAACATTAATAGCCAAGGAGTTAAATGGGTAAGATTGTTGCAAGAATTGGAGCATTAGTAATAGCGGCTCTGTTTTTAGTTACTTCACTTGGGTTTAGCCTTTTAGTAATATGGCAGGCACATCAACAAAGCCGCCAAAGCAAGGCACAAACTCAAACATTACAAAACCAATCTAAGGAGGGCAAATTGCAAGGTACTAAATTAAAAAACTTCACTCCACTGAGTAAGATAGATTCACTTCAAAAAATTGACCTTACTCCTGGCACTGGGGCGGAAGTTAAGTCTGGCGATACCGTAACAGTTCACTACACTGGTGCAGTTGCGGAAACCGGCATAATCTTCCAAAGTTCACTCGACTCAGGCCAGCCAGTTTCATTTCCGCTTAATCAAGTTATTAAAGGCTGGGTGGATGGTATTCCTGGTATGAAAATTGGAGGCACAAGACGGTTGTTGATCCCAGCTGCCGAAGCTTATGGCGCCTCTCCACCGCCAAATTCAGGAATTCCAGCTAACGCCGATTTGGTCTTTGACGTACAACTTATCAAGATAGGCAAGTAGATACTCAAAGGGTCAAATAATGGTAAAAAACACAATATATAGTGGTATTGACATTAGGATAAGCACTACCTATACTGAGTACACAAGAACGTATTAACAAATAAAACAAACGAAAAAAGC
>CAZZAE010000028.1:0-12922 GCA_964652125.1 uncultured Candidatus Saccharibacteria bacterium
CGACGGACTTAAAATCCGTTGGCTGAATAAGCCTTGAGGGTTCGAGTCCCTCCTCTCCCACCAGATCTGATCTAAACAAGAACGGAGCTAACACTAGCTCTTTATTCTTGTGGTTCTCCAGCTTCAACATCAGATTCTAAATCATATTCAGGGCAGTAGACTTCCAAAACCACATTTCTAGGGTCAGAAATAAGCGCTTCGAATTCGTCTGCCAGCCTTTGTCGGACAGCAATAGACCCTGATCTATATCCTGGTAGCAACGATCGTTTAGCAACAGCCCGTTCATGTGCTAGAGCTCGTCTTGCCAGCACTCCTAGAGCCCTTGGTACTTCTCTTACGCTCTCGTCACCTTCCTCACCTAGTTTAATAGTAGTTACAGGCTCGGCTGCGCCGAAATTAACATCGTCAACGCCACTAGTACGACGCATCACCTCAAGATTTGTGCGGTTGCTTGTGGCTTGGATGCGATGCAGCAAGGGTTTAATAGTCTCCCAATCAATTGATGGCTCGTCGGGGAGCTCAGACGGCCTAAGTCCAGCCTGCCCGAAAAGGATATTTATCTCATGTGTCGCTAGAGAAAGACGATTATTTCCAAAGTTCATAATCTAAACTATATCATTTAGCACTACTTCCGTCAATAGCTCTATCCTGTAACTTTGCTATTAACAAGCTCAACTTGGTACAATTTTTCCAGCGCGGGCGTAGCTCAGTTGTTTAGAGCGCTTCCTTGCCAAGGAAGAGGCCGTGAGTTAGAGTCTCATCGCCCGCACCAGTATTGAAGTACAATCTATTTAGTGGTATAATATTACAAGAGTTCTGTTTGTTGGGAGTTTATTATGGCAAATACAACTATAGAAAGAGATTTTGCTATACCAGAAGAATTTATAAGAAGGCGATTGAAGCCGGAACTTCTTCCTTTATTTGGTATTTCAATTCATGCAAATCCTGATGACCTATTGCTTGCCCCTGTAGTTATAGAAGGTGGCAGCTACGGTGGTGGTTCTGTATGGGCTGTAACTGCACATTCTGGGTACGAAGAGGACGCGGGCAGACTCGCTGCCGGCGACGACCAAGTAATATTCGGTAAATTACAAATTTCATCTGGCGACAATACTAGATTAGAGCCACAGGAGGTGCTTCGTGAGGCAGAGGATTGGATACGTAGTAGTGAGCGTACCGAATACGTCCCCGGCTCAGTGGCGACTTTTTCGCATATTCCAGAGGATATGCGAGCCTTTTTTGTTGGCGGGCTAATACTTGCCAGAGCATCTAGCAGATAAAGGCCTGGCTCGTTTACAAGGTCATGGTGAAAATTTCAGAGGAGATTTTGTAGAAACCCGTGAAAATGGCTATTACATGCTTGCCGCTCATTTTGTAAAACACACTGTTGAAGTAGATCCTACCGGCATAGATGGTAAATCCAGAGTATATCCACCAATTCATCAAGCCCTTGGTATCTATCTTCTGGGTCAACCAATTAGTGGCGGTAATTTTATGGGCTATCCGACTGTCGATTATCGTCCACGTGCCGCCAGTGATGTATTGACAACTCACCTTCATAATCCCGAGCAACAGGTTGAGGCTAAAAAAGAAAATCTACAAGGTCTGTTTGCAGACCGCCCAATAGCTCTAAGACACTGGGTCAAAGTAAAGCTATAGGGGTTTCGCTTCAGGTGTAGGTGTTGCTTCGTTAATTTCTTTCAGCCTACTGAGAATTTTTTGTAATAGCTCGGGCGTAGCGGTCGCCACAACGTATCTGTCCCAGCCACTGTCCGGCTTAGTGTAGTCAAGCTCCTTGCCGTCTATATCGCATATGACACCGCCGGCCTCAGTTAGGATAGTTTGTGCGGCTAAGGTATCCCATTTTCCAGCTTTCGTACTAGTCTGTATAAAGGCGTCGGCTTCTCCTGCTGCTATCAGCCCGATTTCAGCGCCAAGACACCCTTCTGGAAGCGAGGTTTTGAAGCCAAGTTTAGCAATAGCCTTATCAAGAGGACGAACATCGCCCTGCAATATATTGCGACCTACTAAAACCGACTCAGAAATATCAGTAGTAGGACGTACTCGGAGTTGCTTAGTTACGCCGTCCTTAACTCTGAACGCCTCTTTGCCAGCCTCGCCGTAATACCATTCATTACGGAATGGTAAATACACCACACCAAGGATGGGCTTACCTTGTTCAGATAGCCCTATCATTACCCCAGGAGTATCTCGTCCAGCAACAAAGCCTTTGGTATCATCGAGCGGGTCTACCATCCAAACACGACCCTCGTAGGAACTTGGCTGCAAGGGATTCTCTTCGCTCAAAATTTGATCATTGGGGAATTCTTTACTGATACCTTTGCGTAGTAGATCGTCTGACTGTCTATCAGCTATGGTTACAGGGTCAAATTCGTCTCTTTTGTAATCCACATTAAGGTTAGTGCCGTGATATTTCTTAAGGATTTCACCGGCTTGTTCAGCTAACTGCATAACTTTTGTTAGCTCTGGTGACATAGTCGTTTTGTGATTCATTGTGTTTTCACCGGATATATCGTCGATGAGATTATTATACGTCAGGCTACCTAGTAATTCCGGAAGCATCGTTATAACCTCAGCAATAATGCTCTGTACCTTGTTCTATAACTTCCGTTTGCGCAGCTCCACTAGGCTATTTTTGTTATATTTAGGCTATGTCAGCGCATATGAAGTCACATGCGGGAGCAAAAATCCAAATACCGGATTATAACGGGGCCTGCATTGCTCAATTACCTGCCTTTTTTCAAGGCACCCTCTTAAACGACAAAGACAGTCCGCTAACTCACAGTGTCGTAGACAAAGTGAGTCTGAGTGAAGTCAAAGATATCATTTTCTTTCTTGTTGATGGTTTTGGGGCAAATCAGTGGGAAACGTACAAAGTAAAACACAAAGCACTGCAAAGATTCGAACAAAGGGGTTACCTTAGTAAGCTTGACAGCGTATTTCCATCAAGTACGCCCGTGGCTCTTAATACTCTGCACACTAACGGCCTATCGCCTGCCCAACACGGTCTTATCGACTGGTGGTTATACGTTGAGGAAATTGACAAGATTATCGCCACTTTACCTTTTGCTGCTATGGGCAGTGATGAGAGGGACTCTCTACTCAAAATTGGTGCAAGCCCGCCAATACTTTTGCGCAATCCAACAACATACGAACAATTTGAAAAACAAGGTATAAAAACCAGAACTTTTATTCCCGAAGGCTACGTTCAAAGCGTATATACAAAAGTTGCTTACAAAGGAAGCCAGCTAGTGCCACACGAAAATGTAAGTGGCCTTTTCGCCAACCTGTCTAGTGAGTTAGCAAAGCCACAAGCAAAGCCAAGCTACAACTTTGTATATCTGGATGCGATAGATGGAGCCGGCCATGAATTTGGCCCAGGCAGTAGTGAGTACAAGCAAGTTGTCGAACAGTACTTTACTGCCCTTGAAGAGTTTTTTGCTAATGCAAGCAGTATAAAAAACACATTATTTGTCATATCTGCAGATCACGGCCAGATAAATATAGACCCTAAAGAAACAATTTATCTTGATGGTATTAGGGGCCTTTCTGAGTTATTTAGAGAAAGTAATCAAGGAAAACCGATTTTACCGTGGGGCGGACCACGGGAAGTTTTCTTAGCCATCAAAGACAACAAGCAAGATGAAGCCCTGAGTTTATTGCAAAAGGTAATTGGCGGACACGTCGAACTTTTAAAGAGTGATAAAGCCCTGGAGAGTGGGCTGTTTGGGCAAGCCTCCGCCAAACACCCTCACCTTGAGTCAAGAATAGGCGACATTATCGTCCTTCCCAAAGGTAAGAAAACTATTTGGTATCACCATCCAGGCGAAGAACCATTAAAGGTAAAAGGCCATCACGGCGGACTTAGCGAGGCTGAGCTAAAAGTGCCTTTTGGCCTGCTTCGCTTAAATTAAATCCATCTCTCAATTCACCAGGAACCTCATCCTATTATGGCGTCATGAGACAATATGTTCATGGGCAAATTAATATATCTTATAACGACATCGCTGGATGGCTATGTTGCTGATAAAAATGGCAATTTTGACTGGGCAACGCCAAGCGAAGAGGTGCATGCTTTCGTGAATGACAATGTACGCAGTACTGGTACGTTTCTATTTGGACGCAAGATGTACCAGACTATGAAGGTCTGGGACGATATCCCGACTAAAGGAACAAGCGGACCAATGGACGGGCCAAGCCAAGCTATGAACGACTTTGCCAAAATTTGGCGGGCGGCGAGTAAGATAGTCTATTCGACTACCCTTTCTGATGTGTCAATAGAGAATACAACGATTGAGCGGTCCTTTGACCCTTATATTGTAAAAAAATTAGTGGCAGAGTCAGACAAAGATTTCGGCATCGGTGGCCCGTACCTAGCGGCTCAGGCAATAAAGGCCGGTATTGTCGACGATTACCACCAAATCATTGCTCCGATAATAATAGGCGGAGGCAATTTCTGGTTGCCTAAAGATGTTAAGAGCAAACTTAAGCTGGTGGACTTGAGAAAGTTTAAAAACCGCTTCGTACATCTTCACTATAATAAAGTTTGAGCTATTGCTAGTCCTTTCAGTAATGCCGTTTGATATTATTGGACGATGAACGCTATAATTCTCCACGGTCAACCCTCAAAAGAACAGTATTACGACCCGGCGTTTCCGGCATCGAGCAACTATTACTGGATCCCTTGGCTACAAAAACAGTTAATTATTAGAGATATACACGCGGCGACACCCGATGTGCCAAATAACTGGACACCGAACTTAGCAACGTGGCGTAAAGAATTCGAACGGTACGATGTAAACGAAGAAACGATTCTAGTCGGGCATAGTTGTGGAGCAGGGTTTCTAGTACGCTGGCTAAGTGAGCACCCAAAAGTTAATCCAGCAAAAGTTGTACTTGCTGCTCCGTGGCTCAACCCTACGGATCGCGAAGAAACGTGGGACTTTTTTAAGTTTGAAATTGATAAGAACTTGGCAGAGCGTACAGAGCTGGTGATTGTAT
Organism: uncultured Candidatus Saccharibacteria bacterium; assembly: GCA_964652125.1. Taxonomy (GTDB): domain Bacteria; phylum Patescibacteriota; class Saccharimonadia; order Saccharimonadales; family JANWIN01; genus CAZFNQ01. Next base: position 5,023 of record CAZZAE010000028.1, read on the forward strand.
ATTCCGATGATGATATGCTTCAGATTTTGGATAGCGTTACAGTGTTGCGCAAGGCGCTACCAAAGGCGGCATACAAAGAACTACATGGCATGAAACATTTCTATGATGATAGTAGAATGACATTTCCTGAACTGCTTGAAGTCGTTCTGTAACTTCTTGTTCCTACTATTGGTATGATAGGTGTATGAGGAAGATTGTTATTATATCGATGATTTCGCTGGATGGGGTGACGCAGGCGCCGGGCACCCCTATTTACGAAATTACTCTAAATCTGGCGGGGGTTCTAAGCCTTCAAAAACCTGATTGTTAGCAGCGGCTTTAATACCCGTAAGAACCAAACCCGCTCCGTGAATACGAGCACGACGCATAGATGGTGGCTCGTGGGAAAGATTTTCATTAACTTTGACTATTAACTCCAGCAGATATCTGAGAAAAGGATATTCATCGAGTAACTCACGATACCTGCCAGTCACCTCTTCAATACTTCTTCCTGGGAGATCGGTTAAGTCGGTAGCTAACTGCCCCATAAACGCAATTAAGGATGCCTCGCTATCGACAGCTAAAATTTCCTCACGTAAAGGCATAATTGGTATTAGTAAAAGCTAAAATTCCTCTGCCAGCGCAACCACTCTGGATGTGGCAGGATCTACTTTGACGAAAGGACGAATAGCGCTGCGTGACCAAGTGGAGGCACGAAATAGCGAACCGACATGTCGCAAAGCCATAATTTTTTCCGCATCATCGCCTTTGCAAGTAACTATAATAACTGGTTTATAGACTCCGGGCTGACTATCAGTATCAAACATCCTATGAGTTCTACTTAGTGTCACTGTTCCATCTCTAGCAATCTGCCAAGTAGAGGCAGGCTCAACTTGCATAGAAGTAGTACCTTCCAGGGGGAATTTAGCAAAGGTGCTTCGGTCTTCACGCTGGCTTAAATCACTTAAACCTTCATGGAAGCGAGCAGTGTCGATACCAAGCGTAGATAACGCACTTTCGATGCCACTTATATCAGCTGTGTAAGTTATCTCTTGTGAGGGTACTGTCTCATCATTGTGTTTAAGCTTGGCTTCATATATGTCGCCTAAAGTAACATCATTGTTTTTAAGTGGGGCTTGCAATTTAACTACCGCATCTTCGTACACAACCTTTCGGCCTACGTATGCAGCAAAGTCATCAATTTGTTTTGTTGGACCTCTCTCAGAATATGCATAACCGCCTCCACGCATATTAAGGGCAATTTGACCGCTCCATAGCTTTTTGGCAGAAATTCTATGACCGCCCAAATAGCCGCTGTGGTATTTGTAAGGGTCGCCGTATCCATCATCAAAGCTATCAAAGTACTTTTCAAGTGTCGTGTGTTTATTCCGCCTATCACCAAGTTGACCAGCTGCCCATTCAGTTAGCTCGTCAATGATGCGCTCGGTCTGACTTTTGTCGTCACCAAAAAGGCGCTGCATGCCTTGCATAATCAGTGCCGCTTCTTCACCGTCATGACGCTCAACATTTGACTGTACGTGGGTGCCACTAGCGTCAACGTCATATTCAGGTAGTGTTGGGATAAAGTAAGCTCTTAAGTCATCAATAAGCTCATCTATTGATTCATAAATGACATGGCCGTTACTGGAACGACTTTCAATAGCTTCTACATTTGTGGCCTCGAGTTCTTCTGTACTTACGCCGATATTTGCTAGAGCAATATGTGCCCGTTCATTCTTGCGGCGGTGTATGAATGCGAACCGCCAACTATCATAAAGGCGCGTCCCTGCATGAGGTTGATCTTGGAACTCAGCTGCCTGCGACAATAGCCTGCTAAAATCACTCAAAGATTCAGCCTCTCTGAGATCAGCCTCGGTAATAGGCCCGGGTTCGGGGATGGGTTTTTCTCCATCAAGTTTCCTTGACATTTTCATATGATAACATGATTATTGATAATTTTCAATATTACACGCTACCTTATGTTAGGATAAAGATATGAGGAAAATAGCTGTACTAGAGTTCATGACATTGGATGGGGTAATGCAGGCGCCCGGTGGGCCGGAGGAAGATCCGACCGAAAGTTTCGCATTTGGTGGTTGGCAAGTACCATTTGATGATGACCTTGTTAGTAAGGTAACAAAAAAAGAGCTAAAAGAATCTGTAGAGTATCTGTTGGGTCGAAAAACGTTTGAAATCTGGGCTGATTATTGGCCGAAACACACTGACATCTGGCCTGGCATCAACAATGGCATGAAGTACGTACTGTCCTCGACAATCAAAAAGACGGACTGGAAAAACACTACCTTTATCGAAACCGTCGAAGATATAAAGAAGCTGAAAGAGTCAGATGGTCCTGACATCCAGGTCTGGGGCAGTAGTAAGCTAGTACAACTGTTACTAGAGAATGACCTGGTGGACGAACTCCGCCTTATGACATATCCCTTAATTTTAGGCGAGGGGAAAAAAGTGTTTGCCGACGGCTCAGCGCCAAGGACATTTACGCTAACGGATAGTTCAGTTGGAAAGAGTGGCGTAATCATCGCCTGGTACAAGCGTGCCGGCGAAGTAAAGATCGGCTCATTTGCTTGATATACTGAAGCTATGCAAAAAATGGCTACACGTGTGTTTGTATGTGCTTCGGTCGCTTTCGGTATTTTAGGCATGATACAAGTTCTAACAATGCCCGACAAAGATAGTGATATGTCAGATTTCAATAGAATAGTTATGCGGCTTCTAATGGCAAGCGTTTTCATCATCCTGCCCTCATTTGCATTGAGCGTTGCCGGCAAGTATCTAAACGGCAATCATAAATGAAAGTTACAGGCATAGGTGGGTTTATTTTTAGAGCTAAGGACCCAGAAACTTTCGCCAGTTGGTATAAGAAAAACCTGGGCATTGACCGCAACAAATGGGAGCAGCAAACAGGGCCGACGGCCTTTGCCCCTATGGCCGCTGATAGCGACTATTTTGCGAAGTCCCAGCAATTTATGCTGAACTTCCGTGTAGACGACCTGGAGGGCCTGCTTAAAAAACTCAGGGGTAATAAGGTAAAGGTTCTCAGAGACATTGAAACGTATGAGGGAATGGGCCGCTTCGCGCGGATCGAGGACCTAGAGGGTAATAGCATAGAACTCTGGGAACCCGAAGCCTGAGTAGAACTAGGACGCGGTGCTATAGTTGGACGCATGGTACGAGACGTGGCCGTAGTAGGTGCTGGTATAAACGGGCTTCTTACGGCTTTTCTAATTACGCAAAAATATAACGATTTACATCTAGATATCTACGATGCCGAAGAGCATCCGAATAGTAAAATAAATCACAGGAGTGTTACTCACGGATCCAGAGACGCAAGGCAAATAACAGGCTCGGAAAGTATCGGCTTTGAAAACTCAATTCATAAAAATGCTCTTAGAAATGTCATAGATCATAAAACACCAGGCTGGCTACTGAAAGATGAGACACGATTAACAGCCAATGAAAAAGAGTGGCGCGAAAGGTTTGAGGGTTCATACATTGGCTTAGATACATTGAACGAACTAGACTTTGCCCATGCTCAGCTGAACTATAGAGGACTAAAGGAATGGGAGGAGCTTACAAAATTATACCCTTTCATTAAAAAGCATATTATTACTCACAAAACTGTAGACGTTTATTTTCAGAATAAGGCGGATTTTGAAAATGACCTAGAGATGGAAACTGAGTTTCGAGCTCGTTACTTTGATGGCTTGGCAATTAGGGAGGCTGCCAATCAGGAATTTGCTAGTCTTTATACCAAGAAAATTGTAGTACCTGGCATGAGCATTAGAGTAAAATCGCTGGCGGTTGATCTATTGAACAGACTTGAGGCAAATAAAAATGTAAGGTTCTACTGGGAGTCGAGCATTGGCAGTGCTGACGAACTGGCGGGAGAGGTTATTATCTGGACCTCCGGCGTTACGCATGAACAACCCGTGGAGTACCAGGATCACTATGTTCAAGGCATAGTTGGTTGCTGGGTAACTATCGCGAATCAGGGATATAAACATCCGTTCAAAATTGCTACACCGGCTCCATCTGCCTATCTCAACTTCACACCCGATGTCAGCCAGCTGCATATATCGGGTGGTTTCGGCTGGACCGGAGAATACATAGATAATCGGTTGATAAGAGAGCTAGCAGGACCAGTGGGGGTGCACTTTGTGGATCAAGTTAATAAATACCTACGGGCTAACATCTCAATTAATGATATTGATTACTGCGTTAGACCATCAACTCCGACTGGTCTCCCTCTGTTGTTGACAACAAAGTCCGGCGGAAAAACGAATATTTTTATTACAGGTTCGGCGAAAAGCGGCACGACTCACGCGCCTGTTCTATCTGATTACGTCCTTGAACAGATAAAATTCAGTGAACTTACGACCAGCTAAGGGCTGCGAGGACTGTCGCTGCGCCGTTTATAAACCAATGAACAACAATTGGTGCGGCCAGGCTCTTGCTGCGCGATCTTAGCTCGGCAAAAAGGAACCCAGCCAAAGAAGTTATCAAAACAACCGGTAAGACAACGGCAACAGCCGGAAGAGTTATATGCCCCAAAAAACTCACCTGATGAATATCTGTAGATGTTTTAATATGCCAAAGTCCGAATAGCAGCGACGACATAATGATTGCCCACCTTCTGGTAGTCAGTTTTAACAGCAGGCCAAGCAGCACGCCTCTAAAAGCCAGCTCCTCAAACAAAATAGTCTTAATGGGTAATATCACCAGGGAAGAGTAGAGAGCTGTAGCTAAACTATGATGGTAACGAGGGTCTTTAAATGCCGTTGAGTCAAAGAGGTAAATCAGCAAAAAAACCGTTAAAAACATAGCAATAACGGTTAGGCCTAATTTGAATCCAGCTACGATATTTTTCTGGTTTAGCCCAATGTCAGCCAAGTTTAGCTTGCCGAGAACGTAGATAAGAAACAGGCCGGCAAATGCCACTATTTCAGAAAATAGCCTTGGCCAACCGTCGGTAGAAGTAAGAACAAGGTTGCTAACCAGAAGAATTAAGCACAAAAAGACAACTATTCTATACTTAGCCCAAAGCTTAAGTAATTCCATACTGGTGCTAATTACTTAACAAAGCTTTTAGTTCGTTTGTTTTTTGCTGATTCCAACCTTCGGGCGGGGCTACGTAGCTCCAGGCGTCTGTCGGCATCTTGCCGTATTTGTGCCCGTGTCCATCTGGAACACCAGTAGAAAAGACCATGTCGCCAGAGACGGTCCAGAAGGTGACAATTGGAATCCAGTGCGTATTTTTGCTTACATCTGCCCCGCGTGGCTCGCTCAGCCAGTCGGGCTTTTTGAAGAGCAGCGAAGGTGACCACCAGACGATCGGGTCCGACGAATTTTCTAAATAGGCGGCTTTTGGCTCTCCCCACGGTTTTTTGGGGTTATTAAAATCGGCTGGCCTAATTGCAAACCTGACATTCTGTCCTTGCTGAAATACAGGCAGAATCTCCGGTGAGCCGGCGTCGCGGTCAGCTGTAGCGGTTTTTCTTAATATATTGAAGTTTGGCGGGCCTGCCCAGACGGCACCGTTAGACGTGGCCCTAAATGAGGCTAGATTAGTAAAAGCTGTCTCGCCGCCGAAGCTTCCGAGGCTTTCGCCAAACACCACGACCTTTGGTCGCTTGTCTGCCGGCAGATTCAAGACCTGGTTATAAACGGCGTTGTACAGTTCACGGCCGGCGTCTTTGGCCTTTGTTTGATCAACCAAGAAGGACAGGGCGCTCGGCAAATACGAATACTGCATGGAAACGATAGCCGAATTGCCATTGTACATATACTCAACCGGGGCTACGCCTTCCTCGTCCACCCAACCGGTTCCAGTTGTTGTCACAACTTCTATAATTTTTCTATCAAAGCCGCCCGCGCGTTTTAGATCAGCAACGGCTAAGTTGGCGCGGTCTTTAGTACTAGATGCCGAGTTAAGCCCAGAATAGATTCTAATCGGCTGAGTTGCAGGTTGTTGACTAAATTTTGAGAGCTGCTCGGTTGTTTTAGCCCGGCCTACGAAGTTTCTGCCCTGCCGACCCAAGCTATCCCAAGTTATCAATGACTGGCTACTCCCGCTAAGCTGCGGGGACGTAGGCTGAACGATGCCTTCCTCGGTGGTACCGTTTTTTATACTGAATGCCTCGTTAACGACGCCAAAAACCCCGTTAAGTATTACGCCGTTTAAGATACCAAAGACGATTAGAACAGATATAACCCACGCCGCTGTATAGGCGATGGGTTTTGGAATATGCTTATTGATTAGCCTTCTAAGCCAGCGGTAAAGACTGACTATTAACCTTGAAATAAGAAGGATAAACATTGTTATAAGCAAAGCAACCAGCGTTGTACCAATTACAGAGAATGAGTATTCTGGCGGTTGCCCGACCAACTGGCGAACTTGCTGCTGCCAGTGGAAGCCAGCTACAAGAACGACAAGATAGATAACGGCGAAAGCTACGAAAGTATACTTCTTGAGGCTTTGCTTTTGTTTAGCCGAAGGTTCGCCGGGTCGAAACTTTCTTATGAAGTGGCTCAAGACCAGTCCTATGCCGTAGCCAAAGCAAAACAACACGCCGCAAAGCAGACCCTGCAAGACCCAGCCTCTTGGTAAAAGCGATGGCCAAAAACTTAGGTCCAGAAGGATTAGCCCAACTACGGTACCTAAGAAATTATAAGAACTAAAATAACTCCTAATCCGGTTTAATTTCAGTAATTTGCGTTTACTCACAAGAAGGTGGTTCCTAGGAGTAATAGTACAGGAGTTGTCTGGTATTAGGTAGCGTAGCGTTTCTTAAAGCTAAAGTCGGCGAGTATATTTTTACGGAGGCCAAGAAAGAAGAAATATCCTGGAATGATTGGCAGCCAGTAGCTGATTAGTCTGTATAGAAGAGTTACGGTTATGGCGTCTGCGCCGTTAATACCTGCAAAAACCAGGCCGGAGTAAATACCGGCTTCGGCTGCACCTATACCACCTGGCGTCGGTACCAATGACATGGCTATATTGCCAAAAGTATAGGCTATTAGGGCTTCGGCAAAAGTTATATTCACACCGATAGCGTGCCCTGAAGCATAAATAGCAAATATGTTCGCGGCCGAACCTAGGCCATTGCAGACTGTGCTAATTAAGAGGGCCAAAGGCTTTTTCTTGTAGGCGCGGATATTGGTTTTTACATCGCGCCACATTTTTTTTGCCTTAGACCTAAGCTCGACAGAGCGGTATAAAAAGTAGGCCAGCCCCGCGACTAAAATTATCAAAAACAAAATCAGGTTAGTCGATACATTTATTGATGAAGAGGCATTATCGAGAGATATAGTACTGTGCGTAAGGGCCAGAATAATCAAAAATATATAAGCGACACTACTGGTCAGGGCATTAGCCGTCATAACAGTGGCCGCCTGCGTAGCTGTGTGGGATTTTTTAATTAAGTAGTACATGTTAAGGCTTAGGACACCCACAAAGCTCGGCAATAACTTGCTAACAAATTGCCCGGCCATTTCTACTTTGTAGGTCAACAAGTAGGCGAGTGGTTTAAAGGCAAGAGCGTCAATTTGGAAGGCAAAGGTTGTGATGCCTGCAAAATATATTACGATACCAGCTAAAATCCAACTTAAGTCTGCGGTTTTTAGGGCCTTAAGGCTTTCTTTTAGGTCGTCTAACTGGGGGACTATTACTCTTAAAAACAATAATGCCAACAGGACTATAAAAAAGTAGCTTTTATAGCTCTTAACAAATCTAGTTAAGTTTTTAAGCATTGCCTTGAATATACCAAATATGACCAAAATATGTTTTTGAGCAACTGATTTCAACGGTAATATGGTGTAAACTTTTATAGCAGAACTGCAGATTGTTTGGCGCTTTAGCTCAGTCGGTAGAGCAGAGGCTTGAAGAGCCTTGTGTCCTCGG
>CAZZAE010000029.1:0-12612 GCA_964652125.1 uncultured Candidatus Saccharibacteria bacterium
GGCTAAAATTTTCTCAAGTCCTGCAATAGTTTTAAGTAGTTCGGCTAGTTCATCTTCAATTTTCTTACGCTCCAATCCTGCCAAAGTCCTAAGTTGCATGGCCAAAATGGCTTTAGCTTGTATTTCAGATAGCTTGAATTGTTTGATCAAGTTTTCTTGAGCTTCATCTGTAGTTTGGCTGGCGCGAATAGTAGCAATAACCTGATCAATGTGATCAAGGGCAATTTTAAGCCCTTCTAATATATGAGCTCGCTCTTTGGCTTTTTTAAGTTCAAATTCCGTACGCTTGCGTACAACCTTTTGACGATGCTTCAAATATTCTTGTAGGATGTCTTGCAGACCTAAAACTCGTGGTTGTATTCCATCAATTAATGCCAGCATATTGTAATGAAAAGCGGTTTGCAGAGGAGTGAGCTTATACAACTGATTAAGAATTTTCTTGGGATACGCATCTTTTTTAAGATCAATTACTATTTGAACGTTACCTCGAGCAGTTTCGTCACGGATATCACTTATACCTGTAATTTTTTTATCCTTTACGAGATCTGCAATTTTTAAAATCAAGCTTTCTTTATTAAGTGCGTATGGTATTTCACTAATAATAATTTGGTGTTTGCCCTTGGCTGTCTCACTTATATCTGCTACGCCACGAACTACAACACCACCCTTACCCGTTGCAAAAGCAGTTTTAATTGACTCGAGACCATAAACAATGCCCCCTGTTGGGAAGTCAGGTCCTTTGACATATTCAAGTAAATCATCAAGAGTAGCTGCTGGGTTATCAATCAAAACTATGATGGCATCAACTATTTCACTTAAGTTGTGCGGTGGAATATTCGTGGCCATACCAACAGCAATTCCAATTTGACCATTTAATAATAAATTAGGAAGCTTGGCTGGAAGAACTTCAGGTTCCTGTCGTGTACCATCATAATTATCTCTAAATGGTACTGTTTCCCTTTCAATATCGGTTAGCATAGCTTCAGCTTGATTAGTCATTTTAGCCTCAGTGTATCTATAGGCAGCAGCTGGATCGCCGTCCATTGAGCCAAAATTGCCCTGGCCATTTACTAACATGTAACGCATAGCCCAAGGTTGTGCCATTCGGACCATTGATTCATAAATAGCACTGTCGCCATGAGGATGGAATTTACCCATAACTTCACCAACTATTTGAGCACTTTTTACAGTTTTACCACCAGGAGTTATGCCCATCCGACTCATTACATATAAGATACGGCGATGTACAGGCTTAAGTCCGTCCCTAACATCAGGAAGGGCTCTGGCCACAATCACACTCATGGAATACCGAAGGTAGCTATCTTCCATGACATTTTCTACCTTACGACGTTCTACGATTCGTGAATGTGCTAAATCAAGTACTTCGTCATCTTCAGAAGAAAGGTTTTCAACCACTGGTTCATCATTATTTTCTATTGGATTTAGCTCGTCGTCACTCATATTATATGTCTAGGTCCTTTACAAACTTAGCATGTGTCTGTATAAAGTTTTTGCGCAGCTCTACCTCTGTACCCATAAGTTTATTAAAAATAGCATCCGCTTTTTCGGCATCATTAACACGGACTTGTACGAGTACTCTTTGAGCAGGATTCATCGTAGTTTCAAATAATTGATCAGCGTCCATTTCTCCAAGACCCTTGTAACGCTTTTGCTCGCTAAAACCGGCCTGTTTTATACGATCTTCACCTGAATCAATCTTAATCCCCTCTTTTTGTCGATCTATAATTCGCTGTGATACTACTTTTTCTAACTCTTCCTCATCATAAATGAATACACTGGATTTACGACCGCTCTTAACTAGTTCAAACAGAGGTGGCTTAGCCAGATAAAGATACCCACCATCAATAATTGGTTTCATAAAACGGAAGAAGAATGTCAGCAGTAATGTGCTGATGTGCGAGCCATCAACATCTGCATCGGTCATTATAATTATACGATGGTACCTAAGACCATCCATGCTGAACTGCTCTTCAATACCCACACCTAGAGCTTTAATAATTGTCACGATTTCGTTATTGCCGAGCATACGATCTAATCGAGCTCGTTCCACATTCAACACCTTGCCTCTAAGAGGTAAAATTGCTTGAGTTTTGCTATCTCTTCCACCCTTTGCCGAACCACCAGCTGAATCGCCCTCTACTATGTATAATTCTGATTCAGCCGGGTTACGGGAAGAGCAATCTGCCAGTTTACCTGGCAAGCCCGAGCCTTCCAATACACCTTTACGAATAATATTATCGCGTGCAGCACGAGCAGCTTTACGAGCACGAGCAGCAAGCAATGCTTTATTTACAATTTTGCGGGCCACGCCCGGATGCTCTTCTAGATAATAGGTTAGGTATTCGGATAAGACTTGTTCAACGTAACCGCGAACTTCAGGATTACCTAGTTTATTTTTAGTCTGACCTTCAAACTGGGGATCGGGAAGTTTGACTAATATTACAGCTGTCAATCCTTCTCTGGTATCCTCTCCAGTTAAGTTTTCTTCTTTTTCTTTTAGCAAACCATTTTTACGAGCGTAATCGTTAACTACACGAGTTAAAGCTGAGCGAAATCCTGTTAAATGGGTGCCACCATCAGGATTAAATACATTATTAGCGAATGGCTTTATTATTTCTGTGTAAGATTCGGCGTACTGTAGTGCTATTTCAACTTGGCTTTGATCGACTTGCTTTTCAACATAGAAAACATCTTCATCAACCACATCCTTACCCAAGTTTAAGTGTTTAACATATGACTGAATACCGCCTTCAAAATAAAAGCCGTAACGTTGTCCGCTACGCTCGTCAATAACTTGGCTTTTTAAGCCTTTGGTCAAATAAGCTTGATGTCTTAAATAATCCACTACCCATTCATAATCAAAAATAACAGATTCAAATATATCTGGATCTGGATAAAAAGTAATAATTGTACCCGTATCTGTAGCTGGACCAATTTTTTTAATAGGTGCCAAAGGTACGCCGCGTTCATACTCTTGGACATATACTCCACCATCTTTGTGGATTTCAGCTCTCAATTTAGTCGATAAAGCGTTAACCACACTTACACCAACACCGTGTAGACCTCCGGATACTTTGTAGGCCCCACCACCAAACTTGCCACCAGCATGCAATACGGTCAGCACTGTTTCCAGTGCACTTTTGCCTGTTTTAGCCATTTTGTCTACTGGTATACCGCGACCATTATCGCGCACAGTTACCCCACCATCGGCTTGCAATGTTACCTGAACTTCCGTTGCGTAACCTGCTATTGCTTCATCGACGGAGTTATCTGCAATTTCTTTAATTAAGTGGTATAGGCCTTCAAGACCTGTGCCACCAATGTACATACCTGGGCGTTTTCTGACCGGGTCGAGACCTTCAAGTACTTGAATTTGAGCAGAGTCATATGCCTTAACTTTTTCGGAAGCTTTACTATTTATATCTGGTTTTTGTTTAGCCACTACTAATAAACCCTCTTGCTGTATTTAGTCTCTATCACTACAGATATATTATAGGTGAATTTGCACGATTGAACAAGTATATTAGACATTAATTTTCATAATCTTTGTGGACTATTGAGATATGCTCTGAACTTGAATTTAACATGCGATTTAATATGAATATTTTAGTATTTTTCTGTAAACAATTATCTGAATACCTCATCGAAAATTTATTACTTGCATGAACACATGCTTTTATGGTTACATAAGCAATAGCAGTTTAATAACAAACAACTATGTTTAATAAATTAGTCAGCAGCTTGCCGTTCAACCCCAGCCTTATTAACCAGGTATCTTTCTATGCCAAGCGCTTGAAGGAAGAAACTTCAGTACGCCGATTAGGCTTTATGTTAGTTGCGCTAACTATGTTTGTGCAGCTTTTTGCAGTTCTCTCACCAGCCCAGCCATCATTTGCTCGACCCGGTAACGATATAGTACCAGGTGGATTTACATCAACTAGCCAACTTGTAACACTTTGTCGTAATAACACCTATGGTCTTGCCACGATTTTGGGGCATTTTGCTATTGGCTGTGATAATTTGCAAAATAATAGTGTTGTAACCACAATCCATGCTCAGGATTTTGGTAACAACCTATACTCTATGGGACGTCTACCTCAAGGTTCGGTGAATGTCGGTACGGGCAAAGTTACAAACGAAGTACCTATTAAGATCGGTCAAAATACTTTTTATATGCGCTTGCTATCAAGTTGGGATCGAGTAGGCACTAATTCGACCTACAAAGCTTTATCTGTAGGCAACTTTTTCGATGTACATTTTTACATACTATTTAGCTGTGGTAATCTGGTCCAGATTGGCAAACCTACCCCACCGCCTCCGCCCGCAAAGCCTGTACCTCCACCAGCACCCAAACCTATTCCCAAGCCCATCCCCAAACCGATACCCAAACCGATAGATGTTTGCCTATTGATACCTGGCATCCAGACAAAAAAGAGTCAGTGTTTGCCATGCTTGCAATCCAAGAGCGATACGGACGTTAGTAGCTGTTTAACTCCTTCTAAAAGAGCTAGGAATGTCACTCAAAATATTCAACATGCCAACCGTACTACAGCCAATGCTGGTGATGTAATTATCTACACACTATATCTTCAAAATAGAGGTAAAATTGGTGCCAGAACTACTGTGGTAGAGAATCTGACTGATGTATTAGAATATGCAAAAATAACTGATTTACATGGCGGAACAATTTCCCAAGACAACAATGTTAGTTGGCCACAACAAGTTATCCCGGCCAAAACAACTATTTCCCACCAAATAACAATACAAGTCAAAGATCCTATACCTCAAACTCCTTCACCTTGCCCACCGAAAAGTACTGTCTCTAGCTGCCCTGAAAGCGGATCATTTGACCTAATAATGACTAATGTATACGGAAATACTATAAATATTAAACTACCTCATTCCGTTCGAAAAATTACTGAGACCGTAACCACTAAAACATTGCCTAACACCGGTCCGGGATCAAGTTTAATTATCGGTTTTGGCTTCACGGTTATTGTTGGTTACTTCTTTGCGCGAAGCCGGTTAATGGCTCAAGAGCTAGACATCATACGTAAAGACTACACAGTAAGCGGAGGTATGTAGACATGAGCGAGCAACTTTCACCACAACACGAAAGACATGAACATCTTGAAAATGAACCAAAAGTTGAAGCCCAGGAACATAAAACCGAAAAAATTTCTGAGCAACACTCTGAGCATGAGCACCATAATGTTGAAGCCATTAAGCACAGTATTGAAGCTGAGGCTAAGACAGCGGCAGAAACAAGACGAGACGGTACTCCTACTAAAGCACCTCAACATCATTTAATTAGCAAAGACTTAAGGATTGAAGCACTACATAGAAGTCTTCAGCGAGTTCGCAAACATTTATCACCCGCCAACAAAGTACTCAGTAAGGCCGTACATGCACCCACAATTGATACTCTCAGCAAAGTTGGAGAAAAGACCATTGCCCGACCTACGGGCTTACTAACAGGCGCTATAGTGTCTTTGGCGGGAACTAGCTACTTGCTTTACAGCGCCAAACATTTTGGCTACACATACAATTACTTTGTAATATTTATTCTGTTTGGTGGCGGTTACTTAGTAGGATTAGTAATTGAATTACTTATCTTCACACTTCGACATTTACGACATTCAAGATAGATTTTTGTAAATGATTGATGTGTGGAATGCTATAAGTATAATTTAAATTCTTTTTTATAATGGGGCATCTGGTGCATTATCTAGGTTACCGTCTTGATCAATGACTACTGTATGTTCGGTATGCGGAGTAGCTGCACTAGTTTTACCCAAACTAATTTCTCCAGAATTCTGATGAAGTGCTGGAGTATTTGTTGACTCATCATCTAAGATTGTTTTAAGCTCACTTGCCACACTTGATATTTCTTTATCTTCAAGTTGATTACTAGAAATATTTGGTGCTCCGAATGGATTTCCAGGTTGATCCATTGTGACTGCACTTGGTGCTGCAAACGGTTGATTCGATAAGCTTGGAGACGATGTTTGGGCAGTTATATCCGAATTTTCGTCGGGTTTATCAGGAGGTGGTGGCACAAATCCGCTGGATGGCATTGTAGCGAAACCCTGGGGTGCTTTAGACGGGCTAGATACCGGATTACCAATAGGTTGACTTGCAGCAGGTGCTCGTCGTTTAGCTAACCAATCATCTAAGAATGAAGAACCTGAAGATGGTGGCACCGAACCAGCAGGACGAGGCATAGATCCGGCTGCAGGTGGATATGTCCCAGCTGAACCAATTGGCCTGTTTGCGGGTTGACCATAAGCTGGGGGGAAAGTTGGTTTCGGCGGTGGTGTTGTGGTTATTCGTTTAAATATTTCGGCCTCAACAATTGACTGAGGTCGACCGTATTTGGCAGCCGATAGTTGACGCAGTGCTAAGCCTAATTTGGGATTAGGAGTACCAAGTGGAGGCATAGTAGCCATACTAAAAGGTTGTGTTGGTACGCCGCCAATGAGTATCTGAGTTATTGTATTGTAGTTAGGCAGACGCAGCACGTCTTCGCGGTCAAAAATAGGTTGGAATTTCTTGCTGAGAGCATCAGCATCAGCATCAGCACCTACTCGAAATGAAACTATCGAGCCCACGTTTCCAAACACAGCATCTCGAATTTCATCCGTTAACTGAGTTGTAAATTGGTTAGCTACTATTAAATTTAAACGGTACTTTCGTGCCTCTGACAAAATTGTGGCAAACGAATCAGTAGAAAAGTTTTGAAACTCATCTACATATAAACAGAAGTCTTCACGTTGATCTTCGGGAACATCGGCCCGGCTCATGGCAGCCGCCTGAAACTTCATAATAAATATCATGCCCAGCAAATTAGAGTTTAGTTCTCCGGTACGACCTTTACTTAGATTCACAAATAATATCTTTTTGTTGTCCATAACATCACGTAAATTAAAAGCACTTTTACTTTGACCAATGATATTTCGCATCATTTCGTTGCTTAAGAAGGCACCAAATTTACTTACAAACCATCCTAGAACTTCACTTTTATGATAGTCGCTAGTGGAGGCCATTTCTCGGTCCCAAAAGTCCAAAACAGTTCGATCTTTAACATATTTTTTAAGCTGGTTTTCGTATTGTTTATCTGTAAATACCTTAGGTATATCAATAAAGGTTCCGCCTTCGGGATTGGCCATAACGGTCAATGCAGCATTACGGAACCAGTGCTCATAACGAGGGCCTATAATTCCCTGATGCATTGGGTCATAAAGCTTATACAACATATTAATAGCTTCCTGAATCAAAAAATCTTTTTGTTCCGGTGAGTGGAATTCAAATAAGTTAAGTCCCATCGGGTATTCCATATCTGCTGGAGAAAAATAAATAACGTCTTCAGTGCGCTCTTTGGGTACCATAGAAACCAGTCGTTCTACGGTCTCACCATGTGGATCTACAAATGCTAAGCCACGACCGTCTAGCATGTCCTGTAGGGCTAAATTTTCTAAGAAGATTGATTTGCCTACTCCTGTTTGACCAACGGCATATAGGTGTCGACGGCGATCATTTAAACTCAAACGAATGGGGTTCTTGGCACCACGAAATACGTTATATCCAAGAAGCAATCCCTCATCTGACATATTGCGAGGACCGTCAACTTGTTTTGAAGCTTGTCTTTCGAGCTGTGAGGTAGGTATATTCTTTTGATCGGGAAAATGAAATAGTGTCGCTAATTCAATAGAGTTTAAAATACTTTGGTTATTCTCTTGTGGGAAAAAACGTAAAATGTAAGCCGTAACAAATTGCTCAATATCTTTGGCGTCAGTATATTTAAATCCATTCTTTCCTTGAGCGTCGAATAAAGCGAATGCAGCAACTATGTTATTTTTAATTGCTAATGCCCTTTGAGGAGAGTTAGATGATGCTATTACACGAATAAGTACTTCATAAGCCGGATAGCGTGTCTTATCGTCAATAGAATCCAGGACTGATTGCTCTAAAGACGATAATTCTTTCTTCTCACCTTCTTTATTTGCTTTTTCGTCTGGTGGCTTAACAAAAGCCATTAACAACTGCTTGAGCCACCAAAGCACTCCCTCAAACCCTTTTTTACTATCTTTACCTTTACGTTTTTTAGAAGCCACTGCGTGGGCACTTTTTCGCCAGGATGGATCTGCAGGACGCAATAATATCTGTATACCCGCCCCATCCTCTTTCTCAAGAGTCGAGAGTGCGTTTAAAAGTGATTGCATTGCATCGCGTTTCAACTCCTGATAAGTAGCAATAGGATATGCAAAATGTTCCTTGAGCGTAAGTTCGCCGCCTATTGTTCCGCTAATTCGTCCTACGGGACTAAAAATATTGTGTTCGGCTACTTCTTCCAGTTGGGCAGACGGGTAGGCACTAATAATTGCCTGCTTAACAACATCTACTAATGCAACGGGTACTGCTGCATAATATTTAACAAAGCCTCCCGAACCCACAATTTCAAATACAAAGTGTCTCTGGCCATAGAATTTACTCTTAAAACCCTTTTTAAGTGTGCTAGCAACTATACTATACAAAACTTGGGCTTTTGATATGTTCTCATCTATTAAGTCACGTACATCACGACCAGCTTCATCAGTATCTTCACTCAATGGAGGTAAATGTATTAGAAGTGGAATCATTTTGAGTCCGCGTTCAAAATTCTTCTGTTCACGTAACAACTTGCGTGAATGTAAATACAGCACAAAGCCAACAGTGCATATTAATAACAGCAAAATAGTTATAATTATTAAAAATAGACTCATTCTTACTCTTCGCTTACTTTAATTTCCCGGTTATACCGCTTTTTTATGTAATCTGCCTTGAACTTATTAATCTCTTTATTTTGTAGATGTGGATCTTGTCTTGTGCGTTCAACGATCGCTTTGGCCTTGTTGACCCACTCTTGCTCAATTAAGTCATTATCTTCAGCTAACTCGGGAGTGTCTAGATCGACTGCTGGTGTATTAGACACATTAACAACGGGGATAGGCGGTGCCAATGGAGGTAATATAGGATTAGGAGCTGTGCTCGTTACAGCAACAGTCGCTTGGCCAATTTGTGGTCTTTCAGCTGATGTACTAGCATTTTCGGCATTTTTCGGTTGATTGTTATTTTTTTTCTCTGGTAAATTAGTAGTTGGCACCTCGAATTGTGGCTTTGGTAAGTCTACTCCCGGTTGATAATTGGTATCCACATTGTCCATTACCTTTTTATTATACTCGTGACACGGTTATTTTTGTATCTTATATTTGGCTGCATAGAAGCTGGCAATTGCCCCAAATATTGCTATTAGCAATCCGTCTTTAAGAGTTAGCTGGTTTATGGAATCTAATAACAATATTAATGTAGGTACTAAAGCTATCATTACGGATAGACTTACTCGCCTTTGGTATAAGCGTCCCTGGGGACCTATCCAATCGATTACAAATATAGTGCTTAAAAATAGTATTACAAATAACCATATAAAAGGTGCTATCAACCAGCCGATTGCTAGCTTATTAGGGTCAGTGGCAAACAAAAAAACAATGAAACTAGCGTACATTAGGACTAATAATAAAAGCTTATTGGTGCGAGAACTGATCATCTTTCCTCTGTTATTTGCGTGATTTTGTGAATAAATAAAAGTACCATAGCAAAGTATGGCTTAAAAACTGAATATATGGAAGCCTGGCGGTAAATGTGCTCATTATTTTGTAAATTATTTAGCGCTTACCGCCGTTGGCTTTGACTGACCGCTCTGCCCCGTTTAGACGGGATGAGAGCGACGGCGCGGTCGAGAGCCCGCTTTTTTTGTAAGTTTTTGTATTCGACTTACTACATTTACCCTACTACACTATAACGCTTATGTCAACTCTACATAATTGTTATTAAAACAACTCTGATCTGTTATATATTTGATGTTATGTCTTAATATTGGGAATATATCGTTATTAATTTAACAACTACTATTTTGAACAAAATACAAACATAGAGTTTTTTGTTCTGGGTAAATATATTTCACTAATGATTAACAGCAATGCCTCGTACTTAGTTACCTTTTTGGTAGCTTATCTATTAAATTGTTCTATTTAATATGGAGTTAGACTAAATGAAATTTCATCATATTTGATTTTTACTTCTTACATTTCAAACTTTTGAATTTTGAAAGCAACTATAGGTATATAAGCCATTGTAATTCTATATTTACGCTTAAAACTAGGCTTGAGAAATTTAAATTGACATATCTAGGCATTAATTCAGTACCTTTGAGCGTGTTTTTGGTCGAAAAAGGGTATATCAATCGTTTTTTAGCTACTTTGGGCTTAAAATGCCTGATTTATGGATTTTTTAGTTTTTGCACCAAAATTTTATATTTAAAAAACAATACTATCCTATTTTTGTGACCCTTACATAATCACAATGTCATTTGACTATGCTCTAGTTGGACTATGATTACACTAATTTTGATAAATCTTTTATCGATTGGGGCATTTATTGAACTTTACGTGCAAGCTAGTCTAGTATTTATAAGTAATCTATATAGAAATTATTAACGTAAGTATTTTGTTTATCGAATCCAAGTATGAAGTTGCATTTTAATTGCAAGATTACTTATATTTTTGTGAATAATTTGGACTATTGCAATTACCTAATGAACCTAAAAGTAAAAGTTATACACAGGTTTATGAAAATTAATGCATAAGTAGTATTGACACTTGAAAATACAATTTATAAGATAGGCATAGCGCTTTGAACAAAAAAAGTGCTCAAAAACAAAAACGCATCTGTAACAACGGCTTCTCGCAAGCCGTTGTTCCATAAAAACCAAACCAAACATTAATAATCAAAAGACACACCAAAACTTCAAAATAAGCAGCTTCAAAATAAAATGGAGCTGTTTTTTTAATACTTTGCTTATCGAATTTAGTGATTTGTGCATTGCAAATAGCTGGCTTTAAATTTAGTGACGATTGGAATCCTTAACTTTATGATCTTTATTTAACGCAATAGCACTGATCCCTACTTTGTTTGATTTTGTAATGAGTTCAATTGTGAATTTAGATTGAGAAGTTTTGGACTGGAATCATAGAATTCAGTGTGTTGCTTTTTTATTTAAGAAAACACCATTGGTTTTAATAAATCTACTCTTCTTTAAATTGGATAAAAATAGAGTCAAGTAACTAAATTCAACCCTTTTCTAGAATGTTCTTTAGAAAATTAAAGATTGGCTATAGATTGAAAATATAATTAGTTCTGGAACTTTTACGTTAAAAACTGATATACACAATAATAAAACTACTTAAAAAGTTTTGACTTGCCATCTGTTAGCTCACCTGTTACAATATCGGCAACCTAATAAGCGTGGCAAGGAGAAAAACGGTATAGCTAAGACAACACGCCTGAATGAAGCAATTCGGGCAACTCAGCTTAGAGTAATTGATCAAGACGGTAAACAACTTGGGATATTATCAAAGTTTGAGGCATTACAAGCAGCACAAGAACGCGGACTAGACCTGGTAGAAATATCTCCAGGGGCAGATCCACCGGTTGCTAAAATTGTAGAATGGGGTAAGTTTAATTACCAAAAGACCAAGCAGCTTCAGAAAAATAAGCGCAATGTAAAAAACTTAGGTGTTAAGCAGATGCGTTTTGGTCTTAAGATAGGCGACCACGATTTAGGTGTTAAACTTAGAAAAATTACCGATTTTCTAGAGGCCGGTCACAAGGTGAAAATAACTGTATTCTACAGAGGACGCGAGCTCGCACATAAAGAATTAGGTTTTAATCTGGCAGAAAGAGTGATCGAAAGCTTTGGTGATACAATTGCAGTCGATCAGCTACCTCAGCTTGCCGGTAAACAATTGAACTTTGTTATAAGGGCTAATTCGTCTGTTAAGGCAGCGGCAAAAGCTATTCAAGAGCAAAGTCAATCAGATAAAGAACATGTCACTTCGACAGTGACTAATTAGTAGAAAGTGAATAAGGAATATTTATGCCAAAGTTAAAAACTCATAGCGGTACCAAAGATCGTATTCGAATTACCAAAAATGGTAAGGTTATGCGACGCAGGTCTATGCGAAGTCACTTTTTACAGAAAAAAAGCGCATCTCGTAAGCGCAAGATGGCTGGACTTGAGCCTATTACCGGGAGAAATGCTAAGAGTATAAAATTGAAATTAGGAGCTAAATAATGCGTGTGAAACGCGGAGTTACCAGTCACAGACGCCACCAAAAGATTCGTCGTGCCACTAAGGGTATGACCAGATCAAACAGATCTAGTATTAAACGAGGTAAACAAGCGGTAACTAAGGCGCTGCAATTCGCTTATCGTGATAGACGCAACCGCAAACGTACCTTCCGACAAGTCTGGAACGCTCGTATCAACGCAGCAGCCCGAATAAATGGTACAACTTACAGTCAACTGATTGCTAATCTCAAAAAGTCTAACATTAACTTGGATCGTAAAATTTTGGCAGAATTAGCTGTAAATGAACCAAAAGCCTTCGAAGCAGTCGTAAAAGCCTCCAAATAAATAAAACTTATGGTATAATAATACTCGCCAGATTATTGGCTGGTCGCGGTACCCTAAAGGTATCGAGGAAAGTCCGGGCAG
>CAZZAE010000030.1:0-12511 GCA_964652125.1 uncultured Candidatus Saccharibacteria bacterium
GCTAAAATCCATGCAGATATAATGGGTTCAGATCATTGCCCCATAAGCTTAGAGCTCGAGGATTAGGAGAAATTATGACACCAGATGAATATACAATTAAAGAACAATTTCTAGATGTTGGAGATAAACACGAATTATATATTCATGAGTGGGGAAATCCAAAAGCTCAAACACCAATAGTCTTTTTGCACGGGGGACCCGGATCAGGAGTATCCGACAAGCATAAACTGCGTTTCCAGCCGAAGCAACATAGAGTTATATTTTTTGATCAGCGAGGGTCCGGAAAAAGTCTTCCAAAGGGTTCGTTGAAGCACAACACTACATCGGATCAGATAGAGGATATTGAGAAAATCACGGTGCATTTAAAACTTAATAAATTTGTTTTAACTGGTGGATCATGGGGGTCGTGTTTAGCACTTGCATATGCAATTAAATACCCAAAGAGAATTACTGCACTGGTATTAAATGGTATTTTTACATCTAGAAAAAGTGAAGTTGAATACTTAGATAGTGGTGGATTTCGAACCTTTTTTCCTGATCAATGGGCAAAATATGTCAGTACAGTACCGCAAAAATTTCGCAAAAATCCTAGTGCATATCATTACAAGAATATATTCGGCAATGATAGAGAAGCATCCAAAAAGTCTGCCTACGCCTATTCCGAATCCTTAGAGGGCCCGCTGTTGAGTATTGACGATAGATATACACCAGATAAATACGATGAGTTTGACCCAGACCCTATGAGAATCGAATTACATTATTTACACCATAATTGTTTCATTCCCGAGAATCACATATTTAATCGTGCTCCTAACTTAAAAATGCCAGTGTGGTTAGTACAGGGTCGCTACGACATGGTTTGTCCACCAATTACGGCTTACGAATTAGATAATCTTCTACCGAATAGTCAGCTTATTTGGACAACAGCCGGGCACGGGAATGACCGTCCGAATTATGACGTTTTGAGAACAGTATTTTTGCAGTTTTCATGATGAGTAATCGACCTTTTGCAGTTTTTGATATCGACGGTACACTGGTGCGTTGGCAGCTTTACCATGCAATAGCTGATGCCCTTGGTCGGCTTGGGTATTTTGATTCAGAGGCTTTCAAAACTATTCGTAGTGCTCGTATGTCGTGGAAAAAACGTGCCCACGAAGAATCGTTTAAGGATTACGAACACCAATTGGTAGTTGAATACGAGAAGCTACTTAGTCAACTTAGTGTGGATCAGTTCAACAATGCTTCAAATGCCGTCTTTGAGGAATATAAGGATCAGGTCTACACCTACACCCGAGATTTAATTAAAGATTTAAAGCGCAATAATTATCTTATATTTGCCATTTCAAACTCACAAAGAGAAATAGTCCAAAAAATTGCTAATTATTATGGCTTTGATGATTTTATTGGGGCAGAGTATCACAAGCTCAACAACAAGTTTACCGGAAAAGTCACTCTACCACTTAACGATAAAGATGCAGCCCTGTCTAAACTGGTAACAAAACATAATGCCAGTATGGAAAATAGCATTGCCGTAGGTGATAGTGAAGGGGATATAGCAATGCTCAAGGCCGTAAGCCAGCCTATAGCTTTTAATCCAAGTAAAAAGTTGTTCATAGCAGCCAAGCAAAATGGTTGGCCGGTGATAATTGAGCGTAAAAATATGGTTTTTAAACTTGAGCCTAAAGATGGATCATACATACTGGCATAAACAATTAGCTAACGAACCCTTATTCCCAGACCTTTTATGGAGCCGTCCCGAAAACAAGCAAACCGCAGGCAAGCTGTTAATAATTGGCGGTAACATACATAGCTTTGCGGCTGTTGGGCAAGCTTATTCTGCCGCTCAGCAGGCAGGTGCTGGAACTGTGAGAGTTGTACTACCTGACGTTCTACAAAAGACAATTAGCAAATTAATTCCAGAAGCTTATTTTGTTCCTAGCACACCAAGCGGTAGCTTTTCGCAAAAAGCTTTGGCAGAAATGTTAGAACTGGCAACTTGGGCGGACGGAGTAGTTGTGGCTGGTGACCTAGGGCGAAATAGTGAAACTGCCATTTTACTAGAAAAATTCGTTATTAAATACGATCGGTTATTAATATTAACAAAAGACGGAGCCGATTATTTTACTCGCTCTATCGGGGCAATAATAAATAGAAACAGAACTGTGTTGGTGCTAAGTTTTGCCCAGCTTCAGCGGCTAGCAATTACTGCAAATTTTGACAAGGCATTTACTTTTGATATGGGGAAAATAAAATTAATTGAACATTTGCATGAGTTCACAATCCGATTCGCCCCAGAAATTATAATCAAACATATTGACACATTATTTGTAGCCATGAAGGGTGAGATCAGCACAACCACGACTAAGGTTGACGAGCAATTATGGCGTGTGCCCACTGCAGCAGCGGCAGCGGTTTGGAGATTGCAAAACCCTAGCAAACCGTTTGAAGCATTGACAACATCAGTTATAGACAATTAATGGTGGCGCCCGTCGGAATCGAACCGACACGCTCTTGCGAGCACGGGATTTTGAGTCCCGCGTGTCTACCAGTTCCACCAGGGCGCCATTACAGATAGAACAACAGGGACAATTGTACTATATACTATACTTGAGTAATAGTTCTCACTTATGGACCCACAAAAACCCCAACCCCAATCAAACTCTCATCTACCAGATAGTGAGGCCCGAGCCAAAGAAAGGGCTCAAGCTGACAGTGCCGCCAATTTGATAAGACAACGGCTTGATACTCTCTATGACGAGGGCCCAACAGCTGAAGCCGAGGCGAAAGAGTCCCACGAAGTCAAACACCGTTCTGTCCATCAAAATTTTATGTATAATCTCAGTAAGTCGGGCAAATCGTTAGCCGAGATCCAGGCTGCTTGGCATGAATATTATTCTGGTTTATCAGATAAAGCTAAGTATGAGGTTTGGGATGAATTCTACAAAAGCAACGACCAACATTCTCATTTAGCCCAGTCACAAATTCATCAACCGGCCGATAGCAAAGTCGAGGTAGTAGAAACAAAACCACAACCAGCAGAAGAACCTCACCATCTACACAAAAAGCACAAAAATAAACATCACCGTACTACTCGTTCTGTAGCTGAAGTTAAGCAGCAAATATTTAATCGTCCCGTGTCTCACCGGAGACTTAAAGCTAAACAGCATTTGCAATCTTTACTGTTTGGATTAGGCCTTGGTTCGTTTGTCGTGCTCATACTGCTATTTGGTTTTTTCAATGAGCGTTTTATAGCCCCCTTTATTACACCTAGTCGGCATGTCAGTTCCACTCCAATTATTACCGATCCGGCAAACGATAAAGTCGACCCAGCACCAAAAGTTATTATTCCAAAGATAAATGTTGAAGCTCCAGTTGTTTATGACGAACCATCCATTTCTGACCAGGCAGTTCAAAAAGCCCTTGAGCGTGGTGTACTACACTATGCCACCACCCCAAATCCAGGTGAGCGTGGTAACGTAGTGATTTTTGGACATTCTAGTAGCAATATCTTAAACAGAGGAAAAGCTAAGTTTGCTTTTGTACTGCTTGGTTGGCTCGAAAAAGGTGATATTTTTTATCTAAATAAAGGTGGTAGGCGTTATGTCTACAAAGTCTATAAAAAAATGGTTGTTAATCCCACGGATGTAGGTGTAATTGGTCAGCAAGATCAGCCAGATACTGCTACTCTAATAACTTGTGACCCTCCTGGTACTTCAGTCCATAGAATGGTCATTGTAGGTGAACAGATTAGCCCCAATCCAACCGCTAACAAAGCTAGTACGGCTATTAAAAGTAATGCAGAGCCGGCAATTATTCCAAGTAATTCAATTACGTTGTGGCAAAGAATAAAAGACTGGTTTCACTGAGTCGTAAAAACTATTTGAGTAATATTTTGATTATTGAATCGTGAGTTCTGTTCGCGTTAGTGCAATTTTGGATGAGGATTCTACGGATGGGGCGATATTGTAAAGTCCCTTTAAACTAGGATCAAAAAAGGCCGATAGACCTGGCAGCGTTGCCGACAAGGTCTGTTGGTTATTTCCGTCGTAATCTAAAACTAAGGTTTTACCATTATTTGGCAGGGTTAAATGTTGTGCATCAAACCAAGTAGCCTCAACATTGGTCGGTAGACCTGGGCTTAGTTGGTAGTAATATCGGCTGTCATTATCAATATCGTATACTCCAAAATGACCTCCGCTTTGGGCTACTACGAAGCGATCTTTTGTAGAAAAGGAAACAAACTTAAGATCTTTTACTCTTAGCACCTTAAAAGGCTGTGGTGCCCGCCCGCTTTGGGCCGATGAAAGAGGGTTTTTATATATGTAAGCATCGCCAGTAATTATAGGGGCAATTACTAAATAGTCGTCGCCACCAAATTTGCCAGCCACAATTTTATAGTCCGTATTAGCTGGATAATGATTTATTAAATAATTCTTTTGACCGTCCCATAGTTTAACCGCCAGTTTTCCCGGAATTAATCTATCATTAGTTACATAAATAATTTGGCTGGGGCCGTTAGTATTAAAGCTGATAACCTTGGTCAAAAGGCTTGAAACTATTTTACTTTTCACGTCAGCCCCAGAAACAATTTGAGTTTTTTTGTTATAGATTAGAAGTTTGTCATAGCGTTGGTCTCGCATTACAAGTGATGTAGGACTTTGCTTAAACAATTTGTTGAGATTAATGGAATTTGAAGGGTCGGCCCTGTCAAACATAATATATTCATTTCCGCCTTTGAAAGTATGCAAAAGCAATACGTGCTGGTTGTCAGTTGACCACTGGATAACACTAAGTTTTTGTGAACCAGACTTGGGCGTTAACAAGTTTAGGGGCAAACTCAAGACAACTTGATTTGAACTAGCTTTGCCCAGGTCAACTTCATTTATTTTACTGATTGAACTTCCTAATTGAATTAATAACCAACGCTTATCTGGGCTTTGGGTAGCTAGCGTTGGAGTGCTATCATAAAGTTGTTGGTCGGTTCTGACTAATTTTGTAGGGAATAAAAGTGGATATATAAGACGTTGGACACTGCCCCCGTCTAGATAAAAAGTCCTGCTCCAATCACGATAACCGCTACTTTTAAGTAAAAATGTATAGTTGCCAGATGGTATATTAAGCCTCAATCCGGTTTTACCCTTAAGCTGGCCATTGGCATAGACATCTGCTGATACTGGTTTTGACTCCACAAACACTAGGCCATTTTGAATTACCCGACCGGTACGACTATTGTAGCTATAGCCCAGTGCTAGTAGAAAAATTAACCATGACGTTAAGGCAAGGGCAATAGCTACAAGCATATAACCTATAAAGAGTCTTATAGTATGTTGTCGTTTTTTGGCGGGGTCAAGAAAATCCATGTTTGAGGCTTGTGAGGTTAGCTAAGTCCTATTTATAGCACTTATATCCACTTGGCACTAGCACTTATATTCTTGTCAGCTGATTAGTTTGGGCGTAATATAGTCCAGTAGACGCTTAAGCTAAAGCGGCAAAAAGAGGGCATAATAGCTACAGTGAGCCAACAAAAAAATACATTAGTTATAAATGGTAAAACTTTTAATGCTAAGACTGGGTCTGAGATAGATAATTCAGTTTCGTCCAGCCCACTTGTTCATAGCGTTAAAACTCTAGAAGGATTTATTAAACCTGGGAAGACTCCCAAAGTAGTTTCCAAATCACTTCCTATTGTATCAACAGTTAAACGACGCGCCACAAGTGCCAATAAAGTTCATAGTAGGCGTCAACATGCCAAAACATTAATGCGGGCAACAGTTACAAAGCCCATAATAAATAAACCATCAGCTTTTGCTAACCGATTAGAACTTAGTCATAAAGAAGCAAATGTAAATACTAATATCCACACAAAGCTTGAAACCGCCCGCAATCATCGAGCTCACGGGATTGCCAAAAGTAATTTAGTAAAACGTTTTGGAGAGCCTCAAGGTCAGTCTATCGTCACAAAGAAAACTGCATCGCTGGAAGTTAAGCCCGGTCCGAACCCAAGCCAAAGCTACCAATATCAGCCAGCCGCGGTAGATCTACCTGTCTCTTCCCAGCCTAATGACTTGTTTGCCACAGCTCTTAGTCAGGCTACTAGCCACGAACAAGCGTCCCCTAAAGTTGCTAAAAAACGACACAAAGCCGCTAAAAAATTAGGACTTACCAGAAAAGCTGCCAATATCAGTGCAATTGTTCTAATTGTTGTCGCTCTTGGTGGTTTTATGGCATATCAAAATCTTTCCAATATGGCAATGCGAGTTGCTGTTGCCAAAGCGGGTATTCATGCCTCTCTGCCGGGTTACCAGCCATCTGGTTTCGCGTTAAGTCATAATATTCAAACTTCTCCAGGTCAAATAGTAATTAGTTTTAAGTCCAACAGTGATGATCGACAATTTAAGATCACCCAAAGTGCCTCTAACTGGAACAGTCAAGCTTTACTAGATAATTATGTCGCTACCTCAGACCAACCCTACCAGAGAATAGATCAAAACAATGGCAAAACTGTATTTATTTACGGCACGTCTAATGCTAGTTGGGTGGATGGTGGTATCTGGTACAAAGTTGAAGGTAATTCCAGCTTAAATAGCGATCAGCTTCTTAAAATAGCCAACAGTTTTTAATATATTTACCTCTGTTACATGCTACAATACAGCTTAAATGAAAGCTGTTAAAACCAGATTTGCGCCAAGTCCAACTGGCTTTTTACATGTTGGGGGACTTAGAACCGCATTGTTTGCTTGGCTTGTGGCAAAGCAAGCTGGTGGGCAGTTTTTGCTTAGAATAGAAGACACCGACAAGGCTAGGGAAGTTAGCGGTTCAGAACAAAATATAAAGGATAGCCTAGCATGGCTAGGTCTAAATCCTGATGGCAGTGTCTACAAACAGAGTCAACATTTGAATGTGTATAAACAATGGGCCGAAAAACTTGTTGCCAGTGGACGGGCTTATGCAGACAGTCGCTCACCAGAGGATCTAGACGAAATAAGGCAACGTGCAGTGTCAGCAAAGCGTCCTCTATTGTTTCGTGAACATCGACCAAATGAAACTTCCAAATGGTATGAGGGCATACCACTGCGTTTTAAGAGTGGACCAAAAGCTTATAAGTGGTTTGATGAAGTGATGGGCGATTTATCAACGGGTCCGGAAGTAGTCGATGATTTCATTTTGTTGAAGAGTGATGGTTATCCAACTTATAACTTTGCTCATATAATTGACGACCATGTAATGGAAATTACACACGTAATTCGTTCACAGGAATTTTTAGCTTCAGTTCCAAAATATTTAAACTTATATGAGGCACTCGACATTGAAGTGCCTAAACTTGCGACCCTACCGTATGTCATGGGTCCCGGTGGCAAAAAGAAACTAAGCAAACGTGATGGCGCTAAAGATGTATTGGATTATAAACGTGAAGGCTATTTACCTGAGGCTATGATTAATTTTCTAGCTACTCTTGGCTGGAACGATGGCACTGAGCAAGAAGTATTTACAGTTGACGAGCTAATTAAGAAATTTAGCCTTAATCGGGTCCAAAAATCTGGTGCTGGGTTTGATGAGCAGCGATTGATGTGGATTAATGGTGCTCATATCAGGAAGCTGAGCTTAGACGAACTATACAAGCGAGCAACAGATTATTGGCCAGATGAAGCCAACAACTTCGATGAAAAGTATAAAAAAGCTGTTCTGGCTTTAGTTCAAGAACGACTCAAATATTTGGCCGAACTGCCGCAACTAACTAAGTTTTTCTTTGAGGATTTGCCCATAGATCCCACTTTGATCAGTCAACATAAGCAGCTAAAGAAATTATCATCTGAAGAAATTAGGGCATTATTGAAAAGTAGTCGAGATGCATTAAATAGCAGTAGCTTTTCTCAAACCGACTTAAGCGACAAACTAAACGAATTACTTGCCCAGACTAGTCAAAAACCAGCCGTTCTATTTAGCCTCATCCGAATTGCTACCACTCAAGCACCAGCCAGTCCGGCCTTGGCAGAAACACTTGAAGTACTTGGTAAGAGTCGTTCTCTAGATAGAATCGATAGTACTATTAACGCAGCGAAATAATAGTATCGTGCCGAAGATCATGCTCGTCTGAGGTTGTAATTGGTGCTGACATTGCTTTTTTTCGGTGACGTACCCGTTTGCGTTTGGGTATGTGTTGAATGCTTTGCATTGTTTTGTTATCACCAAAATTATGAGCAGATATCGTCCCTAAATGTTTAAACACACCATTATCTGATCTCTCGTCTTTGGGAGTTTCAGATTTTGCCGCTGTTACTTCAACCTCTGAAGTTTTAGTAACTAATTTTATTTGCTTATCGGAAGCTATATATCGAGACTGAACTTTAGCTTCGATGTCACCGCGCATAAAGGCATATTGTCGGCGACTATGTTCAATAATCCCGAGCGACTGATCACTATAGGAATCGGGTAAATCTTTAGTAGTGCCAGAAAATGCCTGAACCTTTTCACCATCAATGGTCATACTGACGGCAAAATGGCGGTTATGCATATGCACCAAGTCGTGTTCTTCAAAAACTGGTTCAAAATATCGCTTCATACCACCGGCATCATCGGCACTCATGCGAAAGGCAATGATCGAACCTACGTTACCAAATACAGCGTCACGAACCGCTGGATTCATCTGGGCAATGTATTGATTTGCAACGGTTAAATTAAGCCCGTATTTACGGGCCTCACTTAAAATTGTGGCAAAAGAATCGGTGGCAAAGTTTTGAAATTCATCAACGTATAAATAAAAAGGTGTGCGTTCTTCAGCTGGAGTATCGGCTCGACTCATAGCCGCCATTTGTATCTTGGTAACAAGTAAGGCACCAAGTAGGGCAGCGTTATCTTCACCAATCAGTCCACGGGACAGGTTTACGATTAATATTTTTCGCTCATCCATAATATGTCGAATGTTAAAACTACTTTTTGGCTGTCCTATTATGTTTCGTACGGTTGGATTTGCAGTAAATGCCCCGACTTTGTTCAGAACTGGCGCTACAGCCTCAGCCGCAAATCTTTCATTCCAAGAAGCAAATTCTACAGTCCAAAAGTTCCGTACTACTGGATCTTGAACAAAAGTAAGTACTTCACTACGAAATTTCTTATCGGTTAAGATTCGGGTTATGTCTAACATTGTGGCATCGGGGTAGTCCAGTAAGGCTAAGATGCAATAGCGTAAAATGTACTCCAAACGTGGTCCCCAACTATCGAACATTCGCTTAAGCACACCGATTAATTCACTGCACGTATGAGTCTTGAGCTTAGGGTCATAAACTTCCATCGGGTTGAAGGCAATGGGATAATCTGTATCGGCTGGATTGAAGTAAATGACGTCTCCAGCGCGTTCTGCTGGAATTCGTCGCAAAACATTAAGTGCATAATCACCGTGTGGATCGACAACCGCAAATCCGTAGGGACTATTAATATCGGAGTCAGTTAGAAGTTCCAGCAATGCAGATTTACCAACACCTGTCTGGCCAATAATATAAAGGTGGCGGCCGCGCTCGGATCTGGGCATACCAAAAACAGTATTATGATCGCGGAAATTAGTGTGAGCAATTGGACTTAGGTCTGGGTCTTGGGTTGATGTTGATACCGGCAGATTAGCAGGGGGCTCAGCTGTTTTGGCCGAAGCCCATAGAATATTTGGTGTCTCAACATTAGTGTGGGGTAGGTGATATAGACTGGCTATTTCCTCAATATTGCAAACAAAACCCTTACGCCCAAAATGCCGGTTACGATATTGAACTATAAACTTGTCATCATCACCTAAAAATCTTTGGGTAAAGCCATTGAGATAAGTAGAGTTAAACTGTTTAAAGCTAGCGGCAATTGACTGAACACGCATCTTGGCTTGAGCCGGTGATCCCATACCTCGATATACAATACGTAGAGCAACTTCATATGCTAATTTATGACTTTTTTCTTCGGCAGCATTGGCCCTGGCCGATTCGAACTCAGCCAGTTTTGGTGTTTCAATCTTATTTGTTTGGGGTGGAGTTAACAAAGTGCGCATTAAACTAGCCTTATTATTGCCACCACGGATACCGGCTGCGTATTGTTCACTTTTCTTATACCAGTTATTACTGGCCGGACGTATAACAACTTGGAGCCAGGCTTCTTCTTTTTCATCAAATTGTGCCAGGGCTGCAGTAATGGCCGCTAGCGGGTCAACTTCAAAACTTGGAAAGGTCCTAATAGGTAGGGCCTCGTGTGCAGTAAGTTTAAGTTCGGCACTTAGTTGTGAGCTAAAGACTTGACTTTTATTGTCAGCATAGTCGGGAACTTCACTAATGTAGACTGTAGGATATTGAGCGTAGATTTGTTCCTCAACAAAGCTTTTCAAATGATTCGGCACCCAGACATAAAAACCAATCCGTTTTTGCTGGACAGCAATCTCAAAACTAATACAATCACGAATTGCTGATCTAAACAGGGGTTTATCGGCCGTTAGTAATAAACCGTGTAGGCTGGCAAAGAGTTGCTCAGCAGCTAATTCCTTCTTTTCATTAGTTCGAGGCACCTGCAATAACAGAACGGTGCCACCAACCGTCTGATCGACTATGTACCTCTTACTAATATTCATAGTCGCTTTACTATACTATATTTTGTATATATTAGCAATACTTCTTACTACTTTCTAGACTAACACACAAATAAATGTAAGTATGTATTGACAAATTACTTAAAAGAATTTAAAATATTCGTCACAACTAGGTTGGGAGGTTGAGACGCATCTCTTATGAGGAATGCGCAGAGTCTATAGCGAAGCCAAGCAGCCTAACCCTAATCTTCTACATTTTCTGAAAGGGTCAGTCTCCAACGCTACCGACCTTATTGTTGAACTTTATTATCATGCT
Source organism: uncultured Candidatus Saccharibacteria bacterium (assembly GCA_964652125.1). Lineage (GTDB taxonomy): Bacteria > Patescibacteriota > Saccharimonadia > Saccharimonadales > JANWIN01 > CAZFNQ01. Next base: position 10,869 of record CAZZAE010000030.1, read on the forward strand.
TAAATTCGCTGCACGAGCTAAGGCCACTTTTGCAGTGGTTTTGGTTCATGCCGCGATGATGCACTGGTCATGAACCCCTATTTATAAAGGGCGGGTCAACCAATACACCACACGCTGCATGACTTAGGTCTCATGGATGAGTCCTATGTTCGTTAACATTCAAGGATGAGAGTTTCCAACACCAATGGGCGAAAGGGCACCGAAATGAAGCACAGTAAGCTTCTCATTGCGGCGAGCACCACAATAGTGGCGGTCGCTTTGATGATTCCAACCTTGGGCGCTACCAGTAGCACTCAGGCCACATGTTCAACCCGACCCCTGATGGCGAAGGTCGAACTCGGTAACAACTACGCGCAGGTCCGAACGACCTTCACGCTTGGTTGCAACCAAGTCGCTCAAGCCATCACGATGCCGGGTACGAATGTGTCTTACGGACCACACCTTTTCAATGGTGTGTCTCGTAACACGATCAGCATGACACCGGCAGAGGATTCCGCGATCACGGGGTTGGACAAGACACATGTTGATGATTACATCAACAGCTACTTGTCCGGCCACACCGCGTTCACGCCTCAGTACGTAGCAAGCTTTGCAGTGCAGTTGGGCGCGCAAGTCGATACGTCGGCGGCGTTCAACAAGCAGCTATCTGCAAACCAGCAAACTGCTGTTGTGCAAACTACGGCGGCGAGAACACCGGGAACGCTCTACACCTTTGGCTGCGCAACCGACAAGAACTACGGTTACCAGTACGGCTGTTATCGGGGCTACGGGGGCTACACGTCGACACCGACGTATCGCTTCCTGATGTTCGAAACGCAGTCGTCGGGTCACGGCACCAACGTCTGGAAGTTGACCAAGATGGGCATGGAGACTGATGTCAGCTCCTATGCGCACATCATCCAGTGGGACCCCACTTCTGACATTTCAGTCGGAAAATGCACCTCGGAAACGATTGGAATTACCTTCCAAGGTGCAGGGGTCAGTCGGACGTCAACCATCTGCCCATCCAAACTGCATCCGACTATCTCGGAGCACAAGTTTGTCTCCGCGTGGCAGGGTGGCAGTACGGGAGCTGTTGAAGGTGAGGGCGGCACGACACTCGTGGCGATCCAATTAGGTCACGGGAGCGGTGCGAGGTTCTATCTCGTCAACGATTACTGCTGGCACGGAGGTGGTCTGGGATGCTGAAGCATGACCGGGTACGTACCTACGTGACCATCGCCTTGATCCTCGTGATCGTGGCGTTGTCATGGTCATATCGACCCTGGCGGCAGAGCAGTGTTACATCTACTCGAACCGAGTACACCGGTACGTTCGGCGGTCACTGCGACCCCCACGACAACCTGGTGTGCATCGGCAATGCCGACAAATCGGTGACGGTGGGTGATCAATCCTTCCAAAACGGCCTCAAGCCTCACCAGAGTCTGCCCAACAAAGGCGCAAAGGTGACGGTCAAGGTCAAGGAAGTCAAGCATGGTGACTTAACCACTGCGGTGGTCGTGTCCATCATGTCTGAAGGTAAATAAACGGGCGGAGAGAAAACCGCATCCTTGAGTAAACAGTCGAGACACCGACTGAGACCTGAACTCTCAAAGTTCAGTAGAGTGTCGAAAGGGCAACGGGCGGGCCTGGGAGGTTTGATT
>CAZZAE010000031.1:0-12087 GCA_964652125.1 uncultured Candidatus Saccharibacteria bacterium
GTGAAGTTCAACCGATGCAAGTTACCCCGACTAAATTTGAGGGATTATTCCAAGTTGGGTTCAAAACAATTGAAGACGAACGCGGTTCAGTTATGGAGTTTTACCGCCAGTCAGAGTTTGCCGCTACCGGTTTACCTACGCTTAACGACCGACCTCAGGTTAACGCTCCACTAACAGTTAAAGGAGCTGTGCGCGGCATACATGCTGAGGATGCACATAAATTGGTATCTGTAGCCAGTGGCAAAATTTATGCCGTTATTGTAGATTTACGCAAAGAATCAATAACCGCCGGGCAATGGCAAGGATTTGAGCTTAAGCGTGGACAAGGTTTATTTATCTCAAAAGGTCTAGGAAATTCGTTTCAATCACTTAGTGATGAACCATCGGTCTACTTATATTACTTTGAACAGGAATGGCGCCCCGGTATGCCTGGCACAGCCTGTAATCCACTGGATCCCGACCTAAATATTAGGTGGCCAATCGCAGAAGGTCAAGGTATGATTATTTCCGAAAAAGATCGCAACAATCCATCTTTAAAAGAGGCGCTTGGTCGTGGATGATACAAGCATCTTCATAGTCGGATCAAAGGGACAGTTGGGATTAGCCTTGCAAAAGCAATACCCCGGTGCCCAGAGTGCCGACATTGATGAGTTAGATATAACAGATAAAAAGTCCGTTGAGGCTTTTAATTGGTCTGGTATTAAAACAATTATAAATGTCGCTGCTTATACTAATGTTGACGGCGCCGAGTCCAGTGACAGTCGCCCGACTGCGTGGCAAGTTAATGCCACTGCCGTTGGACATTTGCAGCATGTCGCCGCTAAAAATGATATGACTCTGCTTCACATATCAACCGACTATGTATTTGATGGAACCAGAACCCCACATACGGAAGATGAGCCATTTAGCCCGCTGAGTGTCTACGGCGCCAGCAAAGCTGCCGGTGACATTATTGTCCAGCTTGTACCTAAGCATTATATTTTACGCACTTCATGGGTGATTGGCGAAGGCAAAAACTTTGTCCGTACAATGCTGGAGCTAGGTAAAAAGGGTGATAATCCGACTGTTGTTAACGATCAGGTAGGTAGGCTTACTTTTACAAGTGAATTAGTCAGGGCAATCGATCATTTACTCAAAAATCAGGCTGCATTCGGTACATATAATGTTTCAAACGATGGTGAACCGGCTAGTTGGGCAGCTATCGCTGCGGAGGTTTTCAAGCTAGCTGGGCTTAATAACACTGTCGCCAGTACAACTACAGCAGAATATTATAAAGATAAGTTGGGAGTTGCTCCTCGACCGCTACAAAGTACTTTAGACCTTACTAAAATTCACACTACTGGTTTTAGTAGCATCGATTGGCGCAATGATCTAGCAGACTATATAAACAAGGAGATGAAATTGTGAAAGGTATTATTCTAGCCGGTGGTTTAGGTACCCGTTTATACCCGTTAACGTTGGCCGTAAGTAAACAATTAATGCCGATATACGATAAGCCAATGATTTACTATCCCCTTAGCACGTTAATGAGTGCTGGTATCCGAGAAATTTTAATTATATCTACGCCTCACGACTTACCGCGTTTTGAACAGTTACTTGGTGATGGTCGGCAAATTGGTTGCAGCTTCAGCTATAAAGCTCAAGAACAACCCAAAGGATTGGCTGACGCTTTTATTATTGGTGAAGAATTTATTGGCAGTGATAAAGTTGCTATGATTTTAGGCGATAATATTTTTTATGGCTCGCAAATAGATAATCAACTAAAGCAATACGTTAATGTTGACGGTGCTGTCGGTTTTGCCGCCCAAGTATCCGATCCTAGACGCTATGGAGTATATGAATTCGACAAAGACATGAATGTCTTATCGATCGAGGAAAAACCAAGTCAACCAAAATCTAATTATGCCAACGCCGGATTATATTTTTTCGATAATGCAGTTGTTCAAATAGCTAAAACTGTAACTCCTAGTGAACGTGGCGAACTGGAAATTACTTCTGTTTTAGATGCTTATTTAAAACAAGACAAGCTTAAAGTTTGCCTACTAGACCGCGGCTCTGCCTGGCTCGATACGGGTACATTTGATAGCATGACCCAGGCTGCTCAGTTCGTACAAGTAATTGAAGAGCGTCAGGGACTAAAAATCGGCTGCATCGAAGAGATAGCATTTCTGCAAGGCTTCATTGATGCCAGCCAGCTAGAAAAACTTGCGGCACCTCTGCAAAAAAGTGGCTACGGCCAATACCTAGTTTCATTATTAGGCAAGTAGACTACTATAGAATCCTTAGCAAAGTTCATTTCACTAAAAAATAAGCATAAGCCTGTTGACTTGATAGTTCTCTTGCTCAATACTAGTTGTTACAGGTAAAAATTAATCGAATAGTCACGAGGAGAATAATTTTGAGTTATATTAAAAAGATTTTAACAAGTTCGGCCGTAGGGCTTGGCGGCACGCTACTTATAACTATGTCGGCATCGGCATTGGTACAAACAGCTGATATAGCCAATGGTGCTGTCACTAGTGCAAAAATCGCCGGCGGCGCAGTAATGACGGCAAATTTGTCTGCCAACGCCGTTAGAACAAGCAATATCGTTAACGGAGGAGTCACTAGTGACGATATTAAAAATGGAACCATTAGGGGTGGAGACCTAGCAAGTGATATACAGATTGCTAGTGATGTAACCCGAGCCACAGGTGATACTGGTTCGTTCCAAAATATAGCCGGTGATGTAACCTATCAAGGTGCAGCTGGTGGAACTAGCGCATTTCACGCTGGTGTAATGGGTCATTTCCATGGATCGACTCTTACCAATTCGCAAGCAGAGGCCTATCATGCTGGTGTCATCGGCGCTTACTCCGTTGCCACAAGCGATGCAGTGACTGGTCCAAAAGCTGGAGTAGTTGGTGCTATTGGAGTTGATGGTGACGCAAGTACTGCAGCTACTGCAGGTGTGATGTCAGTAATAGATGGCGGTCAGGGAGCAGCAGTTATTACTGGAAACGCAGCATATGGAGTTCAATATCTAAATGATAATGCTTCTTCTAAATTTGCGTACGGTCTTAATCTGAGTCACGTAGCAGTGTCACCTTATCCGGCTGTTTCCTACAGCACAGCTGACATTCGTTTAAGCAACGGTCAGGAAGTTTACACTGGTTCTGCTACAACAAGAGCAGCTGTAAGGTCCCAAGCAGGCACACAAGGCGCTATCGGTTCGGTTTACTTGTCTTCGGCCGGTAAGATGTACGTAAAAGTCGCTGCAGCTGCCGCTGATACAGACTGGCAGAGAGTTACGACAACAGCCGCTGACTAGTTCTTTAAAGACAAAAAACAAAAGTAGAAAAACGGCCTCTCTTATGGGAGGTCGTTTACATTTAGCGTGTTGTCATTATATAGTTGCTTAAGTTATGAAGTGGAACTTTGATAACAAATACTCAAGATTAGTCATATTGGCGTTAGTCTTTATCTTCCTGGGCCTTCTAATCAGCTACCTAAATTTTCAAAAAAGCTCTTCTCCCCAGACCACAAGCAACTCAGGTTATACTACCATTAACGATAATTCGGCTGGACTGTCATTTAACATGAGCAAGAATTTTCAAGCCATTCCCCGAAATAAAGTAGTCTTACTCAGCAAAGCATTATATGCCTTCCAAGTACCTAATGACGCAAATGCAGAGTGTATAATTTCTCAGACCAAGTCTGGTAAAGTTACAGCTGGTCAACTACGCGACGGAGTGTTTAAGGTAATCAAGGATAATCATGCAAGTGCTAATTTAGACAGTTCGGGTATTGTTCAGGTCGGGGCAGCCCGAGGTGTATTATTACAAGTAAGCTATAAGGACAACGGATTAAGTATTAAGCGCGCAGAGATAGCCGCAGTCGGGAAAACTAATATTACCTTTGCCTATTGCCAAAGCCTAGCCGCAGATAGTTCTAAGTACTACAAGGATTTCACAACTTTCTTTTCATCTCTAAAAGTCCATTAGGTATAGCTTAAACGTTATGTCGATACTTTTCTATCCTCTATACTAAAGGTAATGGCTGTTAATAGTTGGCGATATAATAAAGACATTTTGTTGGTGGTATTGGGTGGTGTAATTATTGTTCTTGTCATACTTTTAGCATCTAAAAATAGCAGTAATAACCAACAAAGTACCAATGGTACAGCCAAAATTGGCATTAGCCAGGTAGCCATAACACCCAGTGGCATGAAGTATCCAACTGGCTGGCAAGAACTAAGCCAAATTAATCTTGCCGATAAAAGCGCCAGCGTAATCTCTGAAGCTGTTCACAGCAACCCTGATGCCCAAGCAATTATTAGAATAAACCAAGGCCCATTGGCCAATGGCTTTGATATAAACAAGTCTGTAACCGAGACTATCGGCAAGCTTAAAAGTAATCTGACGAGCTTTACATTAGTTAGTAATAAGATAATCCAATTAGGTAAAAACCAAGCCATAAATATTACATACAAATATTCAAATGCCGGGCAAATGTATGAGCAAACCCAGGTCATAGTACCAACTTCCAAAAAAACTTATTTCTTAACTATTACCGCAAAAGAATCCAACTTTAAACAAATAACGGATTCCGACAAGATACTGATCGCTCTATCTAAATACGTAGCTTCAAATTAAAGTATTTGAAGTTTAGAATTGAGGCATTAGTGACATCGCGTGTTGTGGATTTGATAGGTGTATTCATTGATGGTTTCACTTATAATTACTTAGTCATAGGAGATACTCTTTGAGCACGGTTACAATTATTGGCACTGGCTACGTAGGGCTTACCACCGCTGTGCTATTGGCAGAGTCAGGACATAGTGTCTATGCCCTTGATATTGACCAAGAGCGACTTGACTCTATTAAACGCGGTAAGTCATTCTTTTACGAAGCTGGCATGAATAACTTGGTTAGTCGCATGGTTAAGTCCGGCGGGCTAATACCGACCGATTCATATCAAGACAGCATCGCAAATAGTAATTTTGTGTTTTCGTGTGTAGGTACGCCAGATAATCCAGATGGTAGTTCTAACCTTAACTACATTTATAGTTCTGCAGAAGAATCCGCCAAGTATATTAAAACTGGTGCTATCTTCGCGCAAAAAAGTACTGTGCCAGTTGGTACTGGTGAAAAACTTGAAACATTATTTATTAAGCTTGGGAAAAAGATTAAATATGTATCAAACCCAGAATTTCTAAGGGAAGGTGCAGCTATTGTCGACTCACTATGGCCGGATCGAGTCGTAATTGGCAGTCAGGATGAAACGGCTGCCAAGAAAGTCATGAAACTTTATCAGGACATAGAAAATAATCGTAGCAAAATAATCAAGCATGCAGCTATTGCCTCACCAAAATTATCAAGTGAAAGTAAATATTTTATAACCGATCGCAGTAGCGCTGAGCTTGTCAAGGTTAGCTCCAACGCTTTCTTGGCATTAAAGATATCTTTTGCTAATTCAATTGCTAAATTAGCTGATCAAACCAGTGCGGATATTAATGAAGTTATGGATATAGTCGGTGCGGATAGGCGTATTGGCAGAGCTTTTTTAAGTGCTGGCCGTGGTTATGGAGGCGGCTGTTTCCCAAAAGACGTCACCGGCTTAATTTCTTCCGCCTCAAAACATGGTATCGATATGCAAATAATGGTCAGTACCGCTGACGTTAATGAATCTATGCCAGGTTATATAGACAATAAAGTAAAGTCTGCCCTAGGCAGTCTAAATAAAAAACAAATAGCCGTTTTGGGGTTGTCATTTAAGGCTGGCACTAGCGATGCTCGTAAATCACCAGGTGTGACTTTAGCTAATATATTGTCGCATAGTGGTGCAGTAGTAAAAGTCTTTGATCCAAAGGCTAATGGTGAGGCTAAAGAAGAGCTTAGGCGCAATATTGGGATTTGTGATTCTATCGAAGATGCTGTCAGAAAAAGTGAAGCTATACTAATTGCGACTGATTGGCCTGAGTTTCTCAATTATGAACCTGGGAAGTTTGCCAAACTAATGAATGGTAAACTATTCGTAGATTGCGTTAATGCCTACAAAATTGCCGACATAGAGAAGGCGGGTCTAAAATATATAGGCGTAGGCAGAAATGGAAAAGCTGAGAAATGAAAGTAGTTGTACAAATACCTTGTCTTAATGAAGAAAAGACTCTGCCCTTAGTGCTACAGTCAATTCCTAAAAACATACCTGGCGTGGATGAGCTTATAATATTAGTTGTAGATGACGGCTCCACCGATAAAACCGTAGAAGTAGCCAGAGCGCACGGAATTAAGCATTTTGTTTATCATAGTCGTAATATGGGATTGGCACGGTCTTTCCACGATGGCGTCAACTATGCACTTGGGCTGGGTGCAGACATTGTTGTCAACACTGATGCTGACAACCAATATCCTCAGGAAAAAATTCCAGAACTCGTAAAGCCTATTATTGACGGTCAATCTGAAATTGTAGTCGGTGATCGTCAAACATCTAAGATTGCTCACTTCTCGGCTTTTAAAAAGTTGTTGCAGAGTTTTGGCAGCTGGGTAGTTAACAAGGCAGCGGGTACAAATATACCGGATGCCGCTAGCGGTTTTCGTGCTTATTCTCGTAATTCGCTACTCAGAATTAACGTCGTGACAAGCTTCAGCTATTGCATGGAAACAATTATTCAGGCTGGCAATAAGCGTCTGGCTATCACTAGTATCCCTATTACTACTAATCCCAAAACTCGAGAATCACGACTGTTCAAATCAACATGGCAGCATGTGCGCAAGTCGGGCAGTGCCATTATTAGAGCGTTTATTATGTATAAGCCCTACGCTATCTTCGGGACGCTTAGTGTTTCATTCTTACTTATCGGTCTTATACCCTTTATAAGATTTTTATTATTTGTTATTGACGGCACTAGTAATGGGCACCTGCAATCACTAATTATTGGCCTTGTCTTTTTAGTTGGTTCATTCCTATCACTCGCACTTGGCATTATTGCCGATTTAATCCGTATTAACCGCATACTGATTGAAGACCAACTGGAGCATGTCAAAGCAACTCGCTATCCTAGTCCAGTAGCAGAAATAGAATCGTGAACAAGGATCTTCTCTAAGTGAAAAGTCAAAGAAGCGAAACCATCGTGGCATTTTACAAAGCCCCACGATATTTATTTAGAAAACTAAATATACTAAGACTGCTAAAAAAGTATTCTTATGACATTGACACATTTATTGATGTCGGTTGTGGTGCTGGCGAACTAGCCTGTACACTTGCTGAATCTGGTAAGTCTGGAGTCGGAACTGATTTTTCTCAAAATGCTATAGCTACTGCCAATGCAATTCAGAAACAGCGCCATATTGATCCAAACAAATTAAAGTTTATTAAAGGTGATGGTATAAAAGTAGCTAAGCAAAAATTTGATTTGGTAATTTGTTGCGAAGTCTTGGAACATGTCAAAGATGATGCTGGACTACTAAAAAATTTAATCAGCTTGTCAAAAAAATATGTCTTAATTTCCGTACCGGCCAAGCAACGTCTTTATGACTCATCTGATGCGGCCGTTGGTCACTTCCGGCGATATCAAAAAGCTGATTTATTAAATCTAATTGGGTCAAATAATCTTGAAATCATAGACTTTTCTGCTTACGGTTATCCTTTCACAAACATAGTGCGCTTACTTAGAAAAGCAGCCTTTAGGTATAAGTATAGGGGTAATAGACGAGAAGCTATGGAAGAAAGAAGTAAAGAAAGCGGTATTAATCCGGTAAAGCTACCTCCGGTGTTCTCCAAACTAGATATAGAAAAGTTAATCTGGCCATTTTATAGCTTTAGCAGACTGTTTAATAAAACTAACCTATCTGAAGGCTACTTAGTGTTATGCAAAAAGAAAAGTTCTTAAAACTATTTAGATCTTACAGACGATATATAGGCATAGTTATATTTTTAGCCACTGCTGTAGTGTTTTATTGGTACGTACACAGTCATCCCTCATCATTAAAACCGCTAAAACAAGTGCCCTTCCCGATTATTTTGGTAATACTACTATTGTATGGTTTGTTTTTACTAACCAATTTCTTCATAACTATTGTAACGATACGGTTATGCAATAAGACGTATCCATTAGTGCCGTCGCTGCAACTTACTATCTATTCAACGCTAGTTAATTTTTTTGGTCCGCTGCAGAGTGGTCCAGGCTTTAGGGCAATATATTTAAAGTCAAAACTTGGCATAAAAATTAAAGACTATACAGCTGCAACTTTGCTCTATTACTTATGTTTTGCAACAGTAAGCCTAGCAATGATGTTTACAGCTGTACGTCCAATTATTTCACTACTAATCATAGGCCCCTTGGCTCTAATTGGTTATTATTGGTTACGCTCTAAAAGTACTTCCCAAAAACTTAGCGCTATACTGGCAATATTAATTCTAACTACAGTTCAGTTATTGTTAGTATCTCTAATCTACTACATTGAGCTTCGGTCAACCGGACTACGCCCCAGCTTATCGTCTACCTTTGCTTATACCGGCAGTGCCAATTTGGCGCTTTTTGTATCATTTACACCTGGTGCTATTGGGATACGTGAATCTTTCATTTATTTTGCTCGTTCCCTGCATGGTATATCTACAGACCACATTTTAAGTGCTAGCTTGCTTGACCGATCAGTTTATATATTATTCTTATTAATATTATTTGTACTATCCAGTTCACTACATCTCAAAGACAGACTAAGTCCCAAAACACAGACAGTAGAAAAATAATTTGTGTATTTTAGACTAAGCTTAGAATTTCTTGCAATTTCGTAGCTACTACTTCAATAGAATAATACTGTCTGTAAAGCTTTTTACCGGCCAAGCCAATTTTATTTAACTTATCACGGTTATTAATAGCCCAGTTAATGGCTTCTACCAGACTTTCCGAATTGCCCCTTTTAACAATCAAACAGTTCTGCTTGTTCAAAAAATTTTCGTGAACATCATTGTGACCAACAATCGTAGGCTTTGCCATAGCCAAAAACTGAAGCGTCTTGCCGGATATTACTCGTCCTGCCTGCCCAGTGTCACCAAAGGGTCCACCTAAACATAAATCAGCACGAGCTATATAGTCTGGGAGTTTACTATACTCAATCCAGGCCTGGTGATTGACTTTCTTTTGCAGATTGTTGTCCTCAATAAAATCATGAATCTTTGTGAGCATTAATGGTTTACCCTTGCCACCGGCCAAAGTCAGATGAACATTTTGGTTATTTTGCAGTATCGACTTCATAGAATCTAACATGATACTTAGCCCGTGGAGCGGTAGCATGTTACCCGAAAAGAAAATCTCGAAGTCATCAGATTGAGTTTTTGGAGGCCGGGGGTAAAAAACTGCCTCGTCGGTAGCTACTGGAATTGGGATAAATTTTTCTATTGGCGTCATAAAAACCTCGGCTGCCAGTTGAGCATGGGGTTTAGTATCGGTCATAATTACATTGCACCTGCCTATTACCCAGTGCATATAGTGATCTAAGATTTTAGCTGATAGAGAATCTTTAGAAAATTTATGGTGCTCATTGATAAACCAGTCATGAATATTCACAAATTCATCAAATATCTTCTTTTTACCTATCATTGATAGATATAACAGCCAAAATATCTCATCGCCTCTAAAACCTACAATAAATACAGAGGGGTTATATTTAATCCGTGTTAGCAATAACTTTATTGGCACTTCAATATATCTAAATAAGCTTCTGGATTTGTTGTTTACAATAAGTATTTCCAAATTAGCATTTTTTCTAAGTCCGGCTAATAACGTGAGAGTGCGGATATAGTTTGGATCTTTGTAACAAACAACATAGCAAATTCGTTTTTTAACTAATTTATGTATATTAGATTTGTCTACCACAATATGGTATTTAGTATAACCCAACCTTAGTCCTGTAAGAGTGCTTAAGCCCACTAGTCAGACCGAGTTTATGAAGGTAAATATGCTATAATAAACATATGCTTAATAAAAATAAAAAGTTCAATAAATCAATTAAAAAACCCTGGATTGCCGTTGTTACAATATTATTGGCTGGTGCCGTGGTGATTGCGGCAGTGCTTCTGATTAACCACCGAGGTTCAAATAAAATAGGTACAGTAAATAACCCTGTTGTAGAGACGGTTCCGTCAACAACTAACCATGCTAAAACCCTAGAGTCAAAAGGTAACAGTACTCCTTCCTCGTCTCAATCACCCACGCCACAATCAATCCCAATGTCTTCTCTTATCCGTCCGTATGGAACGTTTGTAAGTAATCACTATCCTAGCTTGAGCGGTACAGGAGCGCCGAGCCAAGAGGAGTCAGTTTGTACCTCAAATCCAGGAGTAAGTTGTTACATACAATTTACAAAAGATGGTGTAACCAAAAAATTACTCCCCCAAGTAACTGATGACAGTGGTTCAACATCATGGAATTGGGATGTTAAAAAAAGTGGCTTTACTACTGGTAATTGGCTGATAACGGCTGTAGTTACATCAGGAAATAACAGCAAAAGCAGGCAGGATTCAATAATGTTAAATGTTTCAAAATGAAAACATCAGGAATTATTACAAGTTTAAGTATAGTAATTGCTTTTGTACTTGCTCTCACAGGGCTAGTGCCACATGTTTCTAAAGCCGAGGCTAGCTTTAATTATGGCAATATAATTGATGATTTCGTATTTGAAAACCAAAGTTCAGGTATAAAAACAGCCGCAGAAATTGATGGCTGGCTTAATAGTAACTACCCTAGCGGTTGCATAAGTGGCTCCTTTAGAGCACCAGATCCTCAAGGATGGGACAGCTCACAGAATAAAATGCTTTTTGGCTCAAATGTTACTGCTGGTAGAGTTATCTATGACGCGGGCCGGATTTATCATATTAATCCACAGGTGCTTTTGGCAACTCTTCAGAAAGAGCAAAGTGCTGTCAGTGGAGGAGCCGGCTGCCATCCCAATACCCCTAACCCATCTTCTGCCACGTCAATGACAAACAAATGCGGTCCAGGGACACGTCAATGCACAAAAGCTTGTACCTACGCGGGAGGTTGCCTAACCATTGCTATGGGCTATGGCTGTCCTAATTATTGTGATGTCAGATATGAGGGATTTAGTAATCAAGTCATCTGGGCGGCAAATACATTTAGGTTTGCAGAGGTAAGATCAAAAGGAATTTTAACAGATTATGTTGGCCATGACCCAGGGGATGAAGATCTTTACTATTCCGGTCCCATGACAAAGGGTTATCGTCAGCGAGTAGCTGGAGGTCCTACGAATTATTACGATGGTACTTACACACCAAATGATGGCTCGACAATTACCATTGCTACTGGCGGAACTGCCTCATTATATAATTACACGCCCTTTAAATCGGGAAACGGCCATTTTTACAGTATTTTTACCGGTTGGTTTGGCAGCACAAGAGCTAGGCCAATAAAATTAACCTACGTTTCTAGACACTCTAACGAGTCTGGTGGTACAGCTATAATAGAATATTCATTAATAACACAGCCGACTGATGATGTAACAATTCCTCTACTGATAACAGATTCTTCCGAGGGAACTTTGAATGGTGTTAGCAGTCTGACGATTACACCAGCGAACTGGAATAAACCTGCAAATAACAAAGTAATAATTACAGGTGTGGATGACAATAATCCTGATGGTGATGTTGCCTATTCTTTAATCGGTGGTAGTCCTACTAGTAATGATGATTCATATGGGAATCTTTCTTCTAGCGATACACCGAACGCAAACTTGATAAATGATGATAATGAACCTGATCAAGTCATTTTAGGTGACTGGAATGGCGATGGCAAAAAAGATATTGGGCTGAAGCGTGGGAACGCATATTTTCTAAATTATAATCATGATGGTCGTCCTGAAGTAAGCTTTACTTATGGTCATTGGGATGATACTCCCCTAGTCGGTGACTGGAATGGCGATGGCAAGGATTCTATTGGTCTTAAACGAGGAAAGGAATATTTTCTAGATTACAATAATAACGGCAAGGCCGATGCCAGTTTTACTTATGGGGTTGACAGTGATATCCCCTTAATCGGTGATTGGAATGGTGATAGAAAGAGTGACATCGGGTTAAAGAGAGATCAGGCGT
>CAZZAE010000032.1:0-12054 GCA_964652125.1 uncultured Candidatus Saccharibacteria bacterium
CTCTACCCATACGAAGACAATGGTTTAGAAATATATGAGGTTAGCAGGGACGTGAATGTCGTCAGGAACAATAACAACAAGCTGTTCTTGCCCGTAAACAGTCAGTGAGTGTACCACCTCTAGCGTGTTAATAAGCCTGTAAGCGATGGAACATTGCTGAACTCATACCTACACGACTAGTTAGATTTTAGCACTTATACAACAATATGCAGTTGTAATTACTGCTGGCTCTCTGTCATTTTGCGCTCAAGAAAATAAGTACAGTAATCGCAGTCATCGCCTTTAATCGGTAGATCATCAGAGCATAAAACCTTATGTGCTTCTAAAACAGCATTCTCTACCCAACCATCATCACCCTTATATGGCAGAAGTTTTATATCAAACTCAAGCTGAGCGTGGAAATCATCGCCATCAGTCCTACCGTTACAGTAAACAAAATAACCTGTATCAGAAACCTTGAAGTCGTTTTTACGGAACAGCCATTGATAAACTTCCATCTGTCGCTTATAGCCAACTTGCCAGTCAGCGTCTAAACTAACTTCACCATTTTTACTTGTCGCCTTGTAGTCTACAATTACAAGCTCTTCGGTTTTTGGGTCTACCCAGACATCATCTACACCACCAGTTAGCACTAAGTTCGTGCCTGGCACTAAGTAGGTTATTCCACGCCTTAAGCTATCCCTCCAAGCGTCAAGAAAGTCGTGCTTGATAGGGACGAGGTCAAGCCCAAACTCTTTTGTAAGTGGGTGGACTGTACCACTTTCTCTGTATTGGTCAAATTCCTTTTTGAGCAAGGTGTCAACGGCACTGTTAAGGCTGAAGGGGTAGCCTGGAGGTCTGCCAACGCCAAGTCTGCGGTCTATATAAAAACAGCGTGGACACTCAATAAACAAGTCTAGCTTCGACCTACTAATTCTGAATTGTTCATCGCTTGAATTGTACAGGTTCCTAGTTCGTTTGCCGGAGTAGTATTTTGACATTACTTTATTAATGCCCAATTATTCAGATAATAGCCCATATCGTGAGCCTTTGTACCGAGGTATATTGTGTCGTTTCTGAATTTAATGTTTACCCTATATCTCTTGCCGTGACCCACTTCTAAAATGGCCTTTTCGTGTACCTTTTTCTCCATCTCTAGTAACGGCAGTATTAGGAAGTCGGTCTTCTTCTCGGTATGCAGGACGCACACATAATAGATATTACCAGAGTTATGCCGCTCAAATGAGATCTTTCTAACATCAAAATTGTACACCTCAAAACGATTTAGATTAGCAGTCTTGACCTGAATGCTGAATAACTGACTGTCTTTAGTGGCAATAATATCCATACCGACATCAACACTCATAATGCTGGCATTAAATCCTCTGAATAACAGCTCGGAACAGACTAAATGTTCGCCACCTTTGCCAGTGTAACCGCTGTCCACAATTAGCTTTTCAGTTTCTTCGGTTTCAGCTTCTTCCTTTTCCTCAATATCTGAGGGAACAATAATATCACTGTTAGTCGTGTAATAGCCCGGCTTAGAACGAGAAAACAAAGATTCAATGCCTTTTTGCTTGATGTCTACACTAAGCTGAGCATTGAGACTTGCTTCTGGGGTTGCGCCCTCAGTTTCTAACCAACCTTTCTCTATAGCAATTTGTGTGATTTCTCTGTAGTGCAGTGGCTTTTTAGATTCGGATAGTACCTTGTACGCCGCTGTCTTGAATTTATTATTCACCCCACACCTCGGCAATTTTATCTTCCACTCTTTGTTTGTAAATCTTAACTAGGCTTTTAGACGAAGCAACCATAGTCTGTTCGTTTTCAACTATAGCAAGTGCCTGATTCTGTGCTTCAAGAGGTGGCAGGGGTACTTTTACTGCTTTCAGGATCTCTTGCGATAAATTTCTGATATTTGCACCTCGACCAACATCCTTGAGAAGGTTTCTGTGCATTTCTGACTTGAATAGCCACGCATAAAAGAGTGGATTTATCCCTTCTTTCAGACGGTACCTGATAGTAAATCCAGAAAACGAGATTCTATCATTAACTTCGGGGATAATAATGCTACGACCAACTAATTTTTGATTTCCATTCGACCTAACAAATAGCAGGTCACCCTCTTTAAGCAAATATGAATCGTTAAGGATAGAACCAACTTTTACTTCTGGCAAATCTGCTACAGGTGCAACAAGATTATCCTGAAAGTGACTTACACCAATTACCTTAATAGATTCGCCCATTGAGTCTTTGGAAAAGTTTAATCCATTCTTAAACTCTCCGATTTCGCCTAGCTCAACAGTGGGCCATAGGTTATCAATTATAATTTGAGGCTTCCAGTTTTTAATAATCTGATTTGCACCATCAATAATCTTTTGATACCCCTCAAGCTCATCAACTATCATATTCTGCTCTGTTAGCGAGGGTAATGGTATTCTCAACTTCTCTAAGTCAGTATACTTTAGCTGTTGCCTGACGCCGCCTCTAGCATTTTCTTTAACGTAATCTCCAAAAGCATTCGACTTCAATAGATTGAATAAGTAGCGTGGATTTACACGCCCATCATCTACACTAAATACTTCGTACATAGGGCTTACAATCCCTATATCACCATCATTATTAAGTGCGATTGATCCAACATTTATTCTTGAAGGGTTATACGCAAAAAAACCTCGCTTAACTACTTTATAGTTACTTGTGTCTTCTGACGATATCTTATGAGTAAATTGTGAGCCGTCTCTTACAAAACCTAAGCTGTTAGACACCGACCAAACTGGTAGAATTTTATCTTTAGCTCGGGTTTTCTCTTGCTTAATTAATTCGCTTAGAGCAATATATTTGAACTTGCCACTAAATATTTTCTCTTGCTTATAGCGACTTGGGGAAAGGTCGTAAGAATTGTCTGAAATAGATACCTTCGGTACATATGAGGCTAAAGATGACTCAACTCTTTGGCCTAACTTCCATTGATTAATAATCTCTAATGCGCTTGGCAGGTCATTTTTGTCCGTAGCACGTCTTGAGGCACCTAGAGCCGTTCCATCCTGTTTTACATCAACGAATAGGATATCTTGAAGATTTTTTGCACGAGATTTATCTAGTAAAAGTATTGATGTTTTGACTCCGCTATAAGGCTGAAATACCCCGGCAGGTAATGAGACTACAGCCCAAAGACCTTGTTCTTCTATTAACATCTTTCTTAGTGCTGTATACGCTCCCGTGCCTTGAAAAATAATACCTTCTGGTACGACTATTCCTGCGCGTCCCTCTGGCTTCAAATGTTCTGCTATGTAATCTACAAACAACACTTCGGCCTTATTAGCTTGTATCCTAAATTTTTTATGTGGACGGACGCCACCTGTAGGGGTCATAAAAGGCGGATTAGCTAGGATTACATCATAATCATCTTGCCAGTGGTCTTCATATGTTAGGCTGTCGTATTCCTCAATTCTAGGCTGTACAAAACCGTGCAAGTACATATTGACCAAACTAAGTCGAACCATCTCAGGGCTTATGTCATATCCTGTAAAATTCTTGAGCATTTTAGCTCGTTCTTCGGGGTTTAGGCGTGATTCTTTGTCGGTTGGAAGTCCTGTTATATCATCTAAGCCGTCGTTGGCTCCAAGGATATGCTTGTACGCACTAATCAAGAATCCAGCCGTGCCACAGGCGGGGTCTAGCACCGTTTCGCTTTTCTGTGGATCTACTGCTTCGACAATAAAATCAATGATGTGGCGTGGTGTTCTGAATTGCCCTGCGTCACCCTGACTACCCATAATACTGAGTAAATATTCGTAGGCATTGCCCAACTCTTCAGAGTGATGGTAATCAAACCAGTTAATTTCTTTGAGAAACAAACTAAGGGTTTCTGGGTCACGATAAGGTACAAAAGCGTCCTTAAACACATCTCGAAAGATCTGAGGGAGGGTCGGGTTTTGGCTTAGCTTTTGGACGGCTTCCGAGTATAAGTTCATTCGTTCCTGTCCACCAATGCGTGGATCAAGTAGTGTTCGCCAAGAGTATTTTTCATAATCACCTACAAAGAACCGAGCCTTGCCGCCAAGAGTTTTGGACTTATCGTCCATATCGTCCATAAACTTATAAATAAGTGCTGTAGTAATCTGCTCAACTTGGGCTTGTGGATTCGGTATCTTGCCAACTAATACATCTCGTGCGCCATCTATTTTACGTTTTGTTTCTACGCCTAACATCAGCGATACCTTCCTGTTGGAACGTAATCTTTCACATAAGCTGGCACACGCTTGAGTACGCTTTCGTCCATAGATTGTAATTCCTTGGGGGTAAATTGACCTGTGAACTCAAGCATTGTGTAATCACCGCTGTCCACATATTGCTCCACTTGTGTGTTTGAGGTGTATGATTTGAACAAAGTTTTGGCAACATCGTACTTCTCTGGGTCTAGTTTTTCTGTAAGAAGAAACTTGTCAAATTCATCGTTAAGCAACTGATCTTTTGTCTTGGGCTTATAGCTTGGGTCAAAGGCTAAATCTAGCAACTCACGAGTGGTAACCCGTCTGTCTAAACCTAGAGCCTTACGCACTTTATCAAGTGTTATATTGTGTTTTGGCTTATCAATAACTTCTGTTCTCAGTATTTCTTCTGCGGCTTCGAAGTCCTGATTATCATATGCGTTTTTTAGCCCTGTTTTTGATTGAATATCTTCCTTTAGGGCTATGCCAAACGCTTCGCGATCAATCCGCATACCCTGATCGCTAACAGGCTCGGCTTTAAGCGTTTTAAGAGGATCGTCTTCGTCGAGATTCAAGAGTTCGTCTATCCCCGGTATTGGTGTGCCATCACCACCTTTTCTGTCGCTAATTTCGGGAGGAAGCCTTAGTTCTTCATCATAGTTAAAGTCTTCCTCGAAGTACTCGCAGTTCCCAAAGAAATCGAATAGTTTGAAGTGTTGCTTGTCGGCAGTTTCATCGCCGAATGAGAAAACGTATTTCCTGGTGCCACGACCCTTCATCTGTATAAAGTCTGACGGAGAGAATATTGGACGCATTAGCACGAGATTAAGAATGTCTTGGCAGTCGTAGCCAGTAGTCATCATACCGACTGTTACGCAAACGCGTGTTTTGCTCGACTTATAACCATCTTGCCAGCGACTATGTCCATTAAGGTTGTTGTTCGAGAACTGGGTTGTCATAGACTGGGACTCGATGACGCTCGACGTAACCTGTTCTGCGAAGTCAGAGTTGTACTTACCCTCCCAGAGTTGCATTGCCAATTTGTTTAAGATGTTGGTAATCTTGGAGGCGTGATTCTGGCTGACACAAAAGATTATGGTCTTGCCGATCTCGCCAGTAATTGGATCAGTCAAGGCGTGTTTGAGGAAGGTCTTACAGAACTCGACATTGGTCTGGTCGTTAAAGAATTTGCGCTCAAATTGCCTTGCAAAATAGGTTTCTTCTTTTTCGCCATCTTCATCAACGATATGGACTGCGTAGCCCTTTTCAGATAGTAGTTCTGTGGTTATATCAGTTCGTGCGTCCACGACAATTGGATTTACAAGGAAGATATCTTTTACACCGTCAAGCAAGCTGTAGCGATAGGTTGGCTCACCACTCTCACAGCCAAATGTTTTGTACGTATCAAGCAGTTGTCTGCGCTCAAACTCTCTTTGACTGCTTTCGGCACCGTCAGAATTGTGGTGTTTTAGATAATCCTTGGGTGTAGCCGTTAAGCCAAGTTTATAGCCTATGAAGTACTCAAAAACCGCACGGGCATTGCCGTTGATCGAGCGATGGGCTTCATCAGATATGACTAGCTCGAAGTCAGTAGGCGAGAAGTCACTCCTATAACGACCGTTGCTCTGTAGGGTTTGGACTGTACTAACCACAATTTCAGCCTTACGCCAGTCGCTCTTATTGTTCTTATAAATAACACTGGTGTACTCGTTCTTGAGGTATTCAACAAAAGCCTTCTGGGCTTGGTCTTCGAGTTCGATTCGATCAACCAAGAATAGCACCCGCTTGGCGTTACCAGATTTTAAGAATAATTTAATAATTGCGGCAGTAGTCAGTGTCTTACCTGTACCTGTCGCC
Organism: uncultured Candidatus Saccharibacteria bacterium; assembly: GCA_964652125.1. Taxonomy (GTDB): domain Bacteria; phylum Patescibacteriota; class Saccharimonadia; order Saccharimonadales; family JANWIN01; genus CAZFNQ01. Next base: position 6,051 of record CAZZAE010000032.1, read on the forward strand.
ATCTCCAGCAAGTAGCGCATTTTGCCCTTAGTCGCCTCGGTTTGGATAGCTTTGACCGCGTCTATTTGATACGAGCGAAGGAAGCGAAGTTTGTTCTTAGCGATATACGCTTCTCTATCTTCATCGCCAGCCCTCCAAGCAGGGTCATTCATATAGTTGGGGTTTTGCGAGACCGCGATATAGTCTTCGCCGACGGCATAATCGGCTAGAGATTCTGGCTTGGCACGATAATCTTTTATTTCGCCTATTGATTCTTGGCTTGGAAACTTGGTAATCAGTTCTGGGTTGCCGTTCTCAACGTCCCAGAAGTAGTGAATGTTGCCATTGGATAAGATCACAAATGGAGCGTGTAAGCTCTTGGCGTACTCTCTAGCCTGCTTCTTAGCACTTAGTGGGTTGATCCCCTCACGTTTTGCCTCAAGTACCACCAGCGGAAAGCCGTCTTTACCTATTAACAGGTAATCTAGATAGCCTTGCGATACGTTTTCGAAGTCTTCGCCCATTTCGTCAAGCTGGGTTCTAGTGATTTTTGAGCCAGTTTCGAGTTGTATGTTGGCGGAGCCATTTTGATCATTAAAAAAACGCCAGCCAGACTCTTCGAGTAGCTTGTTAATCTTAATACGAGCAGAGGCTTCTTTTTTCTCCATAATTACCTCTTAGAATACTCTATTTTCATCTGTTTTAACAACGTGTCAGGCTAACTTAGGTTGAACTGCTCCGGTTCTTTGCTATTTTGCGCTACGTAGAGCCGTATTAGACCGCTTTTTGGGGCTGGAAGCTCTATTAGTACCACCTCTGTAAAAATATGGAACCTGTAGGGAAGTTGTAGTACTTTTTTAGCAATTCTCTGCCCCAATAAAACGAGGGAACCTCCAGGGAACTTCCACAACCTTTTCGTCCTTTTTTCCATATCGTACTTGATAGTTTTTTAGTAAGAATTTATTATAATTTTATGAGTAATTTGTCAATAGCTGTAGACAATAGAGCCGCAATCGCTGAGATCAAACGGCTGTATGACCTGGGGGTGATAAATCGGGTAAAAGCCCAGCAATTAGCCCAGCCGGTGCTTGATAGGATTAACGCCCGTGGTGCCGAGATAGCCAAGAAGCGAGGTCAGAAACCCTATAAACTGGACTTCATATCGGCTATGAGAAATTCGTACTAGACGTCAGTCAGGTCGGACAGCTTTGCCTTTAGACCCTTCGCCAATTTTGCGACATTTTTTATAGATGGATTGCGTCGCCCAGTTTCCACATCAGAAATATATGATCTGCTTAGACCAGTTAGCTCGGCTAAGTCTTCTTGATTCAGACCAGCGTCATTACGAAGTTGTTTCACCCGCTTTCCGAATTTTTGTTGTGCGCTTAATCGTGCCATTACTTATAGAATGGCTTCCCAAGCAATTATTATCTAACCCTTATACGTGTCATCTGGTATTGATTTACAGATAGATTTACCTTTTAATTAAAATGACACTAATGGGAGTCATTATGGAAGAACCAGCGACAGAACGAAACAAACCAGCCAAAAGACAACCAACAAAGCTAAGCGGGAAGCAAATAGCCATCTTCTGGTTAATAATCCTCGCCATCATTGGCTTCTTCATCGTCAAGGCTGTAGTCAGCCCCAAAGCTAAGTATCAAGTATCCGACACCCAAGTTACATTTATTAGCGATACGACAGTCAGTGTCAGCTTTAAAGTAAAGAATATCGGTAAGTCCGCAGGAACACCGATATGCAACATTAACGCGCATAGCCCCGACAGCACGTATTACGGTGGAGATATGCCCACGCTAGACAAGAAACTCCAACCAGGCGAAACAACTACGACTGCAGGGCCGATTACCGTCAATAAGAATGGTGCGGCCAATGTAACTACTGCTGACATCAGTTGTAGCTGATCTGTTAGCAATTACTTGATTGCCGTATTATTTGCTACACCGACCTCATCGGTCAAACCGCTAATGACAACTTGATTTATCCATAATCTTGAGCATTTTACTTCGGTCAAAAATCAAGAAATCAAGCCTATAAATTCTATTGGCAATTATTGCAAACCGGTTGTAGTTAGGTTACATTGGGAGCATTACAAGAACGTCAACACTAAATATGGGGCGAGGGAGCGGCTCCAACCACTAGCGATCTAGCCTAGTCTTACAAAAAATCAGGTTCAGGTAGTAACCGTTACTTTAGTTAATTGTGACGACGGTTCTTCCGATATTCGGACTACCCAAGAACCGTTATTAGAGCTAATTAAAGCCCCACCCCGAAGGGTATAAGGAGGTGTATTTACTATGGCCAAAAATCAGGTTGAAGTAACTGAATACGAAGTAAAAACCAAGCGACTTTGTGACGCAGAGGTGCTGGACGCTTTCCCCGAAGCCAAACATATTATCCCCCGCAAGCTAAAGGAATATAAACAGCGACGGGCTGAGATAGTTGCCGACATTAAGGCACGACTCAAGGCCATAAACGAAGCCACAGATGATGATTTCTCGCGTTGGTTCTGTCGTAAATGGCTAATGCTGAACGAGGGCGAGGAGCTGATGGATACCGATCAGCATATTGCCCGCTTGAGCCGACAGCTACGTCTTATTAAGGGAATACCCAGTAAGTCAGTCCTGAACGAGAGCTTAATTCAAGCCGCCCGAGATGTCCCCATCGAAGCATTCGTTAACCAGCCACTACGGAATAGTGGTTCCAATTTAACTTCGCTCTGTCCGTTCCACGAGGAACGTACCCCATCATTTCATATTTATCGTCGTCAGAATCGTGGTTGGTGCTTTGGCTGTAATCGGGGTGGCGACGCAATCAACATAACTATGCTAATGCACGACCTAGGGTTTAAGGAAGCTGTGCTGTTATTGACGGGAGGTCAACGATGAATACCCACCACGAAAGCGTACTAGAGAAAAAATTCCAAGACATAGAAGCCGAAATGCCATCGCCGACACTACACACAAAAGCGTTACCGGCTGGTGAACATCTTGCCCCTATATCCTTTTCGGAGCTAGAAGCGATTGTCAAAAAGTGGCTCTTAATTGAAGACCCCGGGCTGATTAAGATTTTAATAGCGTGTGTCCTGTGCCACCGTATGCGCGTTGAACCGGTTTGGTTGCTGATTGTGGCTGGACCTGGCGGGAGCAAAACTGAACTGTTGCGAGCCTTGTATGACCTACAAAATGTTTACCCGTTGTCAGACCTTACTCCCCAAACTTTTATGAGCGGCTTCAAAGATACGAATGGTAGCTTACTCCACCGATTACCGCCAGAGGTAATCATCATTATGAAGGACTTTACCACCGTTCTGGAAATGAGCGCGGAAAAGCGTAGTGCTATATTGGCTCAGTTACGGGAAATATATGATGGCGAGTATGGCAAAGAGTTTGGTAATGCTGAGTCCCGAGTATGGCACGGCAAAATCGGCTTAATAGCGGGGGTTACGTCCATTATTGATCGTCATCAGACCGTATTTCAGGTCTTGGGCGAACGATTTGTTAAGTATTGTCCTATACCGGCTGATTCAATTGAAGTCACCAAGCGAGCAATGGCCAACAGTGGCAACGAACGACAAATGCGTGATGAGATAAAATCTGCCTTCACTAACTACATCGAGGGGGTTGAAATACCAGATACGCCCGAGCCAGTACCACCCCAGATTAAGTCAGCCATTATGCACTTGGCAATCTTCTGCGCCAAAGCCCGTAGCGGCATTATACGCGATTCCTATGGCAGTCGTGAGATTACCTTTATTCCTGAGCCAGAACACGCTACACGCCTTGTTAAACAGCTCGTGAACCTTATGTGCGCCTTAGCCCTGATTAGTGGCGAGTACTCCGACGACGACTACGAGATTATCCACAAAATCGGCATGGATACGCTCCCAGACGTACGACGGCGCATAATCAACTATCTTTTCGCTCATGAAGGCCAGCAATCTTTGGCAGATATCGCTGACGCTATTGGCTACCTAGCTAATACAACGCGCCGCCAACTCGAGGAAATGGTCTGTCTCAAGATTGTTCAAGCCGATTCAGCGTCGCTTGCCCACAGTTACGAACTCTCGTCATCTGCACGAGATTTGCTTAACAACTCCCAACTACCGCCAAGCCTACCCGATTTCACCGATGATAGCCCAACCGTACCCGAAAAGTCAGATGGGGTCAGCCTATGATCCAAACCCTTACAAAAAAGCAAAAAGCTCACAACTGATGAGCGTGTAAGCAAGGAAGTTGATTATGGAACCATTGCAACTAACCAAACAAGCAACCGAGGAGCTGGCAGGCCGTCCTCTTAACGACGATGAAGTAGCCGAGATGGTGTCTAGCCTAACGATGTTCGTAGAAATGCTGGCAGAGATTGACCAGACCCTTTCGAAAACCAGCACAAAGCAAAAGAATAATATATACTCATTAAAGGAGATTGTCAAATGAACTATTTAGTAGCCCGTGTTAGCGACGTAAATCAGCGAAAGGCTTTGCCAGCCCAGAAGAAGAAACTGCTCGACTACGGAAAGAAGGTTAAGTGGGTCGAGGGTAAAGATTACAAGTATATCGAATATGACGAAACAGCTTTTAAGGAGAATCGTGTAAAGTTCTGGGACTTGGTTATAGAACCTCTACGCCAGGAGAAGGAAGTCGCAATTGTAGTGTTCGATAAGATTGACCGTTTCAGCCGTGACTGTGTATCTGACGAGCGTAAGGCACTTACGGATATGTTCCGCAAGGGAAAGATTGAAATGCACTTCCCCTCTGATAACCTGTACATAACAAAGGACTCACCAGCCGCTGACCTATTTCGATTGGATATTGGTGTGGCATTAGCGGGGTACTATTCCAGTGCTATCCGCGACAATGTTAAGCGTCGCTTCGACGAGATGGTAGCAAGTGGAAAGTGGGTCGGTAAAGCCCCGATTGGTTACGAAAATTACGTTGTGAAGTACGACGATAACGGCAAGCCGTTAGAGAAAGGCATTAAGTTCGATGAGCTTCGCATGGACTTGGTACACCAAGGATTCGTTCTACGCTCCCTTGGCTGGTCTTACGGAGCGATTGCCAAAGAGATGAAGAAAGCAGGCTTGGCTGGCAAAGCACGAAAAAACAAAAAGGGCATAAAGGTCGTCACAAGCATAAACAAGGGTAAGTGGGAGGAGATTATCAACAATCCCTTCTACATTGGCCGTATGCGTTATATGGGCAGTGAATACCAGCATATATATCCAGTGTTAGTTGAGCCTTGGCTGTGGGACAAATGTCAGCTGGTTAATCGCCAGCGTCGTGTACAACGCTCTAAATATCAGACAAAGCCATTTCTATTTAAGAACCTCAAGTGCGCCGTGGCTGACTGTAATTGCACTATCACGTTTGATGGTCCGAAAGGCGTGGGAAACAATACCTATGGCAAATGCACCAACTATTATGGCAAACACGACCCCGTGTCTATTAACGAGAAGGTACTTATCGAACAAGTTAAAGATATTCTCAACCAGATAACAGTGCCGAAGAAACTTCTCCCCTCCATAGTCGCCGAGATTGAGAAAAATCACGCCGCCGAGCAGGACTACTATCGAAATCTCAAGCAAAGCCTTCAAGATGAACACGACAAGCTAGATGGCGATCTACGTAATATGTTTGAAGACCGTGAAGCATACCGCCTTCGAATGGATATCTTCGAGAAGATGGTACAGGAAAAGACCGAGCGTCAGAAAACAATCCTACGTGAGCTAGAAGACCTCGGTGAGGGCAATAAAGGCTTCCTGATAGGTGCTAGTTACATTCTTGAACTGTGTAGCCGTGCGGTAGAGCTGTTTGAATCTGATATGGCTACGATAGAGCAAAAACGATACCTGATTGATACGGTACTTTCGAATATGAAATTGGACGGCGAAAAACTGGAATTTACCCTGGTAGAACCGTTCGGTGCAATCGCAAAACTGTCTGAAAATCGTGAATGGTGCGGGTGAGGGGACTCTAACCCCTGGCCTCGTCCTTGGCAAGGACGCGCT
>CAZZAE010000033.1:0-10462 GCA_964652125.1 uncultured Candidatus Saccharibacteria bacterium
AGTGTTAACCTAGATGGTCAGGAAACCAACGGTTACAAGGCTCTCTACTACCCGAATTGTTTCCGGGCTGATGCCGATGGTGATCATTGGAACGATTCCATTGAGAATGTACTTCTGGGTAGTAATTATCGTCGTGGGACAGGAGTCTACAATAATAAATACCGAGCTGATCTGGCCGATCTCAACAATGACAACGTTATCGACCAATCAGATGTTGCTATAGTGCAGGCAAATGTCGGCCAGGGTGACGGTCGCACCCTCGATCAAATTAACGTTAATGGTTGGGACTATACTTCCAATGTGCCCAATCCGGCCTGTTATAAGGGGGACGGTAGCATACAAGCTTCTGACGCGCCCTGGCGGACCTCAGATCTGGATGGTGACGGTTGCATCACCGCGCACGATGTTTCAATGGTTCAGGCTTTGGTCGGAAAACCTCTACCCATTACTCAAGACTACTTGGCGCCTTGGGCAGCCAACCTAACCACCACCCTTACAGCTGGGACTTACAATAATATTTGGGCTTTCGCATCAGATAATGATTCACTGACCCATGTTGATATTGTCGTCAATTCTGGCGGTAAAAACACCACCTGCACTCAATGGCTTAACACCGGTAAAATCTCGTTTGGAGGCACAACACCACTTTACAACTGTGGATATACGACGCCAAAAAGCAAGGGTGCCACGGTAAATGTCACCATCAAAGTCTACGATAATAACGGTCACAGTTATTCAACGACAAAGAGCTATGTAACTCAATAAGTGGAACGGTTCTTAAAATCTTATTGATGCTTGGTGACCTCAAGGGGAATCGAACCCCTATTGCCAGGATGAAAACCTGGTGTCCTAACCGTTAGACGATGAGGCCCTAACAGCAAATGCATGCTAGCACAATTAACAGGGGACGTCTAGGTAGGCTCCGTCTTATTTACATTGCTAAAAAGAGGCAAAACCCAGATAATAGAATCTATAAAAGCATAAGCATCCATACATGAATATATTATTAATTATAGGCGGGCTCGTTATATTAGTGCCAGGTGCTATTGGTACTTATATCGTTCTAGTTAGACGTCGCAATAGCTCATCAACTCCAGTTGGAGAGAGTAGCCTTAAAGCTGAGCAGTTGCAAACAGAAACTTTACTTCGCTCCGTGGCCGATGGCATATTTGTAATAGATACAAGTGGAAAAATAAAAATAATAAATCCAGCTGGTGCTGAACTTGTTGGTTGGCCGGTTGATGAAGCTGTTAACTTGGATGTTGGAGCGGTAGTCAAGCTATATCAAATTGATGGCAAGGACCTACCAGACGCAAGTAATCCTTTCAAAGAAGTTATAAGTGCTAAGCAAGCCGTTAAGAATAGCTTTCAGCTCAATACACGCGACGGCAAAAAAAGGGTTGTCTCATTGGTTATTTCACCCGTTGTTTTACCACCAAAATACGAATTGTCGGGTGCCGTTGCGGTTATGCGAGATATTAGCCGTCAACACCAGGAAGAAATGCAACGTGCCGAGTTTATTAGTACAGCAAGTCATGAAATGCGTACTCCAGTGGCTGCCATCGAAGGTTACTTAGCATTGGCTATGAATGACCGCGTAAGTAATATAGATAGCAAAGCTCGAGATTATCTTGAGAAAGCTCATGCCTCAACCCAGCACTTAGGCAAACTTTTCCAAGATCTCCTAACCAGCGCTAAGGCAGAAGATGGGCGTTTAAGTAATCGCTCAGCTGTAGTTGAGCTTGGAAGCTTATTAGACCAAGTAACTCAGGATCTGCGTTTTGCGGCAGAGAAAAAGGGATTGGCCATGGAATTCATTGTTGGTTCAGGTAGTGCTATTGATGCCAGTCGTGATGCTAATTCTAAAGTCGTCCAACCTCTTTATTATGTTTATGCTGATCCGGATCGACTTCGTGAGGTTATTACTAATATATTCGACAATGCCATAAAATATACAGATACCGGTAAGATATCTGTTGGGGTTACAGGAAACACTGAGTTGGTCCAGTTCTTTATTCGTGACACAGGGGCAGGTATTCCAGCTGACGACATCCCACACTTGTTTCAGAAGTTTTACCGAGTTAATAACGCCCTTACTCGCACTCAAGGTGGCACAGGTTTGGGATTATTTATAACCAGGAAAATTGTTGAGCTATATGGTGGCCGAATTTGGGTTGAAAGTGAAATAGGCAAAGGTACAACGTTTTACATAAACATGCCACGTTTAAGTTCCCAAAAAGCAATAGAGTTGAAGGCACAAACACCAGCACAACCGGCTATTCAAACACCAGAGGAGACAAAGGTTCAATAATTGTGGAACAGCGTGGTACAATAAATTAAAGCTAAAGCATTATAGGATTACTACTTAATAATTATGGCAAAAGTTCTACTGGTTGAAGATGACAACAACCTGCGCGAGATATACGAGGCCAGGTTATTAGCTGAAGGTTACGAAATTGTTTCAGCTCAGGATGGCGAGGAGGCACTCGCTCTGGCAGTAAAGGAACGTCCTGATTTGATTATTGCCGATATTATGATGCCTAAAATCAGCGGTTTTGACATGCTTGACATTCTGCGCAGCACAACAGAAACCAAAGATACTAAAGTTATCATGATGACTGCACTTAGTCAGGCTGAAGATAAGGAACGAGCCAACAAGTTAGGAGCCGATAGATACCTCGTAAAATCGCAGGTAACTCTCGAAGATGTAGCTAAAGTAGCTCACGAAGTATTAGAAGGAAAAACTTCGGATGGTCCAGCATCTCCAGCCCCAGGTGCGAGCACACCAGCCAACAATACACCTGAGCCACCAAAGTCGACCCAGCCTCCCGACAATAAACCAGTTGAAGCACCTGTAAACTTGCCAATGTCGACCCCAGCTGCAGTCCCAATCACTCCAAGCCAGAGCCACGATGAGCCCACTAATACCCCACTTAGCATGACGCCGGCAACATCTGAGCCTATGTCTATAACTCCTACACCCGATTCTCAATCACCGCTTAACGTCACAACCAACGCTAGTGATAACACTGCACCAAATCCAGCTATGCCAACAACGACTATTGTTCCTTCACCCGTGGCATCTACTCCAACTACAGATAACGCTTTGGCCAAAGATGAAGCAGCCATAGCAGTACAACTAGGTCAAGCTGAACCCAGCCTTTCGCAACCACCCGGGAAACCAATCCAGGACTTTGTTGACCATCCAGCTGGTGCAACTGCTGTATCGATTCCAATCCCACCAGTTTTAACTAAGCCAGAAGATAACGGTATAAGCGTTGCTACCCCTAATGCTCCAATTACAGCCGTCGATACTAGCAGTAAAGAGAGTCAGCAGAAAAATAATGACGATGTACTTGCAAATGCCATGGCAACTGTAAATGGTAGTAATCCGGAAGACAAACCTCATGAAAATACCGCTTCAAGTGTCACCCGACATAGCGTGTCAGTTGCCGAAGATACGGGTGGAGATTCATCAGGAGGTAATGGTAAAAATTCAGAACTTAACGATAAAACCGTAGTGCATACAAAAACCATTAGCCCAATAAACGATTTACACCAACAAAGTGCCAGTATAGAAGCTTTGGTGGCGAAAGAAGAAGCTAAGGAAGCAGCCTCTAACGGTGAAGCAAGCCAAGCAGTTATATCAGAAGTTACTGGTAAGCCTCAAGCTCAGTCTGACCCAACTATTCAGACTATTAGACCCACTCAAGCACCAGAATCCGATGTCACATCTACCGACCCAAGCTCAATAGCTCTTTAATTGCTATGATCAAGCAGTTGATAGCTGTAAGCTAATTACATGCGATTGAATCGTTTTTTAGCATTAGCAACGGGGATGAGTCGTCGATCTGCCGATAAGACAATAGCGGGCGGAAAGGTGTATGTTAACGGAGCAATTGCTGAGATAGGACAACAAGTAACTCTGACAGATAAAGTGACTTTTAATAACCAAATTATCTCGACTAACGCTGAGATTGTGACTATCATGCTGAATAAACCTGTGGGATTTGTGTCCAGCCGTTCAGGGCAAGGGAACAAAACTATCTATGACTTACTACCAAAAGAATTACACATTTTGAAACCTATAGGGCGATTAGATAAAGACTCATCTGGTTTATTGCTATTAACTAATGACGGTAAGCTAGCAAATGAATTAACCCATCCCAAATATGCCAAAGACAAAATATACAAAATTGAGTTAGATAAACCACTCAGTCAAATTAACAAAGTTAAAATAGAATCTGGGGTTTTATTAGAAGACGGTTTAAGTAAGATGAGTATAGAGGGAGATAACAAATTCTGGACCATAACTATGAGTGAAGGACGCAATCGACAAATCCGTCGTACCTTTGAAGCTGTGAATCACAGAGTTATGAAACTCCACCGGATTCAGTTTGGCAACTATCATCTGGGCTCATTACAATCTGGCAAATTTGTAAATTCATGATATAATAACAGATTAGGAAAGTTTAGGATTGTAGAATATGGCAGTTAAAAAAGTACCAATCGTGGCCATTGTAGGTCGTGCCAACGTAGGCAAAAGCAGTCTGTTTAATGCTGTTTTACGTCGACGTGAGGCAATTGTTGCTATGGAACCAGGCACCACACGAGATAGTATCATGGCTAAAGCCTCTTGGAATAACCAAAACTTCTGGCTAGTTGATACTGCTGGGATGAAAGATGCTGAAGACGACTTTGAATTTACTATTCAAGAACAAATTATACAAGCTGCAGATAGTGCAGACGTTATATTAGTAGTAATCGAAGCCCCGACAGTAATTACAGAAGAAGATCGAAGAGTAGCTAAGCTTGCACTTAAAAGTAAAAAGCCAGTATTTTTAGTCGTCAATAAGATTGACCAATTAAAGCGGGCCAAATCAGAGGATTACCAAAGGTTAGGAATTAAACCGATTTCACTTATAAGTACAACACAAAACCTAGGTCTTGATGAGCTACTAGATACTCTAGTCGCAAATTTACCAAAGGCTAGCATCAAAGAAGCACCCGATCGTCTGCATGTTGCCATGCTCGGACGTCCTAATGTTGGCAAATCCTCACTCTTTAATAGTTTAGCTAAGAAGCAGCAAGCTATTGTTGCTCCAGTTGCCGGCACCACCCGAGATGTAAACCGAGCGCTGGTACGGTTTGAAGGCCGGGAAATTGAATTAATGGATACCGCTGGTATTCGTCGAAGTGGCAAGATTGAACGCGGAGTAGAGCACTTTAGTGTTATTAGAGCCTTGGCTGCAATTGAGCAAGCCGACATTTGCTGCCTATTAATTGATGCCACAGAACCTACAGTTCAACTAGACCAAAAAATTGCTGGACTTATAAAAGAGGCCGGAAAAGGACTTATAATTGTCGTTGCTAAATGGGATTTACTTGACATCGAAAAAACGCCTTACACCCGTGACAACCTAGCTGCAGGGATCAAGCATGAGTTTGATTTTGTACCGTGGGCACCGCTAATCTTTACTAGTTCCGAAACAGGTCAAAACGTTACCAAAATTTTTGAAATGGTCCTAGATATTGATAAACAGCGCCAAATAAAAATAAAAACAGCAGAGCTTAACCGCTGGTTAAGAGCAATTGTTAATAGTCATCCTCCCGCTGGATTAAAAAATCGCCTACCTAAGCTTAACTACATGATTCAAGAGACTGACAGCCCAACCAATTTTAAAGTCTACGGTGCTCACACTAAGCTTTTACATTGGAGTTATAAACGCTATATGGAACGAACGCTAAGACAGCAGTATGGTTTTAATGGTACTCCAATAAGATTCTGGTTCTTTGAAAAACATATTGATCGCAAACTGGCGGCTAGGCCAAAATCAATACGTAATTAGCTTTCGCTTATCATTGACTTTTATTAATTTGCTGTTAAGATATGCTTGCTGACACAGAGGTCATTGGTTTAGCGTAACTATTTTATAACAATTCGCCGATTAGACTTTGTCTAAAGATGAATACTATAAATCGTTCTCGCTCCTGACCTTATACGTGTCACGTAATTTAACAAGTCAGATAGATAGATTTTAGGCAGTTCGATGGGAGCATAGAGAGTCTTATTATTAAGACTCTGTGTGCTCCTAATTTGAGCGTCTATTCCCCAGATGAAAGCTAGAGGTGATCGTTTGAGAGTGAAAACTGTAATGACGATGTTTGCATTGGTTATTGCCATGTTCATTACGGCAATACCAGCGCAAGCCAACCCACCCGGCAACAACGGAACCATAAAGATCGAGGGTCACAACTTCGACAGTGGTCACGACAATGACCCCCACGTGAGTTGTGATTTCTCGGTCGAATACTTCGGTTACGACACGTCAACAAGGACAGTCGACAGCACATTTTGGGCCTGGCCGCCGAGCGCGAGTAAGCCATTCGTGGTAACTCCGCTAATCGGTCGGACCCACTTCACATTCCAAGGTAGTGGTGCCGGGAACGCCCTCGACCACCGAGAGCTATACCGACTGCCCACCAACGGCATGAAGGCTGTTAACGGTCAGTACCACTACAAGACGCAAGTACACGTTTCGGGGTCAATCGGCGCCGACACCAAGTACAAGACGTTTTGGACAGGCAGTTGCCCCGTGTCGACAACGACATCGTCTTCAACGACCACGACGGTTACAACCGTCACAACGTCGTCGACGTCGCCGAAGGTCACCACGACCACGAAGAAAGGCACTCCTCCAACCCATCAACCCCCGGTCACCACGACCACGAAGAAAGGCACTCCGCCACGGCACAAGGGTCAGCTCCCAAGAACTGGAAGTAATTCCACTTGGGGACTCCGATTTGGTCTTGCGACTGTCTTGACCGGCGGATTTCTTGCGATTGTAAGGAGGCGCCGTCACTGGGCAAACAATTAGGGAATACCCAACGGGAGGCGAGCGCTGTTTGAAGGATTTTTCTTCACTCAACTCGCCTCCTCAAGGGGGGCACCATCTTTCTATCTGACTAAATCCATTTTAAAAAAGCGTAATTTATCAAATCTTATTCTCAAATAATTTTGTATCAAAAAGAATTAATCTATCCTAAGCACAGTTTTTAAGTGTAAACTAATCCCTATGGGACTGCTTCAAAAAAAACCACAAGTCAGCAGTAGTGTACCAATATATCGTCTCGGGACAGAGAAGACTCTGATGCTAATTGGTCTCGGTAACCCAGGGAAACAATATGAAGGCACAAGGCACAATATTGGTTTTGCTTGTGTTGATCATTTAGCAACTAAGCTAGAATTCCCAGCTTGGACAAATAAAAAAGATTTAAAATGTCAGCTTACTAACCACATAATCGGTGATAACAGAGTAATTCTTATAAAACCAACAACCTTTATGAATTTAAGCGGTGAGGCGGCCCTTGCTGTAGCTAATTTTTATAAAATTTCTGACACACAGATTTTGGCAATTTACGATGAGTTAACAATTCCATTCGGTCAAATACGCACAAGGGTAAGTGGGAGCAGTGCAGGTCACAACGGCGTAAAATCGTTAATTCAACATTTAGGAGAAGGTTTCGGACGAGTACGTATTGGAATAAATAATGAGGTCGCCGTCAAAGCAGATGATTCCGACTTTGTGCTAGGAAAGTTTATCAAAACTGAGCAGGCTGAATTACCAGCTTTACATCAAGAAGTAAACAGTATCTTATCTGAATATATATTCAGGGGTGAGTTGGTTTCTGAAACTCGAAGCTTTATTATTTAATAGTATTTTCAGCTCTAATATTCAAGCCCTATCCACTGTATATATAAATCACCCGGTCCATAATTAAGTATCTTTTCATCGAAGGTACCTGGAAATTGTACCGTACGGGGAGGGCCACAAGCGTTTATATAAGTATAGCTACCTTTATAGGCAGTGGAATTGAAAGAACCGTCATAAAACCTTAAGTAATTATTACTAGTACCGTATGTAAACCTAAAACGCACACATTCACGAATCGTTCTTGTTACGCTAGATGAGTAGACTTTAATGTTAGCTCCTACTACAGCCCCTTTTTCCAGCCGCCAAACATAAGTACTTGGCAGTTTGCCGTGAGAATCTGTTTGCCTGACAGCACTGCCTGAACGAAGGGTTATTTCACCAGGGTTATTAGAATAATATATTATTGAATGGTCGTTGAAAGTAAATGCAAAACTTCGAAAGGCCATATAACTTCCACCAATTACGGCAAAGGCAATCACGAACAAAAGAGCATTTTTGGCTGGGCTTGAAGGGTTGAGCCAATTAAATAATTTGCTTTTATCACTTGAGTTTTTCTTTTTTACTGCCATGGATTTCCTTTTTGATTTTTTGAGTCTGAATGTATTTAACAACAATGCAATATAACAATCAAGTTGATTTATATTTTTTTCTAATAAACATAAATGCATCTAAAGCTAGCCAGAGAGCTCCAATAAAAGTCACCCATTCACCAAGAGTTGTATATATTGTTGTTTTGCTGTTAGCGAATACATTAATCTGTGAGGTGCCAACAGGTTGTACTTCTGCTATTTGATTACCATTTTGGTCAAGTGCAAAGGCATGCCAATTATTAGAGGATTGTAGAAATGGACGAGCATTGGCCACTGCCATGAACTTAGACAATCCTCGATGCTGCCAATTAAACAATCTTGAGCCTCGGAATATCTCTAAAGATGCAGAGTTGGTCAATACAGTTGCTCCTTGTTGGACTAAGTGTCTATAGTCCTCAGCTGTTATGATGCTCGAGCATGATGCACTGCCAATGATTATCTGATTATTAATTTTGAATGGCGTCAGCTTAGTGTTGCCCCTCATTACCTCCCGCTGAACTTGAAAGTTCATATATGTATTTGGTGCAAATATCCGAAGAGGTACTTCCAGTAGAAAAGGCAAGTATTCACCACCGGGGATAAGTCGCGACTTTTGCTCTTCTTTCTGGAAACCAGTTTTGTTATCTCCAAAAATCAAAGTATTTGTAAAACCATTTTGCTGGGGTAACTGCTGTGTGCCAATAAAATATACTTTGTTGTCTGTATCGAATCGGCTTGACACCGTTGAGCTACTATATTTGTCTAATCCATATTCGGGTAGAATAACCAACTGACTGCCTGCTATTGGCAGTTTTGTAGGTTGATCAAGCATTTCTGCAACTATCGTTGTCGTAAACGAAACTCCGGTTGGTTTAGAATATATTACCCAAGCAATTAGGGTGAGAGATACAACAATGCCAATATAAAACAATGAATATCGCCTGAGTTTCTTGAGACATAAAATAAAAACTGCAGTAACAAATGCTGAAGATAAGCCATAATAGCCGACAATGCGAGTCAGAAAACGAAACGGTGTCCACATTAGTAGTGGAGTTAGGGAAGAAAACGGTACAGTTGTATCCCATCTGCCACCGCGACCAATCCAGACTACCGCTAATATCCAACTTACAAGAAACTCCACGAAAGCCCATACAAAGAATATTTTGGCAACTTGCATCCAGCTATCTTTACTTTTCTCTACATAAGTACAAAGATGTTGAACCGCGTAATAAAAAATAGTCGTACTAACAAAAACAATCACCAGGTAGACAAATCCTATTGTTAGATATGCAATCGATGCAGAGTTAGATAACCTGGTGTTATCTATGATAGTTAGCCAAGACCACAAAATCCCTGAGGGTATCGATAGTAACCAAAAAACCCGCCACTGTTTAAACTGACGACGGGTATTTTGAAACATTTCTGCTCAGAATTTTGCTACCATTCAATAGCTATGCTTGAGACCCGTATGTTAGTTGGACCTTTGTTTATTACTTCAGCGTCAAATGTATATCCAGCTGTTCCGAATGTTGCATATGAACCCCAATTACTACAATAGCCTTTATAATCAACGCCTGCTGGGACACCCCAAGTAACAGTGTGGCTTGGGTTAGTCCCTCCAGTACTTAGTTGAGTCGCAGTTGTTTTTGCAAAGCTAATGGATAATGAGCTGTTAGAGCCGCCAGCTTTAGCTGTAGCACAAACCCTATAACTAGTGGTTTGCGACGGAACAACGTGGAATAGTGTATCTAAACCTGTACCTAGGGGCACAACATAAACAGTCGAGCCTTTCTTAAGAGTTCCACTTTCTGTTGTAGTATGTGGCGCTGTAGTGCCGGGCGGACTGTACGGAGTCATCTTATTGTAATAGTTGATAATGTAATTGCCAGCAGCAAAGCTCCTGAAGGCCATATAGCTGCCACCAATTACCGAAAAGGCAACTGCGAAGAGTAGCGCGCCCTTAGCAGGACTTGAGGGTTTGAGCCAATTAAATACTTTACTAGTTTTACCTATAGGCTTCTTTTTAGCTAGCATGGTTTTCCTTTTTATTATAGTTATGGTTGTCTTTTAGTATTTAACTACAAAGCATACAGTGCGTCAAGGTGATCCCAGATGGATGAGTAAAACTAAAATGAGCCTCCAGAGGGGGTGGGCACCGCTGGAGACTCATTCTAAGGG
>CAZZAE010000034.1:0-10267 GCA_964652125.1 uncultured Candidatus Saccharibacteria bacterium
AACCAACATTAATAGCTCCAGCAGCTCCTGGTAACAGAGAAGAGTTAATTGCAACACTTTGAATATTATTTAATGTATCGCTTGCACCGCCGCCAACGCCTCCTAAGCAGTTCTGTGTACTCAAACAAAGAGTGCCAGTTAAGTTTGGTATAGTAATTGTCTTACTGCCCCCTGATGGTGCCGCAAAGACTAATTGGTTTGTATTACCCCCAGAATTTGCGCTTAGAGAAGTTGATGCTCCACCCTGTAAGGTTAGAGTTTGATTGGTTGAACCAACCGTTAGGGTTCCTGTAGGCGAAATATTTAACGCACCAACACTTTGAATAAGTGGAGTAGTAATTCCTGTGCCAAAATATCCATTTTTAAACGCGAAGCTACTTGACCCTATATCAATTGAATTTGATGTCCCTGGCAAAAGTGAAGTGTTAACTGCGACGCTTGACAGGTTTGAAAGTGAAGTATTGGCACCACTACCACCTCCACCTCCACCTCCGCATGCAGTGGTATCAAGACAAATTGTTCCACTTGCATCAGGTAATGTAATTGTTCTAGTACCGCCTGATGAAGCCCCGGTAATAAGAAAATTATTAGTACCCGGACTTCCAGAATCACCGCTGACATAAAGATGGCCAAAAGGTAAACTTCCATTTCCAAGGTCTATACTACCTGCTCCTCCTGGCAAGAGAGAAGTATTAATAGCAACACCTGATAAGTTATCAAGCCCGACATTAGCTCCTCCACTGCCTCCACCACATGTCGATAATAAACAAACCGTACCACTTGCATCAGGGAATGTAATTGTCCTAGTGCCACTTGTTGAAACACCGGTTAGTAGAAAATTATTGATGCTTGGACTTGATGAAGTCCCGGCTAAAGATATTTGACCAAACGGCAAACTACCCGAGCCAAGATCTATGCTTCCGGCCGCTCCCGGTAAAAGTGAAGCATTTATAGCGACACCAGATAGGTTGGACAGTGCTGTATTAGCAGAAAAGTTGGTACAATTACCAATATCTAAACAAACTGTTCCGGTTGCATCAGGAAGTGTTATAGTCCTGATACCACCGGTAGACGCACCGGTTATAAAGAAGTTATTAGTATTTGGGCTAACTGATGTACCTGAAATGTGGAGTTCTCCGAAAGGTAGAGTATCTGACCCAAGATTTACTGTTCCGGCTAATCCGGGTAATAAAGAAGTATTGATTGCCACACTCTGCAGATTTGACAGGTCATTTTTAGCACCTCCTCCAGCACCACTAAGACAGTTTCCGGAAGCAATACAAATAGTACCGCTTGCATCTGGTAATGTTAGTGTCCTGGCACCTGTTGGGTTACCAGTAATAAAGAAATTATCTGTGCCTGGATTAGAAGAGACACCTGCAAGGTAGAGCTGCCCAAATGGTGCGCTAGATGATCCCAAGTTTACGTTGCCAGCAACACCAGGTAATAAATTAGTATTTATAGCCACTGAGGTAAGATTTGATAGCGCCGTATTAGCACCACTACTGGAACAGTTTCCACTATCAAGACATAAAGTCCCGTTTGCATCAGGAAGTGTAATCGTGAAATTTCCACCTGTTGATGCAGAAACAAGACTGATTGTGCCGCCAGCATCAGATGCAACTGCTAATTGACCGCTTAAACTACCTGGCTGCCCGATAACTATCTGGCCATTACTAGTATCAGCGGTTAAAATTTGATCCCCCGCCGCATTTTGAACTTGGAAAGCTGCAATTGTGTCACTTGATGCCCTAAAGATTTGATTTATACCAGTAAAGACTTGGTTATTTCCAGCAGCAGATAAACGAGCTACAGAGCTGTTAAGTCCAATAGTTGTGCCACTAATACTAATCCCAGAACCCGATGAAAAAGAGACATTCCCGGTTTGACCTTGTATTGTTAGCACGCCGGTGTTTGAAATACTTGTGCCGTTTATACCGATTCCAGCACCATTGGATAATGTAACCGCACCGGTTTGACCTTGTAGACTCGTTACTGTCCCATTTGCCAGGGCTTGCTGTTGTGCTTGAAGTGAGCTTAGGTCACTATTGTCCGCCAAAGTAACGAATTTCTTACCGTTATAAAAACGTAGTTGACCGGTGTTTGAATCTATATATATTTCACCATATTGAGCTGAGGCTGGTTGACTAGCTGGTGTAAGTACTAAGTTTTTATTAGCTTTCAACTGGCCATTGATTACTACTCTGTCGTTTTCTACAGTAAAGGAGTTGGTAGCAGGAGAAAGCGCAGAAGTATCGACATTCTGCGTTTTTACAATTGGAGTGCCTTTGTTTAACTGTGCATTCTTGTTATGTAACCCAAGAAAAATAATTATACCGTTAACACCCAATAAAACAGTCGCACATAGTACCCAAAAACGCATCGAACCATGTTTATTAAAGCTGTGGAGTCTTTTTGATTCAACAGATTGTTGTGTTTCTGGTTCTTGGCTTGTTAGGCTAGAATCTAAAACTTGCCCATTTTGCATAATTTTTTTGTATTTTTATCTCTGTTAAGGCAATATTTGTTTTTTGTTTAACTGCCGAGTACAAATTATACTCGGGTTGACCGATGTATTGCAAGGGGTATAAATATAATTAAATTATCAGAACAAAATAAGCAGCTGTCAATCCCGCCCCAAAAAGCATCAGAACGATAACAACGACCCGCATCAAATTGGTTATTATGCTTACTCTAGCCAGAGGATTTCTTCCTAGAGAGACAAAAGATCCTTTTATTGAGGCATTTAGCATAAATCCGGTAATTGCGATTGTGGAAATTATTATTGCGGTCGCTGCGGCAACTCTTAGCGAACTAACTGATTTACCAGCAATTCGTTCACCTAGACTGGTGAACAAATTACTACTTTTTTGACCATTACCCGGTAATCTCTCGGTTATAAGAACTGTGGCTTGAATTTTACCGACTGCCACTGTTTTTTTATTGCCATTGGAAAGCGTTACACTAACTTCTTTAGAACTTGTCGACTTTGCTGAAAACGACTCCTTAGCAACACCTAAAAATTTTGAAGCTTTGGAATCACTATTGTCTTTCATTGCTATACCGGATAACGGTGATATGACCAACGAATCGCCTTGTTTTATTTCACCACCAATATCCGTAACAAGCATATCTGAGTCTCCACTGATAGCAACCTTGATATTACTTCCCTTGCCCTGTAAATCAATAATAGAATCATTGCCATCACCCCCAACAACCCCTAAAACACGGCTGTCGTTAGTTTCTGTAGTATTTTCAATCTGATTACTACCTTTTTTTGCTAAACTTACTACTGTACCGACGCTAACTGGGGTTGTCGATTCATAACCTTCGGTAAAAGAAGTAGCCAAGACCGGAGCACTAACTATCGTTAGCAATAACAAACTTGCTGCTACAAATTTTAGTATGCGAATCATCTGCTATTTTCTTTAACTTTTCCCAGCTTTTAGCTTATTTGATTTGATAAGCCGGTCCACTGCTACCTATAATTTAACTATAAGCATTATAACAAACAACACCGAGAAACTATTATTGAGTACCAACTATTGCTTAATAACAACCGAGTATAGTTTTTCTTAAGCTATTTTAACTATCTTTATACGAGTTAGTTTTTGACGATGACCACGAATTTTATTTACTCTCTTTTTTGCCTTATAACGGATAGCGATTACCTTATCAGCTAAAATTTCAGGTTCTTCAATGTTTATCGACACTGACATCTTATCTAAGCTTGGTTTACCAACTTCAACAGAATTATCGTCTATAACTAGAAGCGGTTTAAGAGAAGTTATCTTAGTATCAAGGATTTTATCAACATCAAGTACATCACCCTCAGTTACGAGGTATTGTTTGCCGCCTGATAATATAACTGCTTTTTTCATGTAATTAGCTTCTTAAAATTTAGTTACCGATAGAGTCTAACAGAGATAGGACTATCTGTAAAGCTTAGTGTTTAGCCTTAGACTTTACAAGTGAGATACCAACATTAGCACCATCAATATTAATAGTCTCTGTATATCCATCAGCTTTTTCAGTTAAAAATTTCAATGCAAGTGTTTCGGCCATTATTGTTGTACTATACGCATCAATACAACTTCTTATAATAGAGTCGTTTGAATCAATAAATAGCTCAATCCTATCATCTACTTTTAGGCCTGATTTCTTTCGTAAGCTTTGAATTTGTCTTACAAGTTCGCGCATTAAACCCTCAAGTTTTAATTCTTGAGTAATATTCTTATCGATTGATACTTCTTGTCTGGAGCCTTTTACTAGAGTCTTGTTTTTAATATCTTTTACATTTACTTCGTCTGCAATAATTTTTTCTAGTTCAGGTGGTAGTTTATCACCAGTGTAGGTTAAGCTTTGTAGAGGCTGACGAACCTTTATTGTCTTTTGGTTGTCATCCTTTTGCATACGTAAACCAAGTCCCTGCTCTACAATACCCCTCGTCACAGACATACTTTCCAGTAAGTCAGCATCATATTTTTCTGCCTTGGGCCAATCTGTTAAATGCACAGACTGAGGAGTTGTCATTCCCTTTGTTAAGTCGCGATAAATTTTATCACTTATAAATGGTGCCCACGGAGCCAAAAGCTGCATAGTAACAACTAAGACATAGTGTAGTGTTGCATATGCTTGATCTTTATCTTGATCATCCTCACTTTTCCAGAAGCGTCTTCGTGAACGTCGAACATACCAGTTAGAAGTATCATCAATTAATTCAAATATAGGCTGGATAGCGTGGGCAATTTTATAGTTATCCGCATTAAGACTAACCTGTTCCACGGTTTGATTTAATCGTATAATCAGCCATTTATCTAAAACAGTAATACTTTTAGGCTGTGTAAGGTTCTTAGGAGGCTTCCAGCCATCAATATCCGCATATAGTTTAAAGAAATGGCTAGAGTTGAGTAATGTCCCCAGGACATTTCTATTTAGGTCTCGAAGGGCATCTCGGTTAAATCGAAAATAATCAGCCGTTTGAGTGGCTTGTGAACTGCTAAGCAAATATAATCGAAGGCTGTCAGCGCCTTCATTATCAAAAACATCATCTACGGGTGGATAGTTTTTCAAACGTTTACTTAGTTTTTGGCCATCAGCAGCCATAATGATGCCATTAACTATTACATTTTCATACGCTGAATGATCAAATAACAGAGTATTTACCACATGTTGTACATAGAACCACAGGCGTGTTTGATCTAATCCCTCAGTAATAAAATCAGCAGGAAAAGATTTCTCAAAGTCATTTTTGTTTTCAAAAGGATAATGAAATTGAGCAAAACTCATACAGCCAGATTCAAACCAGCAATCTAATACTTCTTCGACTCTCTTGTATGTTTTACCGTCTTTAGAGAAAGTTACTTTATCTATATATGGTCTATGCAAATCATCAATTTTTACATCATTTCCTGCAAGCTTTTTAAGCTGTTCTGTACTAGATATTACAACATAATCAGTATCATCTTCTTGATTGACCCATATAGGCATGGGAGCTCCCCAATAACGATTACGACTGATAGCCCAATCTCGTGCCCCTTCAAGCCATTTGCCAAAACGTCCTTCTTTGATATGGCCGGGAGTCCAATTAATATCAGATGCAGTCTTAATAAGATTAGTTTTTACATCTGATACTTTAATAAACCAACTATTAATTGCATAGTAAAGCAGAGGTGTCTCACATCGCCAGCAGAAGGGATAGGTATGCTCAAAAGTTTCGCTTGCAAATACTCTATTTGCTTCTGTTAGGTATTCTATAATGTTTTTATCAGCTGATTTGAAGAATTTACCACTTACTTCCCTGAGACCAATGTTGGCTTTCATATGTCCACTAGCATCAACTGTGGTGAGCACTGGTATATCATTTGATTCCCCTAGATTTAAGTCATCTTCACCAAAGGCGGGTGCAATATGTAATATCCCACTACCATCATCCACACTTACAAAATTTGCAGACCAAATACGGTAAAGATTTTGCCCTCCGGGAAGATCTTTGACATCTTTGACCTCAAATAACGCTTCATAGGTCTTACCGATCAGAGAGGCTGCTGAAACCTCTTTTACGATCTTATAATCTTGCTCGTCTAAAATACTTAAACGACTTTTAGCTAAAATTATTACATCTTCCCTGTTGTTATCATCGTTATAACTTACATAAACATATTTTTCGTTGGGATTAACTGCAAGTGCAACATTTCCAGGTAAGCTCCAAGGTGTTGTAGTCCAAGCTAACATTGAAGCATCTTCGTCAATTAGTTTAAACTTAACAAAAAGGCTAGGATCTGACACATTATCTTTATAACCCTCATTAACCTCAAAGTTACTCAAAGGTGTTTCACAGCGTGGACAGTATGGGGTACTTTTGTAACCCTTGTATAGTAATCCTTTGTTATTTATTTCTCCAAGAGCCCACCAAACGCTTTCGGTATAATTTGATTCAACCGTTGCGTAGTAATTCTCATAATCACTCCAGCGTCCCAACCTCTGTAATAGTAGTTCCCAGTCCTCTTTATACTGAAAAATTGAAGCTCGGCATGCAGCATTAAACTTCTCTAAACCAAGTTCCATTATTTGTTTTTTACCACTTACTCCATAAGCTTTTTCTATAGCAAACTCTACTGGCAAGCCATGACAATCCCATCCATTTCGACGCGGCACGTAGTACCCACGCATTGTTTTATAACGCAACATCGAGTCTTTTATGCTTGTTACGAGTGAATGTCCAAAGTGTGGTAACCCATTTGCAAATGGTGGACCATCGTAAAAACTAAATAGTTCTTCGCCTTTGCGATTTTCAATGCTTTTATTAAAGGTTTTTTCTTTATCCCAAACCTTCAGCATATCTTCTTCTATGGAAGCAAATTGTGATTTATTGTCTTTCATACATGTTCAAACACCGAGTCCTATTCAAGTAAAAAATACAGAAATATCTGATGATTTTACAAGGATAAACCTCAAAAAATTGTAATTTACACTATAGCGTATCTGTTGTTAGCAATCAATTATTCTTGGCTTGTGTAGTATGCAAGTTCATCCATTAGTGGGAATTTACCCATCCAACTACTAAGAAGAGAACCATCATTTCTCATCGCTATCACGCTAGGATATTGCATGACATCATACAGTTCTGCTAAAGCTGTGCCCTCGCGTGTGTCGACATCTACAGCCTCTATTTTACGAGTAGTCGGTTGTGCTCGTACAAAATCATGAACATATTCTTCAACTTGCCTGGAATGCTCAGATTTAGGCTGATATAGAATTATTACTTTCATTCTTCTAAAAGTTTAGCATAAGTGCTTGGGCTTTGAAGATTAGCTACATCCTGTTGTAGAACCGCACGCAGTACAAACGTAACAGCTACCAGCGCGTTGGGTTTGATTGCCGCAATTGTAGCACAAGGGTGCTGTATCATCTTTTTTCACCCTTTTAGGTGCAGATTGTGATGATGCTTTTGCAGTTTCAGAGCTTGGTCTGTCAGAACTATTACTAGAATTATTTGGTAAGTTCATGGTAACAGACGGGTTTTCAAATGAAACTGAACTACTGAGAGTTCCTGAAGAGTTCGATATATTCTTTGTCTTTTCAAGATTATCTGCACTACTTTCCAACAAACTGGTTTGCTCGTCTGGCATATCGTCTATAGAGGCTAGACCCAATTCTAGTCGGTCATCAAATGACAGATAGCTTAAGGCTAATCTACGAAATATATAGTCCATTAGTGATGATGCTCGGCGAATATCTGGATCGTCTGTAATACCAGCTGGTGCGAAACTACTATTAGTAAATACTCTAACAAAATCTTTTAGCGGAACTCCGTACTGCAAACCGTAGCTCACAGCTATTCCAAAGCTGTCCATGATGCCCCTAAGAGTAGAACCTTGCTTGGAGATTTGAATGAACAATTCCCCAGGTGAGCCATCATCATATTCACCGACAGTTAAGTAGCCTCGGCTGTCCGAAACGTAAAACTTGAATGTTTTAGCACTCCGAATCTTTGGTAACTCTCGACGAATTGCGCCCTTTACAACAAACTTATCCGTTACTTCTTCAATTGATGCCACGGGACTAGGTTTTTGAGCATCATCTTTTTTAGCCATACTTAATGGTTGAGCAACTTTACAGTTATCACGGTAAATAGCCACTGCTTTGAGTCCCATTTGCCAAGCATCAATGTGTAATTGCTCTACGTCCTCTACACTGGCTTCCTCGGGCATGTTGACGGTTTTACTTATTGCTCCAGAGAGGAACGGTTGCACGGCTGACATCATTTTAACGTGGCCTAAGTAATGTATGGAATTGTCACCCATGGAGCACGCGAAGACCGGCTCATGTTCTTTCTTTAAATGTGGAGCGCCCAAAATTGTCTTTTCTTGGTCGATATAATTTATGATATCGTCTATTTGATTCTTTTTATATCCCATTGCTTTTAGAGCACGAGGTACGGTTTGGTTAACAATACTCATTGTTCCACCACCTACCAGCTTTTTGACTTTAACTAGACCTAAATCAGGTTCAATCCCAGTTGTATCACAGTCCATCATTAAGCCAATTGTGCCAGTCGGAGCTAGTACGCTGGCTTGCGAGTTGCGTACACCATAAAGCTGACCCAACTCAACAGCTTCGTCCCACGCTCCAGCGGCAGCACTCAATAGTTCTTCTGACACAAGACTGGCATCTATCTTAGAAACCTCTTCGCGGTGCATTTTTAAAACTTTTAACACATTTTCGCGGTCTTTATGAAAACCAGCGAATGGACCAACCTGTCTAGCAATTTTAGCGCTTGTAGCGTACGCATGGCCAGTCATAAGCGCAGTCATAGCTGCAGCTTGAGCTCGGCCTTCTTCTGAATCATACGGAAGCCCCTGAGCCATTAAAAGTGCACCTAAGTTTGCATAGCCAAGGCCCAGCTCGCGATAAGCCTTAGCAGTCTTGGTTATGCTCTCGGTTGGATATTCACTATAACCTACAAGTATTTCT
Source organism: uncultured Candidatus Saccharibacteria bacterium (assembly GCA_964652125.1). Lineage (GTDB taxonomy): Bacteria > Patescibacteriota > Saccharimonadia > Saccharimonadales > JANWIN01 > CAZFNQ01. Next base: position 8,977 of record CAZZAE010000034.1, read on the forward strand.
TGGGCAGTGAATATTGCTTCTACAGTATGTTTAAAGCCTTCAACGTCAAAAGTATTATCGTCTTTAAGATACTTTAACAGATTGATTGAAGCTAAGTTGCATGCTGAATTGTCGAGGTGCATATATTCACTACAGGGGTTGCTAGCATTTATACGACCAGCATTAGGTGTTGTGTGCCATTTGTTTGCTGTAGTATCAAACTGCATTCCAGGATCAGCACACTCCCAAGCCGCTTCGGCTATTTGGCGTAAAAGTGTCTTAGCCTTAACGGTTTTAATGGTTTTACCAGTGGTTACAGCTTTTAAGTCCCAGTCATCATCATTAGCAACTGCTTGCATAAAATCATCTGTAACTCTGACTGAATTATTAGCATTTTGGTACTGAATAGAATGTATGTCTTCACCATCCAGATCCATATCCCAACCTGCAGCCTGCAAATCACGAGCTTTTCGTTCCTCGCGGGCTTTAGCCCATATAAATTTCTCAACATCTGGATGATCAGCATTAATAATTACCATCTTGGCAGCTCTACGGGTCTTTCCACCGCTTTTAATTGCACCAGCTGAAGCATCTGCACCACGCATAAAGCTTAAAGGTCCTGAAGCTGTACCAGCACTTTTGCCTAAAGCTTCTTCGGATGAGCGGATAGTGCTGACATTAATACCTGAACCTGATCCACCTTTGAAAATCATGCCTTCTTCTTTGTACCAGTTCAAAATAGAAGGCATGGTGTCCTCTACAGCTAAGATAAGGCAAGCACTAGCCTGTTGAGAGCGCTCAGGTGCACCAATATTAAACCAAACTGGTGAGTTAAAAGCTGCTCGTTGTGTGGCTAAAATATACTTTAGTTCTTCTTTGTAGTCATTGGCTTCGGTTTCAGTTGAAAAATAGCCCTCTTGAAGACCTTGTCGAGTCACTGTCTCAACCACTCTATCAATTAAGTGTTTAAGTGAACTTTCACGTCCAGGGGTTCCAGGAGTACCAGTGAAATACTTTTGAGCCACTATATTAATAGCATTCAAAGACCAACCTTCTGGAAACTCAACGTTTTTTTGTTCAAATACTGGCTTTTTAGTCATTGGATTAACAATGACTGAGTCACGCTTAACCCATTTAAGCGCATCATATGCTTTTGATTTGGGCGCAGTAAAAAGTCTGCCAACGCCCAGGGTTGTTGTATTTCCCATATTACCCCCGTTTTTTAGGTCCAAAAGGCACCTCCCAGTACCAGAAGAACTATTTTTTATATGTTAATTATTTTTGTTTAGAGTTGTTCCTCACCTTTTCCGAA
>CAZZAE010000035.1:0-4758 GCA_964652125.1 uncultured Candidatus Saccharibacteria bacterium
GCCCCGTAGTGGCGACAATACTTGCGTCTAGCGCTGGGAAAATAGCGAGACGCCAGCATTAAGCCCGCGAACTAGCAGGGTTACAGAATTGACAAAAAGTGGTATTTAGAATATAATATTATTATATGAGTGTTGAAGACGTTTCTCAGCTGAGAGCAGTTGATTATGAAGGATACAGATACCCGCAAAGGCTAGTTGAAGTTAGCAATCTGCAGGATTTTGAAGCGGAGATCGAAGCCGTTGTTAACGGCCAGACTACGGGGGTAGTTTATAGAAATTTATTTGACGCCGAAACATATGCACCCGCAGCATCTATATACGCTGGGCTTGTGCAGGTGGACTTTGATGCCTATCCGGAAGTAGTAAGGCAAGCAGTTCTGGCTAGCCATAACAATTCAAAAATGCCACCTGAGTTCCGTATACCGCTAGGCAGTGATTACGATATTAGCTGTTTAGTTGGGTTCGGTAGCTATCCAACTGGCTTACACTTAGACTATCCAGGTATTGAAAACCCGACGATAAAAGGCCCAAATTTCTTAATTAACCACTCTGGTGAAGCCGTAGTAAGCCTTATAAAGATGCCTGGATTTATCATGCCGAATCAGTACCAGAAATTTACTGATGCCTCTGGGTTCTTGACAGATGAGGCCCGCATAGAACTCGGTGCGGTTGAAGCTGTTCTGCACCCTGGTGATGCCGTGATATTCACTGGTCACGAGGATAAATCCCTGGGCATAACAGGGACCCTGCATCAAGTTGCTCACACCGGCAAAGGGCCGTGGATACGGCCACTTGCCACAATCCACTAAAAATATGAGAGACAATTTTGAATCCAACAAAGCACCGATCTCCGGAACAAAATTAGTTTCCGTTGAATCAGTTAGAACATTGCTGGCTGGTAGAGAAGTACCATCTGTGTTTTATGATAGAGATCCTGAGGTAGTCTGGCAGTTCCGTATGTTGGCCAGAGGGCTACTTGTTTATCCAATCGTTATGGAATACTTGTGGGTAACACCGAACTTGGAGAGGGGAAGAGATCTTGAGGAATACCCTCTACCCAAATCAATGATACGCAAGCGTCCTATTAGAGTGATATCCTTTGATCTATGTCATCCGGATGAGCAAGGCAGGACGACTATGGCGGGCAGAACGCAATCGAACATTCACGGGATTTTTCTTTCGTTATTTTTCAAACCGGAATTGAATAAAACTAAAATCGATTAGAAACAAAAAAGCCACCCACGGGTGGCTTTTGTATTAGCACCAACTTCTATTATAACGCGTACTGGGTAAAATCAACGCTGACAATTATCTTTAGTGGCCGGTGATTATGCTCATAGCGACGAGCCAGTTTATATTCTAGACTTAGCTGTACCTTAACAATTAAGCCAAAAGGAGGTCGTATGAGCCACCCAGCAGCCGAGGTATTATCAACTAGCCGCGTAGAGGCAAATCCGCAAGGTCGGACAGATGAGGCAGGCCATGATTTTGGCGCTGATACGCGGATATATGCGGCCGTCCATGAGGTGAAACATGCAGCGCGGATTATCGACCTGCGTAGAGCGGAAAAATTGATGGAAAATGCGGGAATACTGGCCGCCAGGGAAGCTCGGTCACGTGGTTATGAAATTATAGGCTGGGATGGTGAATTGTATAAAAAATTACCGGAATGGACAAAAGCTAAATTGCCCGAGGATGAAGAAGGACGAAGCTACGAGAACTGGCAATTAAGCCAGTTAACCGAACTTGAAGATCGCTATCAGTTGCTAGCTAATTTAGCTGATAGCTATGAACTACGCAGGATTCGCCAAACTGGCAGTAACCTAATAGCGCCAGATAGGGAACTTAGATTTGCCATGGCCAGGGTAGAAGAAACTCGCCAAGTATTAGACAAAGAACTCGCCGAGCTTGGGAGATTGGAACAGATTACAAATACTTAACAAGTTAAGTATCTTGGCGACTTTTGTCTTTTCTATCCCAGGAGTATAATCACAATTTATAAGGAGTTTTATGGCGACTAATTCTGGTGAAGGCGATCCAAGTAAATCATCGAGGTCTGATCCGCTTGAACCTAAGGATTATCTACACACACCAAGAGATCTTGCAGAGCTCGCTCAGCATTTTTTGCCAGGCTACGAAGAATTTGGCATGACTCCTATCGGCGTATTACACTTAGCAGGTTTATCTGTTACAGCAGTTCGTGTTCCAAGACCAGAGGTCGATTTATAAAGAGGGGCAGGTAGTTTTATGAGATTATTTAACCGGGATCCACGTCAAAGTCGGCAAGAAAGAAGAGCCAGACGTGCGGCAGGACAGGAAGCGGCAAGGTTAGCTCTAGTTGAGGCTTTTACAGTTCCGGCACCTCAACCTAGTCCAGAAGATAGGGTTGCATTAAATGAACTCTACAAAAAAGTGAAAAAAGCATCCCTCGAAGACCGATAACCAGTTCTTCTTCAGGCTATTCCAGACGCCAGAAAACTAACACTCGCTTAGGTTCGCTGTGCACGGTGGGATAAGGCGCTCCGAACTAGTAATCTTTTTTGATTGCTTGGTCTGGAGCAGTCTCTTGCCAGGCTTCAGCCAGATCTACACAGTCTTCGGCCGAAAACTTATTGAATATGCTAATGCCAATTCTCGTATTTCCTTTTTGAAAAGTGCAGTCAAAGAGCTGCGGTTGGTCAGACTTGAATCTACCTATATCTTGGATTACGTACAAACCATAAACAGCAAAACCATTGGAGGAGTCTCCTAAATGCCGACAATCTTCTTTAACAGGACTATTGTTTACATCAACAGTACAGGGAGAATCAACTCTGTCTGAGGTTTGGATATTTATTTCGTCGATGTGGTACCTCCCAAAGCTACCTTCGTTTGTATAGTTTAGCCCGTAAACGATAGTATAGGTGGATTTGCCGCCGTCTAGATAAACAATTTTTTGCGTGAAAGGGTCGGAGATTAAGTCTGGGCTTCCTAGTTTTGGGCTGTTGGCGCTATATACCTGTGTACCCATTTGTGCCGCCAAAGCTAGCTGCTGTTGGTAGAATTTATTCGAGTTTTCTTTGTTATGGACCGTGTAAGTGTGTATCGAATTTATTTGCAATAGTAAAACGGCAGTCGCAATGCCTATCAAATATTTAGTAAGTTTAGGATCGGTCGATGCTCTTTTAGTGTAACTTTTATGCCATAGAACGATAATTGAAAGTGAGATTACCGTACCTGCAAAGAGGTTCATACCTGTATAGTCTAGAGTTTTCCAAGGATAAATATTGTCAGGAATAAAAGGAAAGACATCGGCAAGCAAAGGGCCAGAAAGAATAAGTTGTATCAGTGCGGCCACTAGCGCTGCAATAGACAGCTTCGACTTGAAAAACGGAGGTTTATACTTTCGCCAAACAAAAAAAGCCAGAGCTATAATAAAGGGGAAAGTTGTAAAAACTAGAGTAAGAACTATTAGCCCACCGACAAGAGCGAAACTCGAACCATAATCGTTCATATCAGCTAATTATAGCCCGCAACGGTTATAAACTGCTCATGCTTTAGCCGTAAGCGACCAGCCACGTCTCGTTTAATAACATCTAATCAGGCTCAATAGACGCCCAACTCAATTTGAAATTTTCGGCTACAATAACCTTATGGTAATTATGAAATCTATCGGGTTCGGGCTTTTGTGGGCAATAGTTTTAGTTTATTTGCCGTTATGCGTCATGCCACTGATCGTGTGGAATTCTAGTCAAGGAACAAAAGATTTTATAATAAAAATCGCAGGTATTTTGTTTTTTGTTGTTTGGGGAGTATCTGCATGGCGCCACTACAATAAGAACAATCTCTAAGGCAACTATAGCCTCGCAGGCGTAAATTTCTTATGGAAAGTTTAGTCTTCGACGCCTCTCATTAAATCCGCAGCACCTTTACCATCAAAGTACTCAACAGACATATTCATAAAAAATGGAGCTTTGGGCCCATGTAGCGCAACACCTCTACGCCTCGGTGGCTCTATATTTTTTTCTTCGGGTGTAGCCACTGATTGTCGCGTAATCTCCCTAGCTAAGCGACGCTCTGAGTAATGGCGGCGGGAAAGTCTATCAAAAGTATCCCTTACCACCTCAGGGTCTAAAGATCTACCAGCATGTTGATCGTGGCCATGCTTTTCAGCTTCAACTAACATAAAGGCTCGATCGTCATCGGAATATCTTGGGTCGCCTTTCGAATCAAAGTATTTTTGGTATAAAGCTCCTAAAACTTCATAGGGATTAAGACTTATAGCTCTAACTTCTGCTAGTTCACCCTCTAACCCTGGAGTTATTCTCTCAACCAAACTCATCACTTAAAAATACTTTGTTTCTGCACTTTTGCAAGCATAAGAGGAAGGGAGTAAATTCCTTATGGTTCTTGGACGAGCCTCGCCGCCAGGTCGTGTACCTGGCTTCGTAGCTCGTCAGGAAGACTATCAACCAAATCCGGACAGCCCTCCATAAGCCTTGAACAGACTGAAGCCCTATAGGAAACATCATGATAGCCAACTTCAACTTTACGCACTGAATCACTCCCTCGGTCCAAGAACGCCCTTATATAAGCTTCGAATGCTCTAGGTCTTGTGGCCAGCTCTTCTGGTATTCCTAGAGTACTTTGAGGCGGTAAATCTCTTAAGTACAAGTCCGTAGCATCGGGTGCTATCGGCTCTAAGTCTCTCGGATAAATTTCATTGATTCCCATAAAACAAATTATACGCAGAAGAGAGCCGGAGTAAATTTCTTATGG
>CAZZAE010000035.1:4858-10109 GCA_964652125.1 uncultured Candidatus Saccharibacteria bacterium
AGTAAATTTCTTATGGCTTTGCTAATATTGCGCGGCGTAGAACTAGTAGGATGGCAAGGCCCGAATTAATAACAATCCAAACTAACGGGTTCATTACAGTAACTGCGTTGTAACTGGTTATCGCAGCTAGACTTACGGCGTGTCGCACAGGGCTCATGGCCCAATAAAATAATGTTTCCTCACGGGGTTTAGTCCAGGATTTACGGAAGGTTGGAATAGAGCCAAGCAGTCCTGCACCGACCAGCAAAAACATAGACGTTAAGGGTTGGTCGGCTAACAGCCAAACGCCAGTCGCAATTAGCGCCAACACAAAGACGATAGTATCGGTTTTTGTGATATCCTTCTTGCCATTCCTAAGGCCGAGAGCAAAAATAAAGACGCTCAATAGGCCTGCAACGAGGGTCATATAGGCTCCAGGACCAGCGCCTTTACTAATTTGCAGCCCTGCTACGATTAGGCTCAGAAGTCCCCAAATAAACCAGCTGTAAACATGGGGCTTTGTTTTAGATTTCAGAACATCGCGGATATAGGGTATGTAAGCAATTAGAGCCAGACATACGGCTAAAAATCCAAACACTTGTTTCACTAATATGAATTATATCTTGAAAGGATTAAATTTCTTATGCTTGCAGTTTAGATACTCAGAGGGTTTAATTTAACCAAAGGAGTACAAATGTCTGGCAGAGAGACAGAAGCTAGGTCTGAAACTGTAGGCGAAGAGCTGAGAAAAACCATAGACGATTTATTTAAGATTAAATCACATGGCTGGGCGCAAGAACCGATGAATTCTGGCTACGCAGAAACAGATGAATACCCTCCGTTAGAGCTTAGGCTGAGCTTCGTTGATGCAGAGGGAATATCTGAAGCTAAGAGTATAGCCGAATTGCCACAAGTAAATGTATCTAGGTACTTAATTTTCACAGGCCCCGGAACTCACGAAATTGACCATGAAGTGCAGTTAATAACTGGAGATGACATCACTACTTATTCTTTAGGTTATCAGGATGACGGTACTGTTTTTGGTAGTGTATGGGGACAAATAAGAGGCGAAGACTTTGATTCGGAAAGGCGAATATGGAGTCCTGAGCTTAAAGATCTATACCATATGCTAACATCTCCAAATTTGATGGCACGAGATACAGCTATAAAAGAAATTGATAAACTTAAGGCAGACAGAGCAAGGAGAGTTAGCAGGGTCTTTAGGAGAATATTGGACGGCTTAAGGCAGTAGCAAGTGTTACGAAAATAGGGCGGCCAGGAAAATGAACCAGACTCCCAAGACGCCGAATATTATCAGCGCAGCGACAACGTAATCCTTTGGTCTAAACCCCTTCACAATCTAATAGTACTCTTAGCAAAGCAAAACAGATAGAACGCGTAAGCCTAAAACGACCAGTCCTTGACTTTTTAAAATGCTTGTGGTATGATGGGCTTGTTAGATAATAAATAAAAATGAAAACAAACATAACCGACCTCCAAGATTTTGTTAGAACCCAAGCCGCCGAAGACGCCGTCTTACCTTCTAGCGAAAAGCGATACCAAGCAGAACTAGTCAGCGATGTGCTTAGCCAAGAGGCACCTAGCCCTAAAGCCCGTAAACAACTGCTGGAATTATACAAAGCCGAGCGACAAGCAGCTTAATTTACCACAAAGAATTTGAGTTTCGGCAATCACTAAAAATGATGGCCGCCGGCGGGCGGTAGACTCCCCGAAAGGAGCCTACCGCCCTTGCTTTGCCCCCTGGTCCAGCCGTTACTTGCCGAAGATCTTGCGGCCGAAGAACGCGCCTCCGATGAAGGCGGCGATCAGTGCAGTGATAGACCCCCCGAAGACGACCGCACGGTTGCGCTCCGGCTTGGAGACTTCCTTGCCCCACGGCGCGCGGGCGATGCCTTTCTTGATGACGTCGAACGGCACTTCGACCACCGAGTGCGCAATCGGCTTGGCACGTGCCAGCTGACCATCGAGTAGAGATTTCACTTGTTATCCCTTTCGTCGACGATTCACTTCACAACAACCACTTGTGCGAAGCCCTTATGACGCTTCGATGCGGACTGCCAGGCCAACCACCTCCTTAGGTTGCCGAAACTCTTTATCTGGCGTTAGCCGCCAGAAGGTTTATTCTTTAACATAAGGAGCTTGAATTCAGTTAAGAATGTCACTCTGAATCTCTGAAAAGTCTGGAGGATTTCCTAGACTACCCTTGTCTAGTAAATTGGGAGTATAATCGCAGAAAAGGAGCTTTATGAACTACACAGCAGAATTTCAACCAGATGATGGTACGGAAGGGGACTCTAGAACAGTGACGGGGATGTCGAGCGAGATTGTTGAGTTAACAACTGAGGTCCAGCCTGTTGAAGTTAAACGAAACACAGTTTCAATACCAGATGAACCCTGGTTTGATACAGGCCCAGATGGCCTTTTCCCAAATAGCAGGATCCTATAGTTTTTTGTAATATCTTTCACAGATTATAACCGTAAGCGGTGTTGGAATAAGAGGACCAAACTAACATAAAGGAGTTTAAATGACCAAATTAGCTAACATTTATAAAGACTATCGAAATAGAGTAACGGTGACCAAGGACGAATACCAGAACTGGGACGAACTATTCCAACAATACGGTATTAATGCTTAGAACTTCACTGTGACGTAGAGGCGGGCTTGAGGCTCACGGCGCAGTAACCTAGTAGCCGCTCGTGTGGGCAGGTGAGGCTTTTTTACTTTTAACGACGTAACTTGGACCTCGTCGCCTAGTTTTTGCTCTAACAGAGTTGTAGCGTATACGTGGAGGTGCCAGGGGTTGTGGAGATGTCTGTCTGTGACAGGGACTTTTAGTACGTATTTCTCAGATATATAACCCTGTTCGGGTGGGGCAAGAACAAACCTATCTTCCTGAGTTTTTATTTTTGACATAACATAGATATATTAGCATAAACAGTATAAAAAAGCAAGTGCAACTTACAATAAGAATTGCTTTCTTAACTAACTTATGGCATTAATAATTTACTAAGTAATGACAAAGAATTAACCCTCAATGTTTAAAGAATTCGGATTTTTCCGTAAAAGAAATACACAGAAAATGGAACTGTTAAATGAAGAACGAAGGGTGATACCTTTCCCACTGCATTTGGTAAAAGGACCCAATAGTGGGCTTACACCTAAGGGCATTGAAACTTTAGAGATAAGAAACACAAAGCAAATATTAAAAGCAGGCAGGGCGACCAGCCCGGCCGTTTTAGTGGAAGTGGATGAACATGCACGTTTTCTTTACGACAGAAGCAAGGCGACTGATGCACATGAAGAGACTTTGCCTTAAAGGAAGAAATTTGTCAGTATTAAGCTAAAGCTTAAGACTGGTGGTCGTTATAAATTTAAATCTTACTTACGCAGTTGAGGTCACATGGAAACATATAACTTTCCATGATTTTTTAGTTACGATGCTGCCGGTTTTTATCTTTTTTGTGCTGGGTTTGAGTATGGCATGGCTTATCTACCAGGCTTGGCAGGAGCAAGCTTATCTTGAGGCGTTGGTTGGCCAGCTGAGTAGGGAGAGGGAATTGGTTAAACAAAAACGAAACTTTGTAACCTTATCTTCCCACTATTTGCGCACACCATTGGCGATTATTGCTAACTCTATCGATCTGGCGATAGCTAAAGGTGGATCTCAACCTTCCTTAAATACTCTAAAAGCTTTAAGCCAGGATTTAGCTGGGGCAGTAAATGGGCTTCTGGCAATTGCCCAGACGGAGTTACCTCAGTCGCAGACGCCCCCGAGGCCAAAATCAATAAATAGCTCGGTACGCTATCTGGCTTTTTCGGTTATCGGGGCCTTTATAGCAGTAAGCTTGGGCATTTATTTATTGGTTTATCTCAATAAGGATGATGTAAAATTGACTACTTGGCTAGTAGTGCTGGCAATGGTGCTTTTGGTAGCGGTGATTATCTTTAGTGCCAGGCGCGTCCACTACAACAGGAAAAGGGTCAAACAATACTTCAAGGAACTAATTGTCCAACATCGAATTTTGGATGCACAGCGCTCGGAGGTGGTCAATAGAGCCTTGGGCCAAATAAAAAATCCACTCGAACAACTTAAATCAAGCGTGGCTTCTGTGGAAGACACTAAACTTCGAGCTTACCTATGGGATGGGATAGCTAAGTTTGAGCATATTCTGCAAAAATTTGTTATTTATGACGGCCTAAGGATGGGTACCATGTCAACATCCCGGCAAGAATTTGACTTTAATGACCTGGTGCAGAGAGTTACTGAGCGTCACTCCCAAGCAATATCGGTCAAACAACTTAAGTTAGAAACAGATATCAAACTAGCGAATATGGCTCAAGACGCCTTGCTTCTGGAGTACGTAATAGATAGCATCGTCGATAATGCTATTGCCTACAGTCCGCAGAATCAAAGAATTAAAATCATAGCCAAGAAAAAAGGCGAAACTGGGATGATAAGCATTGAGGATAGGGGCGCTGGCATAGAGGCCTCAAAACTATCCCTCTTGTTCCAGCCGTTTTCTAGCGCTGAAGACCCGTTGAGGTTTGAACACGAAGGCATGGGTCTAAGCCTCTATCTAGATAAGCTCATAATGCTTTATATTGGCGGAAACATCCTGGCCGAATCCAAAAAAGGTCACGGAACGAGTATAAGAATCACTTTCGCTATCTAACTACTGGCTTGGATAAACAATACGACGATCATTATTATTGACAACGACTCTTTAATAACAGATAGTTAAACGTAAGAGTATTTAGCTAGCTAAATAAAATAAAAATACTCAAAACAAAAAAACAAAATGACAACGCCGACCGAACGGCTCACCTATGGTGAGAAATTAGCGGAACTTAATACTAGCGCACACCCAGCGGTTGTTACGCCTAGTTCAAATTTATCCAGTTTCAGTCCGTTGGTCTCACCCGCCGATCATAGCTCAGCGCTGCCAATTGTAGCGGCTAGCAGCCTAGTAGCAGATGATGAGCTCGAAAATATCTACGACCCAAGGTCAGGAAAGAGGCTACTAAAAGTTCTAACCACAGTTCTGGTGATTATATTGATACTAGCCGCGCTTCTAGCACTCCTAGATTTCCTGGGTGTTTTGCCCAGCAAGAGTAAGGTAAAGGTTCAGAAGCTGGATAACCAGGTCAGCGTAGTTACTTCTCAGGTATCGGTCTTAAACAGCAAGGTGACCCAGCTAAACAAAGAAGCTACAGAAAAAGGGGAGACCGGTCCTGCTGGACAGAACGGTG
>CAZZAE010000036.1:0-733 GCA_964652125.1 uncultured Candidatus Saccharibacteria bacterium
GCTTTTCCACAATCTTGCATCTTTAGCCAGACAATACTGTAGTTATATTCACACGTACTGAATGTGCGTAATGCGCTACTTCGTGCTACAATAAGTAATATATAAACTATACTTGACATTAATAAATTATAGTTTTATAATTAATACAAATGAACGATTTAACTGATAGGAAAGCAAGTATGGCTGAACCTAAGACAGCTTCAAAACTCAACATAGAGACCGTAACTGAAGACGTACTTAGCACCATTGAGCGGGATAGAGAGCGTGAAATAATTTCACGTCGTTTTGGTCTGTTTGATCGACGAGAAACTCTCGAGCAAATAGGGGAGTTACTAGGTATAACTCGTGAACGCGTACGACAACTTGAAAAAGCCGTACTAGCTAAACTTAAAACCACTGCTAATCAAAATCTGCCACACATACAAGAAGTTCAATCTGTTATCATTGATCAACTAAAGCAAATGGGTAATGTTGCACGTGTTAGCGATCTTGGCCAAAAGCTTACTAATGACAATAGCCGTATAGATCAAGCTCGAGTGTCTTTCCTAGCTCGACTATCTCCAAAACTTGCTGTTATTGATGAGAATGACTTCTTTAATCACGCAGTAGGCATAGGCAACGTACACGGAGAAAGGCAAATACGTGATCAAGTTGCTAATATTATCGAAGCCATTAAAAAAATTGGGAAGCCAGTCAGTATTGATGAGATTGCTGAAGCAGTTAAGGATAGTGA
>CAZZAE010000036.1:743-10056 GCA_964652125.1 uncultured Candidatus Saccharibacteria bacterium
TAGTGACGTCCGCCACGTACAAGCATTAGCCAGTACTTCTAAGCAAATTGCTACACTAAACGGTCGTTGGGGCTTAGTTAAATGGCCAATGGTCAACCCCAAGAACATCCGTGATAAAATCTATGTTATCTTGCACGACAGTGGTAAGCCAATGCACTTTAATGAAATTTCCAAGGCAATTAAAGATTCCAGTTTCCGTCGCAAGGATGTAACTACTCAAGCAATTCATAACGAACTTATTAAAGACAAACGCTTTGTACTGATAGGGCGGGGTATATACGCTCTTAAGGAATGGGGTTACGAAAAGGGTACAGTCGCTGACATTATTGCTAAAGTCCTTAAAAAGGCAGGTGAACCTCTACACCGCGACGAAATTGTTAAACGGGTTCTAAAAAGCCGTCACGTCAAGGAAACCACCATACTTTTGAATCTTCAAGGCAAACAACAGTTCAAGCGAGTTGCAAAAGCTACCTATTCTTTAGCAGAATAAATAAAACATGAATTATTTGAGGTATCACGGTATTGATCTACCTATTTACCCTGAAGAAGAAGTACTACAAAGTAAATCAGAATATCGGAGAGTTTGCGAAGGAGATGCTACTAATTTTACCCGAATTGCTCGTACTTCTGGCCCAACAGAGTCATTAATGTCTAGACTTAATCGTGGTGAATGGTATTTTGATAAGATTGGAGAACTATGCAAAATAAAAATAGTCCCTCATACATATGGATTATGTCGGGATACAGATCGATTTACGATTGATAGACGTTTTGGTGAGGAAATTTTACCCAAAGGATACCTTCTTGTTGCCAACGTAGCCATTATTAAAAGCGCGGGAGAATTACCAGATAACTTATTTTCGAATATAGCTACGGGCGTGAAAAACTATTTTAAAACGATAGCTCCTGACACCGCAAAAAAATATTCTTACAAAGACGTAGGGATTCATCAAATAGTCTACGGTACAAGAGCAGGAACTGAAGAAGACACAGCGGCATGGCATGTAGATGTTGACTCACTTGTAGGCACCCAGCAAATTATTATTACTGAAATCGAAGGCAAGGCCTTTACTGAAGCTACAATTACACTTGGATAATTTCTTATTGTACAAATTACGAACATTGTTAGTTAAACGCTTTAGTAGGGACACAACAAATAGGCATAGTATCACCAGAAGTAGTGGAGAAGTTATCAAAACAAAAAAATAAATAATAAATATATATTAAAAAGTATTGAGAGGAAGATGGTAGAGAACACCAAACAACATATAGACATGACGTCGCACAATGTATATTTTGCGACTCGTTATTATCTATTACAGATGATTACCATTACCTCTGCTGTAGGGGAGTTTTTTGTCTATTACGCTATTTAAGTCTTAATTCTTAGCGTAACCCTGCACTTAATTATATGTTAGCAATTGGCCATTGTCTTATCTATGGATTAGCTAACATTTAAATAACTTTCACGTTATTTCACGACTTATCCACAGATGGTATTTGATTTTTCGCTATTTTGTTTTTTTATAATCATTCCCCCACTCATACCCTTTTATACGTATATTTGACTTTTTAGTATTATGATATATAAATATTGTTTTTATTCCAACAGTACTGTGTACTGCAATATGAACAATTTGCGAACTATAAGGGGAGAGTGGAGTACTATCTGTAATATACACGTCCTTCAACCCTGACATCAAAATATGATTGAGGACTCTGTCGCAATTTATCTAGGTGGGCACTAGTCGCTAAGAAGGCACCCACCTGCTCTTTCGCATCTGATTGCATATTCATTTTAATGAAGTATGGTTGACCCTTTATGCGAACATCAAGTTCACTTGCTACCGCTGGCAAAGTTAATGAATCTACAATACGTTTCTGCGCTCTTAACTGCCCATATACAGTGGTGATAAAGTTAATATCATTCGCCGGTAATGCCCCTCGTCCCAAATTAACAGATAGGTCACTATTATCGATAACAGTCGGTAAGTTTAGTTTAGTAATATTAGCCGCTTGATAAGTCTTAATAATTGCCACACCTCTGTTATTTAATACGAAAGAACCGTTATTTGCATTTAAAATAAGTGCTGGCTGGCTGGGAATAATATAGATGATTGGCTGATGACCAATCAATGGCAAGGTTATTGATACACTATCCAGTTCCGGAAATTGGTTTTGCATGTCTTGTGTAATGCCTGAGACATTAACAGTAATTTTATTGCTATTAAATATAGAACGATTAAAAAGTTTATGCGCTGCGTTTTGATAAGTGTTAATATTCTGTAAAAATATATTATCGTTGTTCGCTGGCTGAATAATTTTTGGATTCGAGTTTAAACCAATGCTATATATAATGCTTATAGCAATTGCCATTATAGCTAGTGTTGTTGGTAGATTATGTATCCATCTAGGTAACCTTGGTGGTTTTGAGTCTATCCTTCCAGCTTTGTTTATCCGCCTGCTTCCGGATTCTTGGGATTGAGCGCGATTTGAATAATAGGAATAAACTGGTCCGGATTTCTGTCTTTCTCTTGATGGACTTCGTCGTGAACGTTTCTTAGCTTTTAATCTAAACATCTAGCTTATCCTAGCCTATAATATCCAGTAATAACTCAGCTAGTTCTTTGGCTGCCCTCGGACGAGCAAACTGTCCTAACTGACTACCTAATTGATGACGCAATTCTGGTTTATCTAATAATTCCTGTATGGCTGTTATTAAGTGTTCAGGTTTTGATGATAAATCTTTATCTCTAACGATTACTGCAGCCTTTTGGTCAGTCAAGTATTGAGCATTTTTCAGTTGGTGGCCACCAGTTAGCTGAGGATTGGGTATAATCACACAAGCCTTGTGCTGGGCAGCAAACTCAGCTATGTTTGTTGCCCCTGCCCTTGTAATTACTATATCGGCAGCGCCACTATTAATATATAAATCTCCAACAAAAAATCCTTTGGTAATCACTCGCGTGCGTTCAGCAGGATCTGACAATTGTTGATTATAGACTTTATACATACTTGATTCGTGATCAGGCCCAGTTGCATGAATAATAATTAAGTTTGGATTAGCCGTCAGCAAAGTGGAAGAGGCTTTTGCCACAGCTTCGTTCAAACGTTGTGCACCCATGCCACCGCCAGTTACGAACAGAATTTTAGAACTGAGCTTTAGGCCAAGTCGTTTTTTGTATGATGATTGTAATTCCTGATTGACGGGACGGAATTTGGAACTTATAGGAACACCTACTGTAAAAGTTTTTTGAGCTGGATATTTATATACTTCTTTTGGAAGAGCTACAGCATGTGCATCTGCCCATCGACTAATAATTCGGTTCGCCAGCCCAGGTAATGCATCTGAATCATGGGTAATGTATGGTATTTTTTGCATTGCCGCCGCTAAACCAACTGGTACTCCCACATAACCACCTTTTATGAATATTACTGCTGGTTTTAGCTTTTTAAGCAGAAAGTAACTTTGCCAAATGCCGATAAATAAATAGAAAAAATCACGAAAGTTTTTCAACCAAGTTTTAAGGTCAAAAAGTTGTTTAATGCCCTCCCCGTGATAACGCCTAAACTTACCTGCTCTCACACTAAAAACATCATCAATACTAGCGTGTTGACTTGGAATATCTTTAAGTTTGTCGCCCGTTTGACCAATAAAAACTAAGTGAGATTGAGGTTGAAGTTTTTTAAGCTCTTCCGCAACTACAAGTGCAGGCGTAATGTGTCCACCAGATCCACCACCAGCTAATACTATTGTTAGTTTTTTAGCCACTGGGGGCACGATATTCAACTGTTTGCTTGAGACCATATTGTTTTCCGTTTACGCGTTCGTTCTCTTTGATAACACTATAGGTAGTATACCTTGAAATCTGGAAGACAATCCCGACTGCCGCAGTTACAAATAGCACGCTGGTACCACCATAACTGATAAACGGAAGAGTAATGCCCTTAAGTGGTAAAAGTCCAATCATGGCACCGATATTAATAATAGCCTGAGTGCTTAGCCAGGCTAAAATTCCAGTTACCAAAAGTCGACTGTAATTATCTGGAGCCCTTTCCATAATTGACTTTAGCCGAGCAAAAAAGGCTATAAATAATCCGATTAATACGCTAACACCCAAAAAGCCAAATTGTTCGGCAAATATTGCGAAAATTGAATCGTTTGCTGCTTCAGGCAAATATCCGTTGGCTTGTATACCGTGACCTAACCCTTTTCCGAATATTCCCCCCGAACCTACCGTAATTAATGCCTGGCAAGATTGATAGCCAGTGTTTAAGCAGTCTTGTGCTGGGTGAAGAAAAGTTGATAACCTAGCTCTTCGGTATGAAAAAGGTAAAATCAGTAGCACGGTTGCAATAACTAAAACTCCACCTGCCATTAAAATTCTTTTTAGTGGTAATCCGGCAATAAACCCCATTGATATCATAATTAGAACCAGTACTCCAGTGGATCCCAAGTCTTTTTGACCTAAACCAACAACAATACCTACAAGAATGATAGCTATTAACAATGGCTTAAGGGTCTCGTTACTATCTTGAATTTGGCCACTTCGTATTCGATCACTCAAAAAACCTGCTAACCAAATTAGTACTGCTAATTTGATGAGTTCTGCTGCTTGAAACGAAAAGCCACCAATTTGAATCCAGCGGTAAGCACCGTTAACTTGCTCTCCAAAAAGCCTAACCGCCAGAGCGGCCACGCCAGCACTAATTAATAAGGGAGTTTCAAATCGTCGCCACCAGCTAATTGGCAGATTGGCTACAGCAACAAAAGCCACAACGCCTAAAGCTATAGCTATTAACTGTTTAGAAACATAATAATTAGTGCTGACATGACCCTGAGCGCTTAGCGCTGGACTTATTGCGTAAACGACTATTAAGCCCATAGCCAGTAATATTATGCTAAGTATAATTAACCAATAATCCGGACGATGACGACGTTGATGAATTTGGCCAAAGCCGGACGGACGCCTGGCCCTTGACGATATGCTCATAAATATTTCCCAAGCAGAAATATCATTAGGCCTAAGACAGCTGTAACTTGGCCTACTACCCAGAAACGCATTGTCACCTTAGCTTCAGGCCACCCAGATGCTTCAAAGTGATGATGTAAGGGTGCAATTTTGAATATTTTCTTGCCGCCCCTCAACTTTTTAGATGATATCTGTAACATGCTGGAGCCTGCTTCAGCCACAAACACAAGTCCAATTATGGGCAACAATAAAACTGTATCAGTAAGCATAGCTACTATGCCTAATGCTGTACCCAAAGCAAAAGAACCTACGTCACCCATAAAGAATCTAGCTGGAAAGATATTAAACCAAGTATAAGATAATAAAGCTCCAACAATTGTTAAGCAAAAAGCCGCAATGCCATATCGGCCCTGGAGAAATGCAATCATGCTATACACACTAAAAGCACTAGTTGCTAATCCACCTGCTAAGCCGTCCAGACCATCCGTTATATTAACCGCATTAGCGGAAGCAACTACTACCAATACAAATAAAGGTATAATCAACCAACCAATATGCCATGGAGTAGCTACTAGCGGTATATGAATTGAATTAACACCAAGCTTAACAAAAAACCACCAACCACCAATTAACGCGATTATAGTTATTAGCATTAATTTAAGTTTGGATGGTAGACCAGCTACGCCAAGCCCACTACCTCGAATGTTTATGAAATCATCAATTAATCCTATTGACCCTGCACCAACAAATGCTGCCAATGGTAGCCAAGTTTCTGAACGAGTTAAATTAGCTGCCAAAGTCACTAAGGCCACACTTATAACAAACACAAGCCCAGCCATTGTTGGTATCAAGCGTTTATGCTTAGTACCGTGCAACTGATTAAAAACTGTAGCTGCTTCGCCTGTAACAGCGTTCTGTCGAGGTTTCTTCCACCACTCTTGCTTGTATGCAATAGTTGTATATAAGGGTGTTAACAACATACTAAGTGCAAAACCCGTAAAACCAAGCAAAAGAATGCGGATTATAGTGTTGAGCTCAACTGTTATATGGATTGTTTGTGGTGTCATTTGTTTAAACCAGTCCGCTCTATTATACCTTAATGACCCTTGGGTGTAACTTCAAAGTTATCAATTAACATATTGGCCAAGTTACTAAAAATTGGTGCCGCTGCTCCCCTACCGGCATAGTTGCCTATACGTGGATCATTCACTCGAACTGCGATTACATATTGTGGTTTATCTCCACCGACAAAGCCTAAGAATGTACCATTAAATCTGTCTTCGAAATAGCCACCACCTGGCTTGCTTATTTGCGCGGTGCCAGTTTTACCTCCAATAATATAGTTCGATGGAGGCAATTGCGGCATACCGTAGATACTATGGTTGCTCGTCACAACATACTCCATTAGTTGTTTTAAATCCGCACTTACCGCTGGTTTGACTACATGACTATTTAAAATTTCTGGTTTAGTTGTGGTTTGCTGGCCATTATTGTCTATAAAGGCATCGACAAGATAAGGACGGTAGTATGTCCCACCATTCAGCACACTACTTATAGCTGCCGACATTTGAAGCATAGTGACACTTATACCCTGTCCAAAAGCCGTATTTGCATACTGTAAATTTAAAGCAAAACCTTTATTGGGATCTGGCACACTTCCAGCTGCTTCATATCCCTGCTCTACCCCTGTGGGTTGGCCTAATCGAAAACTATTGGTCATATAATCATGCCAGACATTGCGTGCTTTGGCATTAATTTGACCCCCGCCCATTTGCATGAGCATCCAAGTTGCTCCTGTATTTAACGAAAGCTGTAATATATCTTTTATACTTCTTCGACCAGGTCCACCATTTTTCTCAACATTAGTTATAGTATAGCCATCAATCGTCCACTGATTAGGGTCAAAATACGAGGAATTGGCTTTAATTACACCTCTATCAAGTGCAGCCGAAGTTGTAAGTGTTTTCATTATGGAACCAGGTTCCAGTGGCGAGCTAACTGCAGCATTATTGAAGACATTTGGATCGTTCACTTTGTAAAATTCTGCAGGTTTGTATGATGGATAATTAGCCATGGCTTTTATAGCACCGGTGTTGGGATCAATAATTAATGCACTGCCAGATTTGGAATTTGACTTATCTAAACCAGCTTTTAAAATATCCTCAAGTTGACGCTGCATGGAAATATCTACCGTCAATACTATGGACTTGCCATTTTGTGGTTTAGTAATCACGTTATCTGGATTTGCTAGTAGTGGCACACCTTGTGCATCTGTAATCGCTTTAAGCTTGCCTGGTTGGCCCTTCAGTGAGTCATTCATGAACTGCTCAATGCCGTACTTACCTTCACCATCATCATTAACAAAACCGAGCAATTGAGCTGCTAAATCACCCTGCGGATAAGTTCTATGCGGTTCATCGCGCGTTCCAAGTCCTCTAAGCTGTAGTCCATCGAGTTTATCTTTCTGAGCTTTTGATAGTTTCTTTGCCAGAATCGCATAGCGAGTATCTTGTTGCATTGCTTGTTCATATTTACTTGCTTGACCACCAATTATTTGTTGGACTTGGCTTGCAACTTGATGAGGGTCTTTTACGAATTTAGGATCTGCAAAAAGAGTATAGAGGGTTTCGTTTAATACAATTGGCAGGTTAGCGTCACCATCATGGGCCGAAATTATACCTCTGACAGCTGGTATTTCATATTGCTTTAACTGTCCAGCTAAGGCTGCTTTTGAATAATAATCGTGTTTAATAACTTGTAAATAAAAGAGTCTTAATAAAAACAAACCCATAACAAACAGCAATAGCGCGTACCAAATACGGATACGCGTAGTAAAACTACTTGGTTGGGGAGCACTTTGTTCTAATTGCATAAACTACTAATTGGCTACTGTACCACTGGGAGCTACTGAAACAAGCTTTTTAGCTACTGCGCTGTTCTTTACTCGGTCTAATGCTTGCAAACGAGCTGAGGCCACCTGCAAATCATTGTGTTCTTGCTGTAGCTGAGTTTGCTGTTGATTCAACGAATTAATCTTATAACTATAGGCATTTGTTTTGGTCACTTGAGTCAGGTAAAGCAACCCCAATAGACAGGCCAATACTAACAATACTATGGTGTTGCTAATTGGTCCAAGGGTGCGCTCTTGAGCTTGAAAACTCGTGGCGTTTTGGTTGCGCCTGGTAAAGCGCTGCCGGCTCAGAGCCAGCGAACTGGAATATGTCATATTGTCCTTTTTGTTTTTTTATTTTTGATTTTTATTTTTGGCCCCTTCACCACTCACTTTGTTGTAAGTGATGAAGGGCTTTTGTCCTATTGTTCGATCAGAGAACTCTGACGCGAACTTTATAGGCTCGGGATGTGCTT
The DNA here is from genome assembly GCA_964652125.1 of uncultured Candidatus Saccharibacteria bacterium. Taxonomy (GTDB): domain Bacteria; phylum Patescibacteriota; class Saccharimonadia; order Saccharimonadales; family JANWIN01; genus CAZFNQ01. The sequence goes on from CAZZAE010000036.1 coordinate 9,083, forward strand.
TTTACCTGTATTGGCATGAAAGCTTCCCTTCTTTGTTTTTATTTTCACTGCGACCCTAAGTTTTGCACTTCGGGCACGCGGATTAAAATCTAATTCTTGGCGGCTGGCCGTAACCGGACTTTTGGTTACCAGGCTCAGTATTGCATCATATCGTTGGCCACTAGCTTCGGCAAAGGCTCGCTTAACCAAGCGATCTTCTAAGCTATGGAAACTAATGACTGCAATGCGGCCATTTGGCTTAAGTAAATCAATCCAGACTGGTAAGGCTTGTTCTAGTTGGCCGAGTTCATCGTTAACTGCTATTCGCAGAGCCTGAAAAGTACGTGTTGCTGGGTGAATCTTGCCCCTGCCTTGCCGTAAAGTCTTACTAACCAATTGTGCCAACTCGGTTGTTGACCTTAAAGGTCTGTTAATTACTATTGCCTTTGCTATTTTCGACGCTCTTGGTTCTTCACCAGCTCGAATGATTTTGGCCAAGTCTGCCTCATCGTAACTATTTACAATACTGTCAGCAGTTAAACTTTGGTCTTGGTCCATTCGCATATCTAGTGGGCCTTCGGCCCTAATTGAAAAACCGCGGTTCGCCATATTAAGGTGCGGTGACGATACTCCCAAATCAGCTAATATTAAATCAAACTGCCTACCACTTTCTCTAAGTTCATAACTTGCCTTTAAAAAGTCGCTTTTTACAACTTCAATCGGTTGGTTATTGAACTTTGTCGACAGATAGTTAACGGCCTGTTGGTCGCGGTCAATTAAAACTGCTGGTGCGTTTTGGGTCATGTCCAAAATTGCTTGGGCATGTCCACCATATCCTGCTGTTATATCCAGATATGTTTCTCCTGGATTAGGCATAAGATATGAAAGTACTTCATTTAAAAGTACCGGCGCATGATTTGTATTTGTGTTTTGGTGCATCTTTTTCTTGTTTTTATTTTTGCAAGGTCACCTAACCAGCAGCCAACTTTTTGTTT
>CAZZAE010000037.1:0-281 GCA_964652125.1 uncultured Candidatus Saccharibacteria bacterium
ATTGCAATCCTTATGCTTTGTGGCGTATGCTGGCTACGAAAACAAACATCCACGCGGTCCAGCTCCTAGCCCTCGGGCGGGGGCTGGGCGGCTTTAAAGTCAAGCTGCCAGTTCGTCTAGAGCGGATTAGGCAGTGGAAAACCAGTTAGAGCAGTTGAAACGAGGGTTTTGATCCGCCTCAGGCGGAAGACAAGCTCTGGTTTTTGTTTGCTCTCTTTCACGTGAACCTTACCTCTGTTTTTCACATTTATCTAAGAGGTGATATGATGAGAGTTATTCAT
>CAZZAE010000037.1:291-10012 GCA_964652125.1 uncultured Candidatus Saccharibacteria bacterium
GAAAGCAAAAACTCTGGTTTTTATTTGCTTTATTTCATATGAAATCACCTCTAAGTATCTGTTTTATATAAGAGGTGGTAAGATAGTTGTATTATTGTCAGATTATTAGGGGTTTAAAAAGTTGAAATTAGATAAGGTTTACGAGCCAGATAAACACGAACAAGATATCTATAGTCTTTGGGAAAAATCTGGAGCTTTTACCCCTAAAAAAGCTGCTCATAAAGATAGTTTCACGATTATGATGCCCTTGCCCAATGCCAATGGAAAGTTGCACATTGGTCACGTCTTGTTTATTACGCTACAGGATATTGTCACACGTTATCAGCGCATGAAAGGCAAGCAAGCACTATGGTTACCTGGGGCTGATCATGCTGGTTTTGAGACTTGGGTAGTTTATGAAAAAGAGCTAGCCAAACAGGGGAAAAGTCGCTTCGATTTCACTCGGGAAGAGCTCTATAAACAAGTTTGGGATTTTGTAGCAGGACATCGTCATACCTTTGAAAACCAGTTCAGGGAATTGGGTGCCAGTGTTGATTGGTCTAGGTTTACTTTTTCGTTAGATGAAAAGATTATCCGTCGGGTTTATGACACTTTTAAGCAAATGTGGGACGATGGTTTAATCTATAGAGGTGAAAGGTTAGTAAACTTCTGTACTTTCCACGGAACCAGCTTTGCCGATATAGAGGTGGAATTTAAAGAAGAGCCTGGACACTTATGGTACATAAAGTACCCTCTAACAGATGGCAGTGGCAGCGTTACGGTAGCTACTACTCGGCCGGAAACCATGCTGGGCGATACCGCAGTAGCAGTAAACCCAAAAGATAAACGCTACACTCAATTTATCGGCAAAACAATTAAATTACCTCTTACTAACCGTGAGATTCCAATTATTGCCGATGATTTCGTAGACGTAAAATTTGGTACTGGGGCTGTCAAAATAACGCCAGCACATGATCCAAATGATTTTGAAGCCGCTGGAAGGCACGATTTGCCAATGATTACTGTTATAGATCATGAAGGTAAAATGACCCATCAGGCTGGTCATGCTTATGGTGGTAAAAAAGTTGAAGAAGCCAGACAGCAAGTAATTAGCGATCTGGAAGAGCAGGGGTTATTAGTTAAAACTGAGTCTATCACTCATAGTGTCGGGCACTGTTATAAATGTGGCACGATTATCCAACCACTACTGCGTGATCAATGGTTTATAGACATGAAACCCTTAGCTCAGCGTGCAATAAAAGTTCTAAAAGCCAACAAAATTAAGTTTTATCCAGAAGTTAAAAAAGACCAACTTATCCGTTATCTGGAAGGTCTTAGGGACTGGAACATTAGCCGCCAAATAGCGTGGGGGATTCCGATACCAGCTTTCCAAAATATGAACGATCCCGATGATTGGATTTATGACGAGAGGGTAGGGGAAGCAGAGATAAAAATTGGCAATAAAACATATCGGCGTGACCCGGACGTATTTGATACATGGTTTAGCAGTGGACAGTGGCCCTACGCTACTTTGTCGCCGTTAGATAGCGATGATTTTAAACAATTCTATCCAACCAGTTTGATGGAAACTGGTGGCGAAATATTATTTCCTTGGGTCAGCCGCATGATCATGCTTGGACTATATGTTACAAATGAAGTTCCATTTAAAGATGTCTATATTCATGGATACGTTCTTGCTACCGATGGTGCCAAAATGAGCAAAAGTATAGGTAACGTTGTCGACCCGGCAGGTGTCCGCCTTAAGTTTGGCACCGATGCGCTCAGGCTTGGTCTGATTGATGGTCGGGCACCAGCAAATAACCGGCCTTATGACCAAACTAAAACTATCGCAGGACGAAACTTTGCAAATAAACTTTGGAATATCTCTAGGTTTGTTGAGGACAATATTGGTAATCAAAGAATGGCCAAAAACAAGCCTCTACCTGAGTCACCTGCTGATCATTGGATATTGACAAAATTACAACAGTTGACAGAGGTAGTTTCGGCAGATTTAGATAACTACAGATTTGCTGAGGCTTATGAGAAACTCTATCACACGGTTTGGGATGACTTGGCCGATTGGTATATTGAAGTTTCGAAAGTCCAACCAAATCCCAGCGTTTTGGCTTTTGCACTGGATGTTATATTAAAACTTGCTCACCCCTTTGCACCATTTGTGAGTGAAGCCATTTGGCAAAGTCTGAAATGGGATGACGATCTGTTGATAGCCAGTCGATGGCCTAAGATCACCCAAGCCGATAAGGCTGACTCTCAAGATTTTGAAGAAGTAATAAACATTGTCAGTGAAATTCGCTATTTGTCTACTGAGTTAGGGCTTAATAAACCTGAGCTCTACTACGCTGATTCGTCATTTATTAGCGAAAACTCTGATTTAATTCAACGTCTTAGTAGAATTGGCAGTGTCAGTGAGACAAAAGCTGGTTTTAACGGCTTACAGTTGCTTCAAACTAAACATAAAGTTTGGCTTAGCGTTGATAAGACTTTAATCCACAAATACCTCATGAGCCTAGAGGAGCAGGGGATAGAGCAGCAAAACATCATAAAACGCCTGCAAAGCCGTTTATCTAATAAAAACTACGTTCAACACGCACCAGAAGCGGTTGTAGAGCAAACTCGGCAGCAGCTCGAGCAAGCTAAAGCACAACACGCTAAACTGCTCTTGGAGTTCAAGCGCTTTAGCAAATAGCGCTATTCAGCCGGCTCTAGCGCTGTTCGGACATGTTTAGCAGATTCACTTGGCCTGTAATCATCGAACCAGAGGACATGCCAACCTAGCTTTTCAGCTGCCATAACATTAGCCCGGCTATCATCAACAAGTAATATCTTGCTGGGCTCTGTCTTGGCCATTCCCTGGGCAATTTCATACATCTTAGGTTCGGGTTTTATTGTTCCAACTTCAGAGGAATCTACAATGGCACTGTAGTCAATGTCCGGTATTAAACCACGCTCTTTCATAGCTTTAATGGCCCCAGGCATGATGTTACTAAGCAAACCAACATGGTAGTTCTGGGCCGCCCAGCGTACCAGTTCGTGCATTTGGGGAATCGGGTCAATAGCATCTAAATAATATTTCTGCCAGTCAAGTTGGTCGACTTTTAACGATTTGGCAAGTTTTTGGTTAAATTCCCTTAGGCTCATTTCACCTCGACAGACTGCATCATTGTAGTGCCAGAAGGCTGTTTCTACGACATCGGCAGGTTCACCAGTTTCCTCGGCCAGGCGAGTAAAGGCTCGGTGGAAAAACCGTACCAAGCAGCCATTGATGTCAAAAAACACAAAGCTGATACCACTTTTTGATTGATGTTTTAGTGGATTTCCAGAACCGCTTTTACTTTTTGGTGAGCCTACTAAATCATCAAGAGAACTATCAAGAACGGCGGCAATTTGGCCAATTGTAAAAATAGATGGCGATTTGATTGCACCACGCTCTATTTTGGCCAGAGTTGAATAACTAAGCCCAGCTTTTTGGCACATTTGCTGCTGAGTTAAGCCGGCCGTTTGGCGGGCCTGCTGCAAACGCATACCTAAACTTTTCTCATCCACCCCAGTCGCAATCATGATAGCCTTATAATACCAATTTTAGATGAATAGAGCGATAAAAATCGGTACTAAGCAGCCAGTGTTAATGTTTTACAAAAGTATTGAGAGCTAGTAATAAAACTATGAATAAAATGACGGCGCAAACAATAGCACCAATTACGGCCGGTCCATTATTGCCACCACCGCTACGTTTAGTAAATTTGTTATAGAGCCATGCACCACTCCCTGCAGATATTAAAAGGGAAATGACAAAATTGGACATCAGTTTAAAATGCCAGCTTCTGAGCCAAGGATGCAAGGGCAGCATGATCCGGTTCAGCGCCCATATCTTCTACCTCTTTGTACTGCTCGATATTATCAAAGGCAACTACATGTACATGTGCATGTGGGACATCCAGACCAACTACTTGCAAGCCGACACGTTTTGACTCAATTACTTCTTTAACTCTTTTAGCCACTTTTTTTACAATTGCCATCAGAGCTTGATAGTCTTCATCCGGTAGTTCATAAAAAAATGCGACTTGAGTTTTGGGTACAATAAGAACGTGGGCCTTGGCTATAGGGTGAAGGGGCAGGAAGGCAATAGTTTTACTGTCTTCATAGATCTTATGGGCTGGGATTTCGCCCTTAATAATTTTAGTGAAGATACTATCTACCATATTCATATTGTACCGCGTATTTGGTGTTAAAATATCGCTAGTGAATATAATAAAAAAACTGCTCAGGGGTTTAGTTTCGAATTTATTTAATTTATTTATTTTTCTTGTGGCGTTAGTGACGGCAGTCGTTTTTACATTTCACTCACCTAAAAAGATCGAAAAATCACTAAGCGATAGCGGTGTTTACAGTACTTTTATAGATAATGCCTTGCAAGAGGCCAATAAATCTAATAAAGATCAGAGTAGTAACGATATTCCGATTAGCGATCCAGCTATTAAAACTGCTGCCAACAAAGCTTTTACACCTGAGTTATTGCAACGTAACACCGAAAATATATTAGATGGTACTTACGATTGGCTATCAGGTAAAACTGCTACTCCTGACTTTCGGGTTGATCTAAGATCTGCTAAGAAAACATTTGCCATGGATGTTGGTGAAGCTGCCAAGAATAGGTTAGCTAGTTTGACAGTTTGTACTCCTGCACAAATGCGAACTCTTAACAGTAAATTTAATCCCTTCAATGTTTCTTGTCGCCCACAAGGTATAAATCTGACTGCTCAGCAACAGAAAGTTACTCACGATCTACTTAATAGTAAAGATTTTCTGGGCACACCATTGTTAACAGCTCAAAATTTGCCAAAAAACGATAAAGGTCAGACAGTTTTTGAACAATTGTCTAAAGCGCCCAAGATTTATAGATTGGTAAATGCTTCGCCTTGGTTGCTTGGAGGATTAGCGGTAGTGACTAGTGGGGTAACTTTATTGCTATATGACTCCAAACGTCGAGGATTGCGTTTTATATCCATAACTTTAATAAGTACTGGGATTTTATTGTTAGTAATAAGTTTTGTATCAAGTTGGCTCTTAAATAAAGCTAACCAGCCAGGTGGCAGGCTTGGTCAGGCAGTGAAAGGTAGCTTCCAGCAAACGGTTAACAAAGCTGTAAGTTCTATTAACAATTCCTTTCAGCATATTATTATTTGGATTGGAGCAGTTTATTTACTTGCTGGTATTACTACATTGTTAATTCTTCATTTCACGAAACCCAAAAACCAAAGTAAAGATAAAGTTGAAAAGGATGAACATCCGAAACTAGAGTCAAAATCTGAAGACGAAGGCAAAAAAGCTACTAGACCATTAGTGCAGTAATTTTCTTTATAATTTCTTAAGATTACCAGCCTCATTTAGATCAGAAGAATTACTGTACATAGTTGGCGGAGAGGGTGGGATTTGAACCCACGATACCCGTTGCCGGGCATACTGCTTTTCGAGAGCAGCGCCTTCAACCACTCGGCCACCTCTCCTTACCGGGGCTAATTATCCCAATTAAGGGCAAACAAAGCCAGGGCCGAGAATATAAGAGCTACGTCTCTGAAAGTAATAGCAAATAGTTTAAAGTTTGATGTTACTATTCCGGCTAGCGTTAGAGCAGCTAAAAGAGCTGCATATTTAATATATTTACCGCTCACAAACCATAGTGCTAAGACTATCTCATAGATAGAGAAAACCTTTAAGAGGTTGTGTGCTTGATGTGACTTGGCCAAAAAACGGGGTAGATAACCAATCCAGTCTTGGGGATTCTTAAATGATGACACTGCAGCATAGGTAAAAATTATAGCCAGGCCCGAGCGCAGTAAAAGCTCAGCATAGTTTTTGTTCCCACCGTGTTTCTTCATAGTCTTATTGGACTATTAGAGTACCAGTATCGCTGGGATTAAGGTGATTGTGGTAGCCGTGTGTACCGGTTGTGGTTGGTGTAAAGGTTACACTCTGGCCAGCTGGTACAGTGCCAACATTAAGTTCAGGATCGTCAGTATGTACTGGGTGTGGATCAGAATCAAACTGCATATCATTAGATGATGTATTTTTAATAGTAACGGTTGTACCAGCTTTTACAGTTAGGGTGGAGGGACTAAAACCGCTATCGCTGTACGTTATAGTTGCGGCGGCCGTTTTATCACTAGTCTTGTTAGAAGTACTTGTACTATTTGACGTTGATGTCGATGATGGGGGAGTAGTGTTATTGGTGGTCGCAGGCTTTTTCGAACCGCGGCTAATGGCAAATACACCGGCACCTATAACAGCTAAGATAATGATAGCTATAATAGCTTTTTTCATATTGCCTCCTCGTATTATGTTGCCAGCTAATTATCCCAGCGACGAGCTAGCTATGCAAATGTTTATGTTGTTTTACAACGGGGTAGCGGCGGTAATAAATATAACCCATTGCAACAAACAATGTTGTCCCGTAGCCAAACCAGACAATTCTGAGCCAGCCATGCTGCAACTGAGTACCAAGCGTGAGAGAATGGATAAGAATTGCAATCATGGCACAATCACTGGCAATTTCGATCGTCCGCCACCCACCCCTACTACTAAACCAGCGCCTTAGCTCATAAGTTAAGAAAATTAGAAAACTTATCATGCCCAGTAGAGCTGCCCATCTAAGGCCCCGAGCGACATAGTTTTGCAAAACACTGCCAGGTGGTAAACCAAAGCCATCACGCCAAAGCTGCCACTCTAATAGCCCAGGATGAACAATTATAGCTACTAATACAGCCCAACCCGTTACATCAATATAGGTTTGCAGCTCTTTCTTATCGACACCAATATATTGACGAATGGCGCTGACAATATAGTGTGACCACATCAGTCCAAAAGCACTTAGGCCAAACAACGGGAAGAGTTTGTATGAGCTGACGTTACTAAAATGCCAACGAACACCTTGCCCCCAACCGACAATCGCAATAACTAAAGCAGCTGTGCTGAGAGACCAAGCAAATAATTTTAACCAGCCGATTTTGCTCATAACTACGAATGCAAAGTTTGAAAAATAATCATAAATATACCAAAGGCCAAACAATAGATAGCGAACGGCCGTAAGCTTTTAGTTTTGAAGTACTTATCCAACCAACGAACCGAAAAATAGGCCGCTATACCGGCGGCTAAGCCTCCAGCTAAAATTTGTGGTCGAGCTCCAGCCGATAGTGGTCCAAAAAAGTCCGGCATTTTGTACAGTCCAGCCGCTAAGATAATTGGTGTAGCCAACAGGAAAGAAAATCGAGCCGAATCCTCATAATCAAGTCCACTCATTAGTCCACTGACCATAGTGATACCCGAACGACTAATTCCGGCAAATAGGGCCAGAACTTGAGCCGTACCAATAATACCAGCTCTTTTAGGGCTAATTTTACTGGCATTTTGGGTAGTAGCCTCTAGGCTGAAATCTTGGCGAACAGCCTTCTGACGGTGTCGGGCTCGTTCACCGGCAAATAAAATAAGACCGTTAATCGTTAAAAACACAGCGGCCGACATTGGTTTGGCAAATTGAGAACGCAAGGAGTGTTCAAAAATGATACCGGTTAGCCCTGCTGGAATAGTGGCAACCACCAACAACCAAGCTAGCTTTTGATAAGAAGTTGAAATTTGACGATCTTTAATGGAGCTAAAAAAGCCCCCAATAATTTTAATCCATTCTGTTCGGTAGAAAATTAGTAAAGCTAGAGCAGTGGCAAGATGTAGTATTACCAAAAATGATAAGAAAAATGATTCACCGCTTGATTGTTGGGCCAGTAAGTTATGCCAACCAAAAAGGGAAGTTAGAAGTACTGAGTGGCCAAGACTAGATATTGGGAATAGTTCAGTTATACCCTGCATTAGCCCAATAACAATGGCTTGAAAAAATGTAATCACTACTAGTAATTAGAGCTCATTAGACGATACTTTTCAAGTATAAAAAGCCCCACCTGAGAATTCTCTACGGTGGGGCTTAAGCCGAAACAAAAACTAGTTTTTAGCGGCGCTCTTGGGGACGGGCTTCGTTGACTACAACGGCACGGCCTTCAAGATCTTTGCCATTAAGCTGTTTAATAGCTTCTTTGACTTCGTCTTCGCTGCTCATCTCTACAAAGCCGAAGCCTTTAGAACGGCCGGTATCACGGTCGACGATTACTTTTGCTGATACAACCGTACCTACAGACGCGAAAAAGTCTTGTAGTTGGTCGTCATTGACACTGTAGGCAAGTGAGCCTACGAATAGCTTGGTAGCCATATATTTCCTCTTTACTTTACTTGCTCGGAGGTAACTTGGCACCAAACCTTGTTAGCTGCTCCTCAAACGAAACGATTTAATTTATTGATCTAGAATTGTCCGAAGACAACTTAGCAGCTTACTTCTAGTAACGCCACTATAACACACTTCCGACATATGTACAGCACGAATCGGTCTACGAAGTTATTTTTGCCATTTCAATCAGTTATTAAGTGCTTTTTTAGGTAGTTGGTTTTAGTAGTATCCCGCCAAAACTGGTGTGCCCTAGAGGATTCGAACCTCCGACCTTCGGCTCCGCAAGCCGACGCTCTATCCAGCTGAGCTAAGGGCACACAAGTTTGGGTAGGTTGCAGTCTATGTAATGCGACCTAGCAGTGTGCGCAAACAGGGGTAAGTTTAGCACACTCAATCTGTTAATACTAGCTTAGTTAAGATGATTGTAAATCAGAAGCGCAGGCGGTGCATCAGTTTGTCGACCACATCTAGTTGTCGATGTTCCAGGGGTAGGAATTTAGATAATACATCAACAATTTTTTGACCATCATTTGGACTAAAGTAAATACTCAATATTGGATTGAAACGCTTTAAGGGAATAAACCAGATAGACTCAATTCCTTCCTCCTTAACTATTGAAAAGGACCTCAAACCAGCATAGGGATAGAGTTTGTTACCAATGCGTATTCCATTGTCATTTACTACATACTGGAGTTCGCGCGGTTTACGAGAAGCAGAAATACCAAATACAACTGCAACTATACCTACTACCGCGGTGGATACTTTGTCGCCATGTGTAAATAAATAGACAATTGCACCAAAACCAATTGTACAAATTGTTAGAGCACCATACCAGCCACTAGATTTGTTATGTGCAATAAACTCTGAGGCCGTCCAATTAACCTCGCTACCCGAAGCTGATTCTTCAGGTGTGGGTATTTGTTCAGGTTGAGAGGCTTGTTCTGTTGGCTCTTGGGAGTGGAATTGCCAGCTTGTATCAGATTTGTTTTCACCTGGAGTTATTAAATTACCCGATTGTCCCTCTTGCATAAGCGTATTGTACCTAAACCGTATCATGTATACCAGTGGGTGGAGTGTCGAAGTAAATACGAATGACGGCTATAGGTCTTTCGTTATGGATTGACCAATGTATTCAAACCTCAGCACAGCTTTTGGATCTTTTTGGTTTATGACTTTACCAGTTGCCGGATCCACCCACGCATAAAAATCATTATATGTACGAACTGCTAGTCTCGGGCCTACTTTAGTTTCGTCTAGCTGTAATCCAATATAAATAACGGCTATGCGGTTTTCATCATTAGCATCATGAGCCAGACCAAGAACTAAATATAAAAATCCTTTGTAATGACGGTAAATTCCGGCTTTAAATTCTGAATATTTATCAGGCATCGTTTTAATCTTATGGCGGAGAGGGAGGGATTCGAACCCTCGCGGGAGCTTGCGCCCCCCTATCGA
>CAZZAE010000038.1:0-9961 GCA_964652125.1 uncultured Candidatus Saccharibacteria bacterium
GAGCGCTTGCATGGCATGCAAGAGGTCCGCGGTTCGAGCCCGCGTAGCTCCACCAAGGAAAAAGACCGATTAATTCGGTCTTTTTCTATTCGTGCGCGCCCACCCGCGACGGGTGGTATTTTTGTTTTAATTTTTATTTCACGCGCCGCGTGCGCACGATCTGCTAATAGCATAACCAATACCGGTTACTTGTCAAGTATACGGACTTTTGTAGACTGCCTGGGTAAGATACCAAAAATTAATATCAAAGCATAAAGCAAGGCAAAGCCACACATGATACTCGGCAATCCAGCAATTGTTGATGGTTTGACTGTATTGGTTAGAGCGGTCGGAAGTAAGAAGACTAGATAGCCAGTAGCTTGTAGGATTAGCGATTCACGGATTGAATTTTTACTCGACTTGAAAGCATAAACTAGTGCCAGTCCAATCCCTATAAACAACCAGAAATAATAGTAGGCAAAGTAGAAACCACCGTAATGTGATGCCAATTGGAAAATAGCATAATTTCCAGCACAAACATGGCCGGAAAATGTTGAGGGTTTAATAAAAAATATTAGCCAAGGGACAGACGTGGCATAAGCTAGCCAATGTATTTGAGGGTGACCCTTACGACTTATTGCTTGAGTTAAGTGAATCGCAAAAGGTGGCAATAAAGTAATTGCCACAAAACCAATACTTGACCAGGCCGCGGCTTGCAAGCCAAAGCGTCCACAGGTGTTAAATTCAGCTAACTGGAAAATTGCTAATAAAACTAGCAGTATTATTGCCAGATTGCGAACTAAATTAGATTTATATCGAATAAGAGTATATCCAGCCAAGACTAGCTCAATAATAAAAGTAGCAACCATTGCCGGAGGTGAGAAGCAAAAAAGCTTGTTAGAATATTTACTCAACTTAGATGTATGATACTGCTTAAGCCGCAAAGGTCCTAAAACTTAATTTAATCAAGTAGCTTGAGTAGATCTTTTTCACTTATTTGTTTGGTACCCAGTGACCTAGCCTTAGCCAATTTAGATTCGCCGACATTTTCACCAACCACCAAATAGTCCGTGTCTTTGCCGACACTGGATTGAAAGCTTCCACCCTGAGCCCGAATTTTCTCCGCCGCTGCCTCACGTTCCAAGCTTTTTAGCGTACCAGTAATTACAAAGCTCTTGCCCCTAAGCTTACCGCCAACCTTTTTAATCTCAGTAGGCCAGACACCAAGTTGACGGAATTTTGCCAGCAAAGCTTGGTTATCATCGTCGGCAAACCAAGCCAGGATTGATTCAGCTACAATCTCCCCAATTCCTTCAACTTCCTTCAACTGAGCATAAGTGGCGCTCCCAAAACTATCTAGGCGCCGGAAATGATTAGCTAGATCAATGGCGGTTTGGGTGCCGACGTGTCGAATACCCAGGCCATAGATAAATCGAGGCAGTGTAGGGTATTTGGTTTTAGCAATACCGTCAATCAAGTTTTTAGCTGATACTTCAGCAAAACGTTCCAGCCCCATGACTTGATCTTTAGTTAGCAAATAAATATCTGCCAGGTCATGAACAAGCTTGGCATCAACCAGCGCGACTACATTTTTCTCTCCCAAACTATCAATATCCAGCGCGCTTTTACTAGCGAAATGTTCCAGAGCCTTCTTTAGTAGCAAGGATCCCGTTGCCCCTTTTACGCGGTAAACGGCCTCGCCAATAGGACGTTCAAATTTAAGCTCCGGGTATTGCCGTTCAAGCTCAGTTTCCATATCAAAAGGTCTTGCTGCTTTAGGTCGTAGCTCTGAGAGAACACGCAATACTTGAGGAATGATGTCACCGGCTTTAAAAATAACAACCGTATCCCCGACCCGAATGTCTTTTCGTTCAATCTCATCAGAATTATGAAGAGAAGCGTGCTGGACTGTGCTGCCCGCAACTACCACCGGTTCAAATACCGCTACTGGTGTAGCCGCACCAGTGCGACCGATACTAATAACAATGTCTTTAACAACGGTCGTGGCTTCTTCGGCAGCATACTTATAAGCAACGGCCGCTCGTGGATTTTTACCAACAACTCCCAATTGAGCATATAGTGATCTGTCATTAACCTTAATTACAATTCCATCAGTATTAAAAGGCAGTGACTGGCGTTTTTCTTCCCATTCATCGACGTAGTGCATGACCTCGTCTAGTGTTGATAACACTTTAGCTTCTGGATTACAGGCTATACCTAGTGCTCTAATAGCTCGGTAGGCAAAGTCGTAAGTCGGTACTAAGCGGGGATCATCTGTAAGCAAGTCGTAGGCCCGAAAATTTAGGGGGCGCGCAGCAACCAGACTGGGATCAAGTTGACGAATTGTTCCAGCCGCCAAGTTGCGAGGGTTAGCAAAGACCGGTAGTCCAGCTTGTTCACGCTTTTTGTTCAATGCATTAAAGTCTTTTTTGAGCATAATTATCTCGCCGCGTATCTCTGTCCTTCCTTTCAAAAACCGTGTCAGAGATTGATCTGATTTAGCGGGATAATGAAGCTTTAGAGGAACGCTTTTAATAGTTCGTACATTTGAAGTTACATCTTCACCGATAAAACCGTCGCCCCTGGTGACTGCTCGAGTATATATTCCATTTTCATAGACTAGGGCGGCCGCTAAGCCGTCCATTTTGATTTCGGCCGAATACTCTAGTTTCCTCCCCGGTGCCAACTTCTGCATTCTCTTAACCCAATCTTCAACGTCTTGGCGATTAAATACATCATTTAAACTCAACATCCTAGAACTATGCTGAACCTTACTAAAGCCTTCCAAGACTTGACCGCCAACCCGTTGGGTGGGAGAATCAGGCGTTATTAAATCAGGATATTGGGCTTCTATTTTCTTAAGTTCTTGTGTTAGTCCGTCATAAACTGCATCGCTAATAGATGGTTTATCGAGTACATAGTATTCATGGGCATAAGTAGCAAGTGTGTTTTTAAGTTCCCTCAGACGTTGCTGGGCCTCGGATTTAGTCATAAAAGCTGCCTATAGAGTGTGTACATATATGCATGAACTACCACGAGTGTGAACATACTTAGCATAAAAAATATCCACTCGGCAGCTGGTGTGACAAGTACAATTAGCGGAATCATAATCACACCACCCAATATAATTACAGCCAGTGGTAAAAACAAGATTTTACGAAGAACTGTCCAGCGTCGGTGAAGCACAAGCTGGCGAGCTGAGCGTAGAGCCTTGAGTGGTGTCATCGACGGCAATGTAACAATGTAGAGAGCAAATAGTGATGAGCAAATCATATACAGCGATAGAATCGCCAATAAGAATGCCATCAAAAGCCAAACAAATTTTTCCAAAACCGTTACAGCTATACCATTGCTTATTACCGTCGAATATAACCAACTACCAATAGCCAGTGGTAGAAGTTGCAAGCCAACCACCACAAGCACCAATATAAACGGAATAAGGGGATACATACCCCGGTAAAAAGCGTCTCGGGCCCTGATTTTATGCCCCGCCAACACTTCACGAAGCGCCCATATAACCGCTAGACTGACTATGATAATAAGTAAAGTTTCGTAAACACCACCAGTTGGACTGGCTGAGCTACCGGCTGAACCAAGTAAATAGCTGAACAAGGTCACACCTGTTAATAAACTGGCATAACTGCCATTAAAACCATTTTTCAGCGATGATTTTAACTCACTCAGATTTAGGGCGCCGCCAAAACCACGGACTAAGATAATAGTTAGCAATCCGTAGATAACAGTAATAGTCAAAAATAGTTTCCAGTTAGCCTTAAAGATTGTTAGAGCTTTTTTAAACAAATTGTAAGCACTAGGCAGTTGATCGGGATGTTTGATGCGTTTACTTTTTTTAAATGTTTGATAATTAGGGCGTTTTAGCCGTCTGGGCGATGATTGGACCGATGTTTTTTTGGTAGCTCCTAATTTTTTACTACTTGCTGCCGTGGTCCGTTTGTTTTTCACGCATGCCTCTCCATTTGCCTAAGCCTAGCTATGCGCTCATCAATTGGTGGATGAGTATCAAATAAGTTAGTAATGCTGTGGCCGCGTAGTGGGTTGGCAAAGAAAAAATGGGCTGTAGAAGTGTTTTGTCGTTTCAAGACACTACCTTTTAATTTAATTTTCTCCAATGCGCTAGCTAGACCTTCTGGATAGCGGGTCGTGAGAGCACCAGTAGCATCGGCTAAGTATTCACGTTTACGCGATACTGCTAGTTGTATCATGGTAGCAATTATTGGAGCTATAATGGCAGCTGCAATACCTAGGAAAAAGAATATTTGGTTTCCCTCACCCCTGTCATTATCATTTCCACCGCCAAACCATGCCATACGCAGCATAATATCAGCCAACAGTCCAATAACGGCTACCATAGCAAAAGCTACCATAGATACCCGAATATCATAATTCTTAACGTGCCCTAGTTCATGGGCAATAACCCCTTCCAGCTCCTGATCATTCATAATCTCGAGTAACCCACTCGTTACACAAACGATTGAATTATCGGGTTTTCGTCCAGTTGCAAAAGCATTTGGAGCAGGATCGTCTATTACATAAACCTTTGGTGTAGGCAGACCATCTGTAATAGCTAAGTTTTCTACAATTCGATATAACCTCGGGTCATCTTGCTTAGCGATTTCTTTTGCCCCACTGACTGCTAGAGCCAGTTTACTTCCGCTGTAATAGCTAATAAGCGCATAGATACCTGCAGCAATTAATACAAAAGGTGTGATCGCTGGCCGTCCTGAGAACATTCCAAATATCCAACCAATTAGACCAACAAATAAGATAAAGACCGCCATTATAATTACGGTCTTTCGCTTATTGCTAGCAATCTCACTGTACATCTAAATTACAACCTCACTCATTTACAGGTAGGATTAACTCAGCTAGAACTTTACGTCTACGGGTTTATCAGCTTCAGCTTGCTCAGCCTGGTCTAATTCAAAGAACTCACGCGGTTGAAAACCCAACATTCCAGCAAAAATATTGGTTGGAAAAGTTTCAATTTTAATGTTTAAATCTCTGGCTGATCCGTTGTAAAAGCGCCTGGCAGCTTGGATCTTATCTTCAGTGTCAACAAGCTCATCTTGAAGAGCTTTAAAATTGGCATTGGCTTTAAGATCAGGATTACTCTCGGCAACAGCAAAGACACTTTTAAGGGCACCGGTCAGTGCATTTTCAGCAGCTGCTGTTTCTTTTACTGATCCACCGCTTACTGTTGATGCTCGTTCCTGGGCTACTTTTTCAAGTGTTTCGGCTTCGTGTTTAGCATAACCTTTAACGGTATTAACTAGATTGGGAATTAGATCATAACGACGCTTTAGTTGGACAGTTATATCGCTCCAAGCTTCTTTAACCCGGACATTTAAACGAACCAAGCTGTTGTACATAAATACACCAAAAAGAATGATGACAACTACAATTATTATTACTGCTGCAAGCATTTGAGCTCCCCTTCTTATTTATACTTATATTATAGCACTAAAGAAGGCTGATTTTTCATGAAAATATGGTGGGCGAGGTGGGACTTGAACCCACAAGGCTTATGCAGCCAACAGATTTTAAGTCTGTCGCGTATACCAATTCCGCCACTCGCCCATATTGGAGGCGCGTACGAGATTCGCACTCGTGTGCAGGGTTTTGCAGACCCTTGCCTAACTCCTCGGCCAACGCGCCACAATTGGTAATTATAAACTAGAATTAAGCAGCGTATCTTATAATTGGCGGTGTTTCAGGTTCAAGTAAGTGAGAAGTTTCGATTTCGCCTTCAATTTGAATTTCTAACCCTATCGGTTTACCTGGAACTATAACGCCTTCGTCTATTTGCTCAGCCAAGTCATCAGTAGATCCAAGCAATATTCCCACAATATTGGATTCATTAATCTTATCTACAATTGGGTAACCAGGAGTATCCATGTTCCTGGCTGCTACTGCAACAGCCGGAAGTCCTCGGTCTTCATCAATTCCAGTAACCGTAAGATCAAAGTACACTCTATGAGCACTATATGTAATACAGTCTCCAATAGATAGACCTGTAATTCGTAATTCGGGACTAAGTTGTTCCATATTTGTCATCCGCCTACTATAACCTAAAAATGCGGAATAACCATGAGCACAATGTTTGTCTATGTTTTATTCAATTTAAATATTATCTAAATGAGAAAATTCGGTTATAGAAATCCACCGTAATAGCTCCGGTCTCTAAATCCTTTTCTTTTGGTTCAAGTTTGGGCCATTCAAGACCATTACCCAGACATAAAGCAGTGTTGCCTATAGTAGCAACTACCCTGCGAGCTTGACGCATACTGTCGACATACCACCAATATCGAATACTATCTACGGCTACACCGGCAACTGTAACTAAACTTTCTTCTTCACCGGCAATAATTAATCCCTGTTGTTTAACTTTTCCATCCTGAACCGCTTTTTTTGAAGCCGGCATAATAACAAGCTTTCCATCTTGATATTCAGCGGCCACTAGATCAAAAGCTACTATTTTATTCTCACCTATTTTTACAAGTCCAGCCTGCTTATAATTTGGTAGTTTTGCCTGTGTGAAATCATCAATTAATGAGTGGTTGAGTTCTTGAGCAAGTTCAAACGGATTTGGCAGTATTCCCGTCGGACGAGCGGTTTGAAATGGGAAATAAGGCTTTTCGACCTCAGGATTCTCTACTTCAGAGGCCGGTGTTCCAACCCTAGTGTCTGGCAAAAAACTGTCTGAAATCTACCCCCTTTTTATGACAAATTTAATTATAAGCAGTAGTACTAGGCTCTGCTGTTAGATTATTCACTACGATTGGAAAAGATTGCTCCAAGTAGATCTTTACTTCATATATTTGCTAATTAACGGTGAAGTTATTTACTTGAGTCCCGACGTTACCCAACCAATCATAGGATTTAAATGTAGCTATGTGACTACCGCTATGACCTTTGAGCGGCCAATTAAATGAGACCCCACAGGCAGGTGAAATATCATCACAATTCGTGCTCGCCAGAAGAGCATTATCTATATATTCTTCCACCCTTTTTACAGCGTGATCATCTTGAGATTCAAAGCTAACGCTTAGGTTTGAGCCATTTTTTCCCTTAACTGTGCTTACAATTTGTCCATCTGAGGGATTTGTCCAATATACAGAAGGTGCAGTAGTATCAATCGAATAAACTTTATAACTCGTAGAATTCGTGCCCGTAGTCGGAGACGCAGAACGTGTTACCGTCAAAGTTATGGGGTAAGTACCATCGGCAATTGAGACTGGAGAGGTTACATATATTGTAAGGAAGGCTTGAGATGCTGAATTAACAGTAACCGTTGTGGCAGGATTAGATACTACAAACCCTGAAGGTGCTGCGACATTCAGAGTAAAGACTGAAGAATTACAATTTTGGTCATAGTTTGTGATATCTATGCTGTACTTTATCTTCTGGCCGGGAAGTCCCCAGGATCCAGTTTGCGCCCAGGCGAAGGTGTTTTGCCCAAATACACCTGGTGTACCGCTCACACAGATTCCCAGTGGAGCAGCAATACTCTTCCACAATGTAAATGTTCCAACTAAACCGAATAATATGGCGAATATGAATAATTGCTTATTTGAAAATCTAGAAAATAGATTTTGGAGCTTTGACTTCTTTGAACGTGATTTTGATTTAGGTTTGGCCCGAGCCATGGTATTCCTTTATATTTTATTTTTTACGGTTATGCTTTAAGCATACACTGAGGTGGTTATCTGTCAATGGTGGGATCGTATGTACTATTTAAGACTAAATGGAGGGTACTTGTCGGTTGTTAAAAGTAAGACATAAGCATTTACCCTAACGTTCCATCTTCCAACCCCGACCACAAAGTCAAACAGAGCTCTGGGATAGCGTCCGGTGAGAAGAATAGAAAACCATGCGATGACAGTGGCCCCCACTGAAGCAATTATAAGGAAAATTAAAACAATATAGTGCGGTATGGCCAATATCCATTTTACAAGTGGCAACCAGCGATTAAGATCTCGTTTTACGTTAGGGTACTCAACGTTCAAATGCACTGATTGAGGTTCAACGGTAGAGGGGTAACGATCAGTTAGTAGGAACAAATAGGCACCAACTCTTGTCCCAAATCGATTTAGTTTGAGAGCGAAATCGAACCACCACCGCGGATAGCGTTGTCGGAAGACAATCATTAGAGCTGTGGCGGCAAATAGTCCAAATATAATATTTCCACCGTTGGTAGAAACCCTCTTACCGGTTTCATGCATAAAGCTTTGGCCGCCAGATGAAGTAATTAATGATAATACTATAAATATTGGGATGCTCCATAAAAAACGAAAAAATGTAGTAAAACGATCCAACTTCTGAGGGTAGTCGATATCAAACTTAGCAGGATAAGTATCTTCTTTTGTAGCCATTGCAGTTTTCTCCTAAATTAATAGAACTTCTTTATATAAAAAGTGTAGTCCTATTAACTGCAAAAACATAGAAAGTTAATTTGAACGCCTAAGGCACTTATTCTCCGACGGTACCGGTTTTCACTTTTCCAGCTCTTTTGTAATTTGCAAATATTACACCACTCGGCGTAACTGAAGTGTCTGTTAAATCAAATGCTGCCGGAATTGTACCTTCCTCAAACAGCTTTTTTCCCCTGCCAAGAGTTATCGGGAAAAATTTGAGCCAGAGTTCGTCAACTAAATCGTTTTTGAGTAAGGTCTGAATGAGCTTGCCGCTACCGTGAACTTGGATGTCAGAACCCTTAGAATTTTTGAGCTTTACTAAATCCGACACTTTTGTCAGGAATACAGAGTTTTGCCAGTCTGATTTTTTCTTAGTCTTGGACATGACAAATTTAGTGACATCGTTAATACCCGGCCACATATCTGCGTGACTCGGCCAATAAGCGGCGAAAATATCAAAAGTTTTTCTGCCTAATAATAGATCCGCAGATTTCATCTGTTTTTGCATGACGTTACCTGCGGCTGCGTCAAAATACGGTGCAGTCCAACCACCATACTTAAATCCACCAGATGTGTCTTCCTCTGGACCGCCAGGTGCTTGCATTACGCCGTCTAATGTAATAAATGATAAAACGATTATTTTTCTCATAAAGTTAATACCCCAAAAATTAAATGTATGAGTTTATTTTATCATCTGACAAGCTTTTGTCTGTGAAGAATCAAACTATATCGCCAGGTGGAATATATGACTTATCTAATAATCCTGGTGCCCTTGTTTTTAACTCAATTATTTGTTCTTCTGTTAAGCTACTCGGCTGTCTGCCGTCTTTTATGTAAAGACAAACATCGTCAATCATTCCCTCACATTTTGTTCTTCCCTCCAAATTTACCTTTGGGAAACCGCAGGCAATTTGACCTCCAAGGCACCAAAATACGCAATTTTTACCTAGATTTTCTTCGATCGGATAAAATTTTTCCCTATCCGGAGATCCGCCTGGTGCTTCTAACATAATAATACAATTATATAATAGAACTCATTAATCGTCAATAATTAGGTTACAATAAAAAAATTGGTGCAGCATTGTTGATGAGGTTAAAACTACTATTTGCGCTTCATGACTTCTATGCTGGCGACGACCAGTTTTTTGATAAGTGCCGGTTGTACTTTATTCTCCTCTGGGAAGCCAGCGGCCCCTACCGACAGAACGCAACCTTCAAGCTCCTTTTTGTGGTCAGCAACTACCGGTGGACGGACATGCAGCCGTATATACGGCTTTTTGTAGCTGAACCAAGCGAACATGCCACTGTAGTCGTAGCCTTGGTCTATATAGCCGTAACCCGGGAGCTGAAAGTAGCTTACTGTTTCTATAGCATCTGGTGCAACCTCGCGGATTGCGGACCTGATTTCTTGCAATTTGTCCTGGATCTCTTTTGGGCATTTTGCAATATATTCATCGACCCCACCCGGAACAATGGTCTTCTTGCTCATAGACTTGTCTTACAAAACAAATAAAAACCGGGGCGTGGCCGGTGCTTATGATCGGAGG
>CAZZAE010000039.1:0-9515 GCA_964652125.1 uncultured Candidatus Saccharibacteria bacterium
CCCCGGACCTCGGCAATGCGAATGCCGCGCTCTAGCCAACTGAGCTACATCCCCGTATGTTAACCAAGCACAATTATAGCCTGATTTGCTGATACAATAGTTGCATGTCGAAAAATGGTACCAGCTTGAGTGCAATAAATAAAAAAGCAACTGTAATTTGGATCTGTCTGGTAGCTACAATAATATTTATTATCTCCGGTTGGGCATGGGTTCACAGCGTCTATTTAAGCTCAAACAATGTTTTTTGGGGCATGTTAAACAATAATCTTGCAACAACAAGTGTAACCGGCCACATAATCCAAACAGGGCAAGGCCAATCACTTGACCAATATACCCAAAAACAATTTGGAGCCGAGAACCTAGCCCATAGCTTAATAACTCTCAAACAGACCGGAGGGGTTGCAGACGCCACAGTTCGTTCCGAAACAATTGGCACACCAACAGCTGACTACAGCCGATATCTCAGCATAGAAAGCCAGCAAAGAACTGCTAAGGGAAAACCTATAGATACATCTAACTTAATTGGAGTCTGGGCAAAGGCTGATATTAAAAATAGCCAAACTGTCAGCAGCCAATCCTTTAGACAGAGCTTACTTGGAATTGTGCCATTCGCCAATTTAAATTCTCAACAGCGTCGGAACATTATTCAACTTATGAGGGATAAAAATGTTTACGATATTTCCAAAAGTCCAGTTAAGAGTGAAGTGGTCAATGGTCGACAAGCTTTTGTTTATGATGTCACTATAAATCCGCAAGGATATTTAGACGTTACAATTCAAGTCATTAAAGATATGGGGCTGGGTGACATTGGACTTAATTCTAGCCAATACGATAACAGCCCCAACTTTAAAGCCCAGTTCACAGTCGATAAACTATCCCGTCAACTTATTAAAATAAGCTATCCCGCAAGCGGCCAACAAGTTACCTTTAGTTCGCAAGGCCTGGAACAAGCAGTAACTTTACCTACCCAGACAATTACCATGACCGAGTTGCAAAAACGTATCCAAGCTGGCGTTCGTTAACTTTCAACCAGTCCATAAGTTTGTTAACATTGTTGTATGGGGCTAGTGTAGGCTTACGTCTACACAGCTCCACCATATTAGAACTTGCTTCCAGATAACAATATTTTCAAAGTCCAACTATCAAACAATAACCAGGTTAGCGTTTTGAGATGCGCACGGGTAAAATAGGCGTATGCTTCATGCCTTGAAAAAACGGCTGTATTTTGTAGTCGCTGCCTATTTTGCTTTTTGGGCACGCATAGTTCTTCGGCGCTGGCGACCTAGAATAATCTTAATTACTGGTTCAAGTGGCAAGACTACCCTGCTGCATATGGTTGAAGCCCAAATTGGTGACCAGGCAGTTTATTCTCATCACGCTAACAGTGCCATTGGCATACCATTTCATATTCTTGGGCTAGAGCCTAACGTTCCGTCAAAGCAAGCTTGGCTAGTTTATGTGTTGAAGGCTCCTTGGCATGTTTTTAGACAACTACCTCAGCAGAAGTTATATATAGTCGAAGCAGATTGTGATCGACCAAAGGAAGGTAAGTTTACTGCAGGCTTATTAAAACCAGAAGCTACGCTGTGGGTTAGCGTTTATAGGACTCATAGCATGAACTTTGATACAGTGGTTAAAAGTGGGCAATTTGCGACTCATGAGGCAGCCATAGCTCACGAATTTGGTTATTTTGTTGCTGCCACCCAAAAACTTGTTTTGGCAAATGGCGATCAGCTTAGCATGTCTAGCGAACTACAAAGAGTAAAACAAGGCGTCCAAGTAAAGCAGGTGTCACTTAAAAGTGTTTCAGCCTATGAAATTAGAGACCATGACACAATGTTTACAATTAATGCCCAGAACATTAGGCTTCCGGGCTTGCACCCCAAAGAGTTGGCAATCGGACTACAAATGACTAATGAGCTATTGATATATCTAGGATTACCACTAGAACCAAACTATTTGCAGTACCAAACGCCTCCTGGACGGAGTAATTTGTTAAAAGGCAAGAACAACATCACAATTATCGATAGCACTTACAATACTGGTCTGGGCGCAATGACAGCTCTTCTTGATTTATTCCAGCTCTATCCCAAAAAACCTAAATGGCTGGTTATCGGAGATATTTTAGAGCAAGGCAGTGTCGAACAAGAAGAACACGAAAAGCTAGCCAATAAAATTATCAGCTTGCAACTGGATCACATTATCTTACTCGGTCCCAGGACTAAAAAGTATACTTATCCGATCGTCAAAAGCCACTTGCCAAATATTCCGATAGCTTCCTTTGAGAACCCGGGGGAAGTACTAGATTATTTACAAACAAATCTTAAAGGCGGAGAAGTGTTATTGTTTAAAGGAGCCCGTGGTCTTGAGGGTGTTATCGAGCAACTACTAGCCGATCCAAAAGATGCTAACCAGCTTGTCCGACGAGAACCAGTTTGGGTAAAGCGCCGGCAGGCCTGGGGGTTACCGAGATGAAAAAAGTTTATATTATTCACGGCTGGACCTATAACTTGGATAAATGGTCAAAGTTTTCTGCCTCAGCGAGTAAACTCGGTATCGAGTCCATTTTTCTAAAGGTTCCTGGTTTAACTCAACCAAGCGACATGGTATGGGATATAGATGGTTACGAAGCATGGCTTGATGAGCAGTTAAAAACCGAACCAAGTCCAGTTGTTATTGGTCATTCCAATGGTGGTCGCATTGCCTTGTCCTATGTCCAAAAGCGACCTGGCCGACTTGGACAATTAATATTAATAGACTCTGCAGGTATTGCTCACAATGAAACCCGCTCAGTGATTAAGCTAAATATTCTGAAAATGTTATCAAAAGTCGGCAAAGTATTCTCATACGTACCACCAATAAAGAAATTATTTTATAAAGTAATTGGAGCTCAGGATTATCTGAACGCCCCTCCAAATATGCGCCAAACTATGCAAAATATGTTGCGAGCTGACCAGCAACTAGATTTATCGCAAATAAAACTACCTGTAACAATAATCTGGGGACAAAATGATAGTATTACACCTCTCAGTGATGGCCAGAAGATGCACGGTAGCATTGTCGGATCTAAGCTTCAGATAATAAACGGTGCTCGCCATGCACCATTTGACACTAATCCTGACGAAGTTGTCGCAATAATAGCTGAGGTACTTAAAGACCAGGCATGAGTATATTTAACTCACTAGGCTCTAATTACTCGTGGAGATTTGCTTGGCGCAACTTAGTATCTAGGGGCTCTAAAAACGCTACCGATTTACTAAGCGCTACACTATCAGAACATTATAACGGTGTCACAACTCTAACCTACAAAGGTCGTGAAGCATTGGAGCTGGCCATAAGCCAAAGTGGTTTGCCAATCAATAGCCAAATTGGCATCAATGGTTTTACTTGTTATGTTTTGTATCAAGCAGTGATTAATGCCGGTTTTCAGCCAGTATTTATTGATATTACTCCAGGCCAAACAAACTTTGGGCCAGTAGAGCTAAAACACGCCAAAGATAAAAATCCTAATCTTAAAGCTATCATAGTGCAAAACACTCTGGGCTACCCAGCTGAAATGGATGCCATATCTGTCTTTTGTCGATCTCAAGGCATTTTAATAATCGAAGATTTAGCCCATAGCACTGGTGCCGTTTATGACAATGGTCATGAAGCTGGAACGGTTGGCAGTTTTACAATGTTATCTTTTAGCCGCGACAAACCCTTGGACAGTGTTGCTGGCGGCGCCCTGATTGACCGTCGACCCTTGCCACCACGCACTCAGACAAATCCTTCGCCCATGCCAGTTATTGATTGGCGCCAACAAACCATAAATCGTCTTTATCCGCTGCTGACAAGCATAGTTAGAACGACCTATCCAATTGGACTTGGTCGTCTGCTTCATTATGGTCTGCGTAGAGTTGGCTTATTGACTAGCCCAATGGAAGATACCCGTACTGGTCTGCATACCATCAGCAGTAATGCGGCGCCCTTAATATTAGATAAATGGCAGAGTCGTCAAGAAGAGCTTAGCCATCGTCGGCAAATTGCCCAGATTTATGCTACTAATCTCCCAGTAGAACTGCAACTAATTAGAAAACAATTGGGCACACCGGTTTATTTGCGTTTTCCATTGTTTGTTAGCGATCCTATCTCTTTACACCAGTTTCTAAAGCAACACAAAATATTCATTAGCGATACTTGGTATGATGCACCCGTGGCCCCAAAGCGCTATATGCCAAGTACTAATTATCAAGCAGGTTGTTGTCCGGTAGCTGAAGATTTAGTAAAACACGGTGTAAATTTACCCACTCATCGTCACATCACCCCAGAAAAAGCCGAAAATATTTGTGCTAAAATCAAGCAGTGGCAAGCATTACAACAAAAATAGTAGATCAAAAAGAAATTTGGGAAGATTTCCTTAGCAGTCATCCCGAGGCTAACTTTTTACAATCTTGGTATTGGGGGTTGTTTCATGAAAGAATCGGTCACACTATCGTGCGGCAAGGTTTCTATAACAATGACAAACTTGTAGGTATAACTCAGGCAGTAGTTGAACCGGCTCGCCGTGGCCGGCACTTAGTGGTTGCTGGAGGGCCAATTCTGGATTGGCAAAATCATGATTTAGTTCAAGCCTGGACCCTGGTCATGAAACAAATTGCTAAAGATAACAAATGTTTGTTTGTGCGTGTCAGACCTCAACTTTTAAATACCCAAGCTAATCAGCAACTATTTAAAAACCTCGGCTTTAGGCCGGCTCCTATGCATGTTACGGCAGACTTAACCAGCCAAATTGATCTGTCTAAATCTGATGAAGAGCTAAAGCGGGCAATGCGTAAAGGTACCCGCTATGAACTAAACCGTGCAAGTAAATTAGCCATTAAGGTGGAAACTAGTTTGGACCAGAAGCATATTGATGAGTTTTTCAACTTGCAGTTGCAGACAGCTCGTCGCCAGAACTTTGTCCCGTTTTCTTATCAGTTTTTATCGGAACAGTTTAAGACGTTTGGTGAAGCCGATAAAGCCCTGCTTTACCGCTCTAGTTATGAGGGCAAACTACTAGCAATGGCATTTATAATTTTCTACGGACCGGAGGCTGCCTATCATTATGGTGCTAGCACTGAGCTTGCTCGTGAATTTCCAGGTGCCTATGCCATTCAAGCGGCCGCCATTGCCGAAGCTAGGAGTCGTGGTTGTCAACGCTATAACTTTTGGGGAGTTACGGAACACGGCCAAACCAAACATCGGTTTTATGGCGTATCAGTATTTAAGCGTGGTTTTGGCGGAGAAGATGTAGCTTATTTACCAGCACGTGATTTAGTCATCAACCCAGCGAAATATCCAGCAACTTATTTATTTGAAACAGCACGTCGAAAACTTCGTCACCTGTAACGTGATTTGACCTTTATATAATCCTGCGTTATGGTGTGAACACCGTGAGAGTGGTCAACTCATCCCGGATATGGGATAACCGTGAAAATAGTGCGCCGTCTCTGTTTTACCTTGTGCCGCGCATGATAGTCTACGGTGTGGCTTTAGGAATTTTATTTATAGTCGTTTTTCTTATGGTCAATTTTAAACCTAAAATGCGCCAAACTAATAGTGATAACTTGATTAAAACCCATCAAATGGGAGCGGTTACAGATTTATCCCAAATACCCGTGGGAACCATTCGTCCACCGGCCTTTATGCAGGCGACTATGCGTTTACTTTTACCGCCGCCGAACTGTTCTCAGGTAACCTGTTTGGCTCTAACTTTCGATGATGGCCCTAACTCAGTTAGTACTCCACAAATACTTGGCGCACTAGAAGCTGCTGGTGCCCATGCCACATTTTTTGAAATAGGAAAATATATCGGTGCAAACCAAAGCTTGCTAATCAGAATGAGCCAAGACGGAGATGATATTGGCAATCACAGTTGGTCTCATCCAGACTTTACTAAACTTACTCCAGCTCAAATCCGAAGCCAAATAGACAAAACCCAAAAAGCCATCACTAGTATTGGTATTGAAGCTCCAGCAATGTTCAGACCACCCTATGAATATTTTGAGTTACCGATGCTCAAATACATCAAAATGCCAGTTATACTTTGGAACGTCGATCCCAAAGACTGGGCTCAAAAAAGTTCTGCTAATGTTGCTAAGATAGTTAAGCAGCAGGCTATACCGGGAGGCATTATAGTAATGCATGACAAAACTACTACGGCAGGAGCATTGGCAAAAATACTCCATGACCTATCAACCAAATATCAGTTCGTAACAGTTAGTCAGCTACTTGGCCTAAATCAAAGCTCGAAGGGCGTTTACTTCGGCTTATATAGATGACAACAGAGGTTGTTTACCTTATAATGACAGCAAATGCGACGCTATAACCCTAAAGAGATTGAGCCCAAATGGCAAAAAAAGTGGGCATCTGAGGGCATCTACAAAGCCTCTGAGGATCCACTAAAGCCCAAACGCTATGTGCTGGAGTATTTCCCTTATCCCAGCGGAGCGGCCATGCATGTTGGCCATGTTCGTAATTACACAATAGGTGATGTTATTGCCCGTTGGCGGCGCATGATGGGAGATAATGTTTTGCACCCCATGGGCTGGGATGCTTTTGGTCTGCCTGCAGAAAACTACGCTATTAAAACTGGTATCAGTCCCCAGCAAGCCATAAAGCAAAATACAACCAAGTTCAAAGACCAGCTTATGAAAATGGGCTTTGGTTATGATTGGACCCGCGAAATTAACAGTAGTGATCCAGATTATTACAAATGGACACAGTGGCTATTTTTACTTTTATTTAAAAGAGGCTTGGCGTACCAAAAAGAAGCCCTCGTTAATTGGGATCCAGTAGATAAAACCGTTTTGGCCAATGAACAGGTTATTGACGGACGAGCAGATCGTAGCGGTGCAGTTGTCGAAAAAAAGGCTCTTAAACAATGGTTCTTTGAAATTACATCTTACGCAGATCGGCTAGAACAAGATTTAAGTCATGTCGATTGGAGCGAGTCGATCAAAACTATGCAAAAAAATTGGATAGGTCGATCGGAAGGTATGATATTTACTGCTCCAGTAAAAGATACGGATTTGCAGATTCAAACTTTCTCAGCACACTTTGAAGCCTTTAGGGCTGATACTTTTGTAGTGATTGCGCCTGACCATCCATTTCTTAAAGAACTTGTCAAAGGTGTTAATGATGAGCGCAAAGTGTTAGATTTTGCGGCTGAGATGGTAAAAAAACGAGATGCTAAGGGCTACGCCGATGAGGAAAATATCGAAGGGATTTTTACAGGCCGTTATATTGTCGACCCAGTTGGTAACGGTGATCTTCCTATCTGGGTAGCAAGCTACGCCTTGTCTCACTACGGAACAGGAATTGTTAAATGTTCAGCACATGACGAACGCGATTTTCGCTTTGCTACGAAATATAAGATTAAATTGAAGCCAGTACTTTTCCCAGCAGATAAATTAAAAGCCGAAAAAGTAAAGCGGCTTGAAGTCTGCTATACCGATATGCAAAACGGGATATTAACGGAGCCGGCTCAATTCAAAGGTAATGTAGCTGGACAATCTCGTGAAAATATAATTGAGTATCTTGAAAATGAACAACTGGCAACAACTCAAGTAAGCTACAAAATACGAGATTGGCTGATCAGTCGTCAGCGCTATTGGGGCGCACCGATCCCGATAATTCATTGCCCAAAAGATGGGGCTGTAGCGGTGCCAGAAAAAGACTTACCTGTCGAACTGCCACCCATGAAAAGTTATGAACCAAGCGGTGATGGCCGAAGCCCTCTCGCTCGTGTACCTGAATTTGTGAATACGACGTGCCCTAAATGCGGTGGTAAGGCTGAGCGCGAAACAGATACCATGGACGGCTTTGCTTGCAGTAGTTGGTACTTCCTACGATTCGCAGATCCTAACAATGAAAAAGCAGCCTTTGATCCTAAAAAAGCTGATTTTTGGTTGCCAGTTGATGATTACATCGGCGGCGCCGAGCATGCTGTGATGCATCTACTGTATGCCAGATTTTGGACCAAAGTTATGTTTGATGAAGGAATTATTAATTTTGATGAACCCTTTTCCTCACTTCGCAACCAAGGCATGATACTAGCTCCCGATGGTCGTAAAATGAGCAAAAGCTGGGGCAATGTAATATCTCCTGATGAATTAATTGAGCAAGGTTACGGCGCTGATACAGTCCGGATCATGGAGCTATTCATTGGTCCCTGGAACCATTCAGCCAACTGGAGCGTCGAAGGCATGGCCGGTGCATTTCGGTTTTTGCAACGGGTTTGGACATTGGCGCATGAATATCAAGAAAGTAAGTCCAAGGTACATAAAAATACTCAAGAGCTAAAGCCTCTTCGTCATAGGACAATTGCTAAAGTTAGTCATGATCTTGCGGACATGGGGTACAACACTGCTATCTCAACGCTTATGGAGTATGTAAATAAGCTATATAAAATCAAGGTTCGGGATAAGTTTGCAGATAGTGAAGAATGGGATGCAACTTTCCGGGATCTAGTGTTAATCTTAGCCCCTTTTGCTCCTCATATTAGTGAAGAAATTTGGCAAAGTGTACTAAATAACAAAACCTCTGTGCACACAGCTGACTGGCCCCAGCACGATCCTAAGTATTTGTTAAGTGACACTATGACAATTGTGGTACAGATTAACGGCAAAGTTCGCACAAACATAAAGCTTCCGACTAACAGTGATGAGGAACAGGTAGTTACAGCTGCACTAAAAGATAAAAAAGTAACTAACTATACAAAAGAGAAGAAAATAAAGAAAACAATCTACGTTGAGGGAAGACTTGTTAACTTCGTGGTCTAGCTCGTCAAATTGTAAACATGCAACCTCCAAGGATAGCTCAAGAGTAGCTTGAGTTTTATCTGTTATTGGGCTACAATAGGTTGCAAGTTATTAGCATAAATACAGTAAGGAGAGCAATTCTCTCATGGGTAAACCCAAGAAACGAACCAGCCCAAGACGAACCGGCACACGTCGTAGTCATTTGGCGCTAAAACTTGCCAGAGCGGTTAATGCTAAATCGCCTGTCAAGGTATATACTACTCGCCGCGAATCCGGCCGGGTTAAAGCCCAGTAAAAGCTGGGTTGTTTAGAAAAGTAAACGGAACTTAACAATGAGTGCTAACCGACATTTAGGCCGCATAGTCGCACTACAAACACTTTATGAGCAAGAATTTCGCTTCGAGTGTGGTGACAAAAGTGCCGACCTGGATGAAATTTTAGCGCGCAACATAAATCGCTACCGCGAGACTATTGACGACCATGCTTTTATAGCTGAACTTGTTCATGGAGTTTATACTCATGGCGCTGAGCTGGATGAAACACTTCAACCCGTTGCACCAGAATGGCCTATAGATCAAATTGCACGAATGGACAGGTTAGTTTTACGAATCGGACTGTTCGAACTACTATATAGTAAAGCTGTACCACCTAAGGTAGTCATTAACGAAGCCGTCGAGCTGGCTAAAGCCTTTGGCGGTGAAAACAGTTCCAAGTTTATTAACGGTGTGTTAG
>CAZZAE010000040.1:0-8862 GCA_964652125.1 uncultured Candidatus Saccharibacteria bacterium
ACAAAACAGCCGCTCTGGCCACTGAGCTACGTCGGCAGATTGGATTTAACTGCCGTAGTGTAGCAAAACAGAGGTCAAATAACAACTCGGCGAGGACGAAGTACACGTTTACGCCGACCGGCAGGAACGACTAATTTTGTGAGCTTATCTTTAAGTTGGTCAGCTTCCGGTGCCATACCTCGTTCTTCGTATGCTTTTATTAATAAATGGAAGGTTTCTTTATTAGGTTCTAGTTCTAATGCTCGTTCAAGCTCACGAAGTACTAATTTGTCATTTCCTAGTTTTTCTTGGACTTTCGCGTAGGCGATGTGTCGAGCAGCCAATTCTTCTTCGAGTTTTAGTGCTTGTTCAAAAGCTATGGCTGCTTTAGCATAATTCTCTGTTTCGTAATATATTAGCCCAAGGTTATGGAGACTGGATGGTGTCGGCTCAATACTAGAGGCAATTTCAAAGCAATCAATAGCATCTTTGTACTCTTTTTGCTTGGCATATAGTATGCCTAGACGGTTGTAAGCTGCAGCATTACGTTCATCAATTTTAAGTATAGTCAGTAGGGCTTTCTCCGCTCGCAGAAATCTATTTTCCCGCATACCTTGATGGGCAATGTCCCAAAGCTTGCCCATTTTATCGCTAATACGGCGCGGCAAATAAGAAAGTTCTTCATCACGGATTTTGGCGCTTCTGACCGCCAATAGACCAAATCCCAAAATTAAAGCAAGCTCATACATGTCTCATCATTATACCTGACTTATGCAAAGTGTTATAGGTTAAGGAGTAAGTCACTCATCAGTAACTTCAAATTGGGATTATTTGGTAGTGTACTTTGAGCTTGAATAACCGACCCTAGTGATCTGTGCCACCTTTTCACAAGTACGGTATCATCTTTTTCACTAGCTTGCGTAAGTCCGGCATGACAAAGTATTTCAAAAGCTTTTAAAAGCTGACTAAGCTTATTTCTTTGTTTGATTAGACTATCTATTTGAGTAAGCCTTTCAAAACGTGTCATGACTAATATTTGTTTAGCCAAATTAATATCTTCTATCAGCTGGTTATCGTCAGATTTATCATTGAGTAGAGTCTGCATTAGTCCGATCTGGCCATCGCTAAGATAAAAAGCTCGCTGTATTTCTGCTGGTTTATGTCCTTGTGCAACAAAAAAATCTGTCAGGTTTTGCTGGCTAGGAGTTTTAAGGCGAATATGTTGAGCTCGAGAACGAATAGTTGGCAAAAGGTTGGAGGAATTCGTGGACGTTAATACGATGACGGTATCGGTCGGTGGTTCCTCGAGTAATTTCAAAAAGGCATTTTGGGCTTCAACGGTCAATGACTCTGCTGATTCTACGATGAGGATACGCCTGACAGGCTTAATTCCCACTGTCTTTAATTTCATAAATTGCTGTGCCTGCCGAATAACATCAATGGAGATTGTATTATTAACTGGTTCAACTCGCAGAAAATGAGCCTTTGTAAGTTGATCATCTTCAATATCTAAGAGTCTAGCGGCCATGTAGTCGCTTAACTTGTGTTTACCCGAACCGGCAGCTCCTTCAATTATAAGAGTATGTCCTGGTGAACTTAGGAAATCACTTACTTGTTGTTTAGTCTGCTGGTGCATTAAGATTTTGGACATGACTAACTAGTGATTTTGTTAAATTCATCAGGAAGAACAGCCTCAAAAATTTGTCTTTTACGACTTGGCAAAGTTAATTCAAGTGAGAGAGCATGTAGATATAGCCGCTCAGCGACTTCACCGCCATAAAGTGTATCGCCGACGATCGGGTGCCCAAGTTGCTTTAAATGTACCCGAAGTTGATGAGTGCGACCGGTTTGTGGACTAAGCTTTATCAGGCTAAATCGATCATTTGTATTTAGTGTTTCGTATTTAGTTATTGCCGTCTTGCCATCGTTGCCAACCCGGAAGGTTTGTGGATGTTTCGGATTACGCTCAATTGGCATATCAATGATTGCATCAAGAGGATCAAGTACACCCCTGATTACAGCTATATATTCTTTTTTTACTTTTCTGGTTGAAAACTGTTTTTGTAGCCAAGACAATGTAGATGAGTTTTTGGCGCAAATCATAACACCCGAAGTCCCTCTATCTAGCCGGTGAACTATCCCTTCTCTATTTGATGAACCCTCCAGTGGGTTACGTTGGCTTAACCATGTAGCTACTGTCGGTTCGGGGTTAAAAGCACCTTTAGAATGACTAAGTAATCCGGTTGGTTTGTTTATGACTATGCAGTCTGCGTCTTCATACAATATGGGTAAGTCAATACTTGCGACCTTGCCGAGTTTATTAAGATCAAAATCTAATTTAATTTTGTCACCAGACTTTAGTCTATGTCCGGCTTTGGCAATTGCATCATTTACCAGTAATTGACCGCGTTGGCTTAATTTTTGCACAAACGAACGAGTCAGGAGTGGTAACTTCTCCACAATAAACACATCTAATCGTTTCTTTGCGTCATCCTCACCGGTCGTAAACAATTTCACGCTGGCCTTAGTCCCACCGCCTTTTGGACTCTAAGTAATCTTTCGTTTGCAACTTTGTTCATAGCTGCTTCATCTTGTTCGAGCTTATTCATTAATACTTGCTCATCTACGCATGCAAGTTTGGATTGAAAGTCACTTAGGAATTGTTTAATTTTCTCAGCAACATGGTTTTTCAGATCACCATAACTGGTTTTGCCAGTCCATTCCTGGCTAAATTTATCTAGTGGTTTATTGCTAAGTAAAGCTGAAATTTGAAGTAAGTTGCTGACACCTACTTGTTTTGCCCAATCTAGATTAATTGTTCCCAAAGAATCAGTAGTTGCTCCAAGAATCTTTTTGGCTGCTTCATCAGGACTATCGTTAAGCAAAATAGTTCCTGCTGGGTCATCTATGCTCTTGCTCATTTTTTTGTCGGGATTTCGCAGTGATCGAATTCGTAGACTACTACGGCTTGTGAATGCTAGTTGCTTATCCCATGGCTCAGGAACACTAAATAGATCACCAAATTTGTTGTTCATCCTCTGTGCTATATCACGGGTTAGTTCCAAATGCTGCTTTTGATCATCACCTAATGGTACATATTTAGTGCTGTAGAGCAGCATATCTGCGGCCATAAGAATAGGATAATTAAATTGGCCAACACTAACACTATCACTGCCAAGTCTTTGAGACTTGTCTTTAAACTCAATCATTCGATTGGCTTCACCAAAGTAAGTAAAACAATCAAGAATCCAAGCTAGCTCACTATGGGCTGGAATGTAGCTTTGGCGGTAAATAAAGGTATTGGCATTATTAATATCCAATCCAGCAGCGACAAACATTTTTAAGTTGTCCAAGGTATTTTGATAGAGTTTGCTGTGGTCAATTGGTGTGGTAAAACTGTGCAGATCAGGCACAAACATATTTATTTGGTATTGACCGGCGTGCTGCTTTTGCATTTCAACCATAGGTAGAATCGCCCCTAAGTAGTTGCCCAGGTGAAATTCACTATTAGCTCTCAGCCCCGTTAGTATTACTGGTTTAGTCATTGATAATTATTATACCTTAAACTTGGGATTGACAGCTCAGGCGGCAGATTTTGAATGATGGCCATTGGGCAAGTTATCCATGATATCTAGTAACTTTTCTTTAGTATCGGGACCTATGACCATATTTTTATCCGTTCGGCCCTCGTTTGTGCTGAGTTCCACCATTACACCGCGTATGCGATCCATATCACTTATTTCACCATCCTCCATAGACCTGCGAATCTTCTCCATAACCTCGAAAAATCGGTCGCCGATAGCGGCATCGATATCATACATGGGTGGTACTTTATGGGATCCATCAATAATAACAGCGCTATCGAATTGCTCAGCAATTCCACATAGGGCAGAAATATGAGCTGCTACTTTTTCACGTCGTTCATCGCGGGTTGTGTGTTTATGAAGTTCATAACCGCGGGCAACAATTCCGACTTGGTAGTTTCCGGTGCCTACCGGCAATACGCCGGTTGGGTAGCCGAGATGGTTTGGTGTACTACCGATTGTTCCGAGTTGAAAACCTGAGCCCAGATTTTCCTCACTATTGCTACGAGTAGCTGCCAGGGCCCTTTTAATGTGATCAGGGTCACCGCTAAGGTCGTTCTTAATTAAGGAAGATAAATGTATACCAGATATTACTGCACGTAAATCTGATGACGTCATATGACGTGAGCCAAGCCAATCACCGCTTAAATACGGCGCAAGCGCTCCAAGATAAATTGGATCTGTAAATTCACTAATTATGCCAATTCCACGCTCATATACCTGGCGATAGGTAGCATAAAGTGATTCCTGGTCACTTCTTACTATACTATTGAATAATCCACGCCAGTTACCACTTGCAGCACCGGACCTAGGCTTTGAACCTCCTAGTCGATAGACCACTTCAACATCTGGTCGATCTTCATGTATTTCTTGAAGCAGATCAAGTACTGGCTCAATGTCTGTCTCATTATCACCTGAGCAGGGGCCACCAGCCAGTAACTTCTTTCGAGATTGACCACTATAGATGTTACCAAGAGTTCGCCTATGACCATCACGCAAATTAGTTGCTAAGTTGCCTAGATTCTCACAAATACTTGTTAAATGATCGACTCCCTCAGAAGGCAGGCGCTCAGCTAAGGTTTGAGCTGCTAATTCATCCATTGCCCAGTGGTGTTCCAGCAATTCTTGGATGTTTTCAGACATTATATCTACCTTACTATTAAACTAAAAACCGCCTTTTGGCGGTCTTGCTTCATTAATAATTGACTCTCTTACAACAAGCAAAGACCGCCGGTTAGCGGATTTCAAACCAATAGGTTTCAAATTCTTGCTTTTTGTAAAACACACTTTAAGTTTAATACTACAGTGACGTATATGTCAAGTTAACGCTTGGTAAATTGTCGCTGTTTGCGAGCACCTTTAAGACCAAATTTCTTGCGTTCTTTTTCACGCGGATCACGACCGAGTAAGTCTGCTCGTTTCAGTGTACTTTTTAGGTCTTCATTCATGGTAACAAGAGCTTTGGCGATACCTAGCTGTACAGCTTCAGTTTGTCCGGCCAGTCCACCACCGTTAACTTTGGCACTTATATCAAATTTGTTATTTTGTTCAATAATTGTAAACGGTCTTTCAAGTATATTTAGAAGTAGCTTGCTCCCGGCGAAATATTCTTCAGCTGGCTTGTCGTTAATAGTTATAACTCCTTTACCGCTTTGTAGTCTGACTCTGGCGGTGGCACTCTTGCGCCGACCAATTGCATAGAAATAGTTTTGTGCCATTATTTATCGCCTTTCTTAGCGTGTGCCGCAGCTGACTTCAATGATATTGTTTCTGGTTTTTGAGGTTCGTGTTTATGCTGGTCGTCAGGATAGATTTTCAGTCGAGCCAAGCGTCCGTCACGTAACTTGTTTACCGGAAGCATCCCACGGATTGCCGCGAATATAACCTGAGTAGAATCATTAGCCATTTTTTCTCTTAGGGCTGCCGTTTTAAGACCACCAGGGTATTGACTATGGCGATAGTATTTTTTGTCTAGCATTTTATTACCGGTGACAATTAAATTATCGGCATTAATTACGATCACATAATCTCCACCATCAATATGGGCAGTTATACTAGGTTTGCCTTTGCCGATTAATAAACTAGCAGCCACTGTTGCTAAACGTCCTAGGGGAGCCTCGGTGGCATCTAAAATAAGCCATTTGCGGTTTATTTCACTTGGTTTTAGACTGTAGGTTTTATTCATTTGGTTACCGCCACTTTAGCCCGAGGTTTAGGTGTAGTTTTCTTTGGGCTTGCTACTGGTTTCTTTACAACTGCTTTAGAAACCGGTGCCTCCTTCAAGTCATCGACGAAACTGACTCTAGCCATTGATGCTCGATCACCACGGCGAAAACCTGTTTTTTCTATTTTTAAATGCCCACTACTGCGCGCTTTAAGCTTAGGTGATATATCATCAACTAGTTTGTGGGCACTTTCTAACGTTTGCAGGGAACTAATTACTTGCCGGCGATTGTGTAATCCACCCTTTTTGGCCATTGTAATTAAATGTTCCACGTATGGTACAACTTCTTTGGCTTTTGGCAGTGTGGTCTCAATAGCTTCATATTTAATTAATGAATCAGCCAGGCCTTGAATAAGAGCTTGTCGTTGATCGCGCTCGCGGTGTAATTTTCTACCTTTGTATCCGTGCCTGTGCATGATTTATAATTCCAATTCAGCCAATTTCTCTTTAACTTCGTCTAGGGCCTTGTTACCAAAACCTTTAAGTTCACGTAGTTCGGTGTCGCTTAAACTAAATAAGTCTTTTAGGGTGTGGATATCATTATTCACTAAGGCATTGGTAGTTCTAGCCGAAAGATTTAGATCTTCGATAGAAGTCATTAGTTCAGGAGGTTCTTCGTTATCTTCGCTACCACCGTCTTGACCATCAGTACTAGCGGCCGGAGCTTCCACTTCTACACGGGTTTGTCCAGCAAGAGCAGTATACTGATTGACTAATATGGCTGCAGCTTCTTCAAACGCATCTTGCGGAGATATCGAACCGTCAGTATCTATAGTTATGAGAAGTTTATCAAGATCAGTCATTTGACCGACACGGGTGTTCTCAACCTTATAGCGAACTCTCAGTACTGGAGTAAAGATGGCATCAAGCACAATCATATCGCTGTTTTTCCTGGTTGCACCTTCATCTACTGCTCTATATCCACGTCCAGCTTCAACTACCAGATCCATCGTGAACTTGGCTTTGTCATCATCCATTGTGGCAATAACATGCTTGGGATTAACAATCTCAACATCAGCGTTCTTAGTTATATCCCCAGCTTTAACAATTCCCTTACCCTTTTTAGTAATACGCAGAACTTGTGGTTCATCGCTAAATATTCGGAAGCGAACACCTTTTAAGTTGAGCATGATGTCTACAAGATCTTCTTTAACGTGTGGAAGGGTTGTAAACTCGTGGGTTGCACCTTCAACCTTAAAGCTAGTAACAGCTGCTCCGGCAATGCTTGATAACAACACTCGGCGCAATGAATTGCCCAGAGTCATGCCGTAACCAGTGTGTAGTGGCTCAATACTGAAAGTTGCTGATGATGGGGAATGGTCTTCTACCTTTACCAGTCCTGGTGTG
The DNA here is from genome assembly GCA_964652125.1 of uncultured Candidatus Saccharibacteria bacterium. Classification (GTDB taxonomy): domain Bacteria; phylum Patescibacteriota; class Saccharimonadia; order Saccharimonadales; family JANWIN01; genus CAZFNQ01. The sequence goes on from CAZZAE010000040.1 coordinate 7,135, forward strand.
TGAATTAGTTTTGACATGCTTTGCTCCTTGCCTTTTGCGTTAACGTGAATAATATTCCACGATTAATTGTTCATTAATATCCGGTTCTACCTCTTCACGGGTGGGTACACCGGTTACAATAATCTCAAATTTCTTTCGATTGACTTTCAACCAGCCTGGTAGATCATTTGGACTTGCCGGACTTACGTTATCGATTTGTTTGAAATACTCTGTCTTCTGACTGTGGTCGCGGGCGACAATAACGTCACCGGGTTTTACTCGAATTGAAGGAATATCGACGCGGCGACCGTTAAGTGTAAAGTGGCCATGGGTGACTAGTTGTCTTGAAGCTCGACGACTCATAGCTAAGCCGCTTCGGTAAACTGTGTTGTCAAGTCGTTGCTCAAGAAATTGCAACAAAACCTGGCCGGATTGACCACGGGAACGAGAAGCTTCACTCATTAAATTACTGAATTGTCGCTCCAGCAAACCATATAGCCGCTTAACTTTCTGCTTTTCCCTAAGTTGTAGCGAATATTGACTAGCTTTGTTGCGTGATCCACGACCGGTATGTTGTTGCCCAGGAGGTGTTGATCGCTTAACTAAAGCTTTATGAGCTTTAGGATGCAGCGCATAGCCTTCACGACGGGACATTTTAACTACCGGACTTCTATCTCGTGCCATATCTAAACTCTCCTAGCTTTCCGTGGACGAACACCACCATGAGGTACACCTGTAACATCTGTAATACTATCTACACCAATATTTTGTGTCATCAGTGTTCTAACAGCCGCTTCGCGGCCCAATCCAATGCCTTTAATAAAAACATCTACTTTACTAAGTCCATATTGTTGCTTAGCAGCAACGGCAGCTTTTTCAGTAGCAATTTGTGAAGCATAGGCAGTACCCTTTTTAGAACCCCTAAAACCACAGGCGCCAGCACTAGAGGCAGTCAATATACCCCCCTTGGAATCAGTAAATGAGATAATTGTATTGTTGAAAGAAGCTAGAACGTGCATTTGACCGGACGGTACAGATCGTTTTGCCTTCTTCTTTTTGGGTGTTGGTTTAGGAGCTTCTGTTGCTTCGGGAGCTACTGGTTCTTGAATAGTTGTAGTGTCATCTGCCATATATTTATAATCCTATGTCTTAGACGGTGCTTTCTTAGCTGTTCCACCAACGGTAATCTTTTTACCTCTCCTGGTTCGAGCATTAGTTTTAGTGCGCTGACCTCGTGACGGCAAACTAGCCTTGTGACGCAGACCTCGGTATGAATTAATGTCTTTTAAGCGCTTAATATTACCAGTAACAATTCGCTGAAGTTCACCCTCAACTAAGTATTTGGCATTTATAACTTCTTGAAGTCGTGATATTTCGGAATCATTAAGATCTTTTACACGAACTATAGGATCAACCTTGGCTTCAGTTAATATATCGCGACTAGTCTTAGGGCCAACACCATAAATATAAGTCAGGGCAATTTGAACCTGCTTTTCAGATGGGATCGTTATTCCAGCGATACGTGCCACGTTTAGCCTTGCCTTTGCTTGTGTTTAGGCTTCAATTTGTTAATAACATAAAGCCGGCCCTTGCGGCGGACGATTTTATCGCTGGGACTGATTTTCTTAACGCTAGCGCGTACTTTCATGCGATGGACCGTGTTCCTTTATGCAGATTACTCTCAACTGCCTTGTCTTTATGATTTGCGATAGGTGATTCTGCCCTTCGTAAGATCGTAAGGGGTCAACT
>CAZZAE010000041.1:0-8454 GCA_964652125.1 uncultured Candidatus Saccharibacteria bacterium
ATTATGGTACATACGCACCAAGATGCGATAAAGTTCGCAGCCTCCAGGATTGTCGAAAAAATGCTCTGTTTGCCAGAGACGAAAGGCTGACTCAAGAAACTAAACCTAAGTTAGTTAGCAAACCACGTTATGGACTAACTTGGTTTAACCTAATGATTGACAGAACTTACGGTATATTTGCTCATAAAAGATTTGATCCTAGCAGATTAACTATCTTATTTATCAGACTACTACTGATTGGCGGTTTTATTAGTCTAGGTTTTGCAATTTTAAACCGTAGACTCAACAAATTATATCTATTACTGATAGTGTCAGGTTTTTATATGATTATCCTGCTGGTTCAAAACTATAAAATATACACATCAAACGGTCGGTTAAGTTTGGCCATTCATGGTAGGTACGCCTTTAATGTATTGCCGCTTTTATATTTGATTTTAAATTTTTCGATTTTCGATCTATTCAAAAAACCTGTGTTAAGAGCGGCTGTGGCAATACTACTAATAACATTTTTTGTCTTGTCTAATATCCCAGTCTTTTTAATAAAAACATCCCCTCAATGGTTTATAAATAACTACAGTTTTTTACATCTATAATCAAACTAGACTTTATTTTTCCCGGTTAAAATAAAAAGCGAAGCTGATAATATTGCGGCTCCTACTGCAAATATCCCTAGTAGTATTAAAGGCACTCCCGTCCATATATTATTTGCGGCAGCTGCGGATCGAATACCACCAAGTGATCGCAGAGTTAAGCCACCCATTATAATTGCCGTTAGGCTAACCAACTGGCCTCTTATCCATCTAAACTGCAGCAAACCAAATGACAAGAACAGACCTATCGGCAATAGGGCCGGTAGTATGTACCTAAAATTGATCGAGCCATAACCTATGGCAAAAACAATTTGCGTAAGAAATACTCCTAGCAAAGTTAAGGCCATCAATAAGTAGGCTATTAGTCTGGCTTTGTCCTTAGTGAAAGCTATAAGTCTTTCTTTGGTTATACTGAAAACTCCCGCTATCGAAAAGATTAAAATTGCAATTGATGCAGTTTGTGAGAGAGCGAAATTTGCATATCCCAACTCCCATAGTTTTTTACTGGTAATTACGTCAGACAGCGATTTGTAAGTCCTGCCTCCTGTATAAGTGTTAGGAGAGGCGCTAAACCATTTACCATTGGTTTTAAAATTCCTAAAGTAGTAATACCAGCCGATTGTTATGACTACTATGGCAAACACTATAGCTGCCAATAACATACCTCTTAGGATATCTTTGCTCATTTTTTTTGATCCATGGATTATTGAAGCCAGCATTATGGCTAATAAACTCGTCATTAAAAAGACAATGTATGGAGCTTTAGTTGCCATGCCTAATACAGATATGATAGCTATTGCTATAAGATATTTACTGCGTAAACCATATCTTAAAATTTTGTAATTATATATAAGAGATAGGGTTGACAGCGTTACAAGTAAAGCATCGATAGCATAATCAACATTTAACCTAGTGAAACGAAATATGAGCACCGAAAGAGCTGGCACTGCCACCGCAAAAACCTCCCCGCGTTTACCACCAAATATCCACCCCGCCCATGACAATACAAAAATACAAAGAACTCCAAAGAATATATTAATTGCCCGACCTAAGGCGATTGCTCCTTGCCATCTGCCTTGTTTGAGAAGCGGCCCTATAATTGGAGCCTGTAATAAATAAAATAATGGCGGATTAGCAGCTACACCCTGCTTTTTGAAGCCATAAATCTTGATAAATGGAGGATATTTTATACCTTCGCTGAAATTGGGTAACTTATGGTTATACACTTGCCAGACGTAATCAACCTGCTGTCTAGTATCACCTCGTACAAGCCACGGAGCAGATGTAGATATAAGGCCAGCCACACCAACGTACATAAAAACTACACCGATAATCCCAATCGCAACTACTTTTGGTATTTTAATTCCACGAAATAATTTCGGTATAATTAATGGTGAATGGAAAGGTTTTGGGCGACTTGGTTTTTGCATTGTTGGCGTTGGGATTTTTTTAGGCATATATCTCCAGATACATTAGCATAGGCTTGGCTTTATTCTCTATATCTAAAGTAGTAAAGTGTGTCTAGTGCAAAGAACAGACACAGAGAATAATACTGTTGAGCAGCGTCAGACTTTTAGAAATCTTTTTAGACTACTAAGATCTGGGCAATTATTAGAAATCCTAAAAGTATTACGGCGCAGACTTATAAACTTGTTAAAATTTATTAGACGGATACTTTTACGGCTTTGGCGATCTATATATGAACACCCATTCTTACTAAAAAGACGTCAAGCAGCTCAGCTAAAACGTATTTTAACCAAGGTTTACTCATACACAGATGCCAAAAAACCCGGAACAGACTTAACACTAGGCTTAATAATAAGGGACGTTACAACTCATCCTAAAAGTTCAGCTTTTATAAGATTAATAGGCCCACTTACCAATAATGCTGTAAGTAATAAAATATCTTTAAGATTACTGCCGGAAAATTTTACAGACTTGCCTGAGGATATTGATATCTACATAGTCCAACGTACTGCTTTTGACGATGAGAAAATTGCCGGTGAGTTCATAAAGGCCTTGAGGCTTCTAAACAAAGTACTAATCGTTGATAACGATGACGCTTTTGAAGTCATTGACGCTTCGCACCCAGAAAGTAACATAAATCTGGACAGGACGCTGGCTTTACAACTGCTACTAAAAGAAGCTGATCAGATCTGGCTATCTACCCGGGTTCTTAAAGATACTGCGTCTAAATTAAACCGCCAGTCAGTACTTATACCGAATACTTTGGATGATCGGCTGTGGCGAAATCCCAACACCAAAAAAATCAAAAGTTCAAACTCAAAAAAACCATTACATATGCTTTACATGGGCACAGGTACACACGACGCTGATATAAAATTGTTAATGCCGGCACTAGACCAAGTTGCGCACAAATACCCGAGTTCATTTAAGTTGACTGTAATTGGTGTAGCCAGTGAATTGCCAGAAAGACAATGGATTAAAAGATTGCATGTTAGAAGATCAATGACTCTTTATCCAAATTTTGTAAAATGGTTCTTAAAAAAGGGGCCTTTTGATATTGGCTTATCTCCACTTGTTGATAATAAATTTAATGATAGTAAGTCAGATATTAAATGCTTAGACTACATTGCCGCCGGTATATTGCCGGTCGTTTCGGATACTTCGGCTTATGCCTCAAATGATCTCAACAAATTTATTATAAGAGTACAAAACTCTACTCAAGCATGGGAGTTTGTGCTTAGTGAATTGATCAAAGACATTCAAGGAACTAGAGTTAAAATAGGAGCAATTATACCCGATGCGCAGAAATACTTATGGGCAGAACGATCAACAAAGGTTGCAGCAACCAAATTACTTGACCAGTTGAAAGAATTAAAAGCTAGTAGCTAGCTTCATCGCTATTTTTTTATTCTGGCTTGAAATTTTTTAGCCATTTTATAAATAACTGGGCTACGTTTTGCGAGTCTTTTGACAAGCCCATGGTTCTCTACTGTTTTTCCAAAGCCCATAGAATGTTCAATTGCTTTTTCCTGGGCTAATGCCTGTTCCATATAATCTCTAACTGATTGCCGATACTTCGGGTACCTTTGCCAGATTATTTTGTTATTTTTTTCAAGAAGTTTATTTTTTGTATCTAGCGTGAAACTTCGCGCTTCCAGATGGAATACATAGGCGTGATTGGCTAAAACACTTTTGAAGCCGGACTTCAAAATTCGCTGGCAATAGTCCACCTCTTCGCCATAGCCCTTACCAAAGATTGGATCAAATAATCCAAATTTATTAATCAAATCTCGTTTTATTAACATGCAAAAGCCATGCGCCACGGGCACGACACTAAAGCGCGGCCATTTATCTTTTAGTGCTAGAAATATCTTGTATGATTCTTCCTGATCTATACCTTTTCGGGAAGCCGACCATAATGGAACTGTTGCAATTGTAGCATTATTGCTCCTAGGTGAAACTACACCAAAACTACTATCGCTATAAAGAACTCCTAACATTTCCTCTAAAAAACCTTCGGTAGTTTTCGTATCACTATTTAGCAGCAATACATCATTATCTGACTTATCTAGTTCCAAGACCGCCCGATTACATGTACCTACAAAACCTAGATTCCGATCATTTCGGTAATATATAAAGCCTTTATGGCCTGTTATTGCACTGTTGATAGATTGCTCGATTGCATCCACTTCAGGTCCACAGTCATTTACTAATATGACTTGGTGTAAGTTGAAATCAATATTAGCTTTAAGCGAATTGATGCACTCATTAAGCGATGGCCAGTCAGCATAGACCGGTACAATTATTGTTACTGCCGTATATTTACCGCTCATCGGCCGGTAACCCTTGCTTTTATGCTCCTGGCCCGCACATAGGCAGATTTGGCCTTGTGCCGCAATTTTTGTTTTATAGAAAATCTGTGCTGCGTATTTTCGTTTTTATTATTTGTTAATAGTTTGTCCATATATACAAAGTAATTGATTGGTTGACCGCCTTGACTAACTTTTGCGCCCACCAACTTTGCAACTTTTTTATAGAGAACATCTATATTTAATTGACCATGCATCATAGCCTCTGCCTGCTTTTTAGAGGCTTTTCCGTGTTCAGTAATTAGCTCCTTATTTGAAACATAATGTTGGAGCGCACTAACTAAGCTACTGGTATTGTCATATTCATATAGGTATCCGTTACTGCCAGGCTTTACCATTTCTGGTGTTGCACCAGAATTTACACCGACTACAGGTTTACCTACGGCAAGATATTCAAAAGTTACCCGACCAAATGCTTCTTGGCGAGAGGCCATAATGCACACATCTGCCAAGGATACAAAAGCCAGGGGGTTTACTTGATAACCAACGAAATGGATTTTATCATTAGCACCATTTTTGTGGATGAGAGATTGTATCGTTTCATAATACTTGGGATCACCAGCCCGTCCAATAACACATAGCTCAACTCTATGCCCGTCATTATTTAAGCGGATTACGGCTTCAATAGCTTCATGTTGCCCTTTTGAAGGAGCAAGATTTCCAGTTATTAACAGTTTAAGAGCAGTATCATCTTTAAACGGGTTTTCTACTTTTTGTAGAGCATTTTGTCTAATTTCATTGAGGTTGAAAGGATTGTATAGCGCTGTTACCTTTTCTTTTTCGATGTATTGTCGCAAGTACTTGGCTAAGCTAGACGAGTTAGCCACTATTAGCGAGGATAGATTATCAACGTCTTGATACGTTTTTTCTCTACCTATCTCATAGATCCGGCCATGGTCAAGATCACCGTATTCGCGTACAAACCACACATGTGGAATTTTTTGATTATATGCCGCTAACGCTGCCCAGGGACACACTATTGAATTTGTCATAACCAAATCAGGCTTTATATCTTTAATGAGACGTTCAATATCTTCAATTGCGTGCCCATTTAGTACCGCGTTATTGTATATGTCACTCTCCTTTTTTGGTGGATTACCATCCGACCAAAAAGTATATCGAAGCTCATGATATTTCCAGCGTCGCTTTTTGAGTTCTCCGGCCAAAGTTTTAACTGGTTGCCGTAGAATAAACTGAGGTTTAACTCCGTAATGTTCCGCCCAGTAGTCAAAGACATCCAGCATAGACCGCTCGGCACCGCCCAGCATTTCTGAGATATGTGATAATACTAAAACTTTCATAATCCTGTAGAGGGCACGGTGTTCATTGCTTTAGAGCCGACCGCTATTTATTATACCTTTAATTTAGTCCGGACTTTCTTCAAGGCCAACTTAGGTTGTCTAGCAACTATGTAGGTTCTTTGAACTAGCCTTATCACTGCCCAAGATTTTGAGGCTTTAATAGCTGAGATTTGTTTCTTCAAACCAGACACTTTGTTGTTTAGTAGCTTACTTTTAGCATTGAGTTCGCTAGCGCGTTTGTCGCTTATCTGAAGCTCCCGATCGATAATATTAAACCTGGTGATAGCTTTTGCGGGCCAGACATACTTTGTTTGACCCCTATGTTCTATATAAGGAATTTGGTTTTTGTAGGCTTTGGTTATTTTGTCCCAATTGTCTAATTCTTTGAACCGTACGTAACATACAAAATCAGTCCAGACGTTCTTGCTAAAAGTAACCAGTTTTTTTGGTGGATGTACATTTGGATCATATTGGTGAGACCAGCTGGGACTATTAAGTGGATGAATATGTGGATTAGCAGAATCGGATATTGGATAGCGAAGATAAAGATCATAATCATTCAAATTGAGTTTTTTAAGAATAGTAGTCAACTGGGTTGTCGTCAAATGGCAAGGATGATCTGGGTAATCAGACCAATGCAGTTTAAAGCCCTGAGATTTTAAATATTCATCAGCATCAAAAAAAGGACCGGTAATTACTAAGAAATCTGTTGCCGCTTTTTTGGCGCTAGACACAACTTTTTGAACATTTTTAACGTCTTCCATATGCTCAAGTATGTGAGCCATTTTGACAAACCTGACACTTTTGTCGGGAACTTTTAAATTGGTTAGATCACCAACTATACAATCATAGCCGGCTTTTTTCATGATCTTGACCCTCTTGGGGTCAATGTCAATACCCAATCCTTTGTGCCCAAAAAGATGATTCTTGGCAAATTCGATACTGGCGCCCTTAGATGCCCCAAAGTCTAGAAAATCATATCCTTTGGCATTGAAAGCTTTCTTCGTGAGTTCTACTACCATATTCCTAGTTACTCTATAGATCTTAGCTTAGATCGTCCAGAATAATTTTTTCAATTTGCTTATTGGAGGCGTCCCAGCTGTGTACACTTATATCCTTGGAAGCTTGCCTAGCCGATGAGGCAGAGTGGTTGGTGACAGCTTTATCAAGAGCTCTAAATATATCTTGTGGGTTAGGCTCAGCATAAGCTACATGTTTAGCGAAAAACACATTGGTAGTGCAGTCCGCCCGATTAGAAACCGGCGTGCAGCCAGCAGCAATCATTTCCAGCGGTATTAACGACATATTAGTCAGTGAGATTACCAGCCCGGCCTGACAATTATTATAAAGTTTGTTTAGAGCCGGAGGTGCTAGCATACCGCAATCCGTATAGGGGAAAGGTATGTCATAATTGCTGGTGCTGGCCCCAAAGAAATTAATTTGATATTCTGGGTGCTTTTTATGGAAAAGGCTAAGTGCCATAACGCCTAGCTCAAAACCGCGTCGAGCACTTCTTGGTCTTACATAAAATGCCACTTGTTTTGGCCGGCTACTACTTGCAGACTCGGCAAAATAATATTCCTTGGGGTTAAAGCCAAAGTCAAAAGGCGTACATTGCATACCATAATCTTCATGAAGTTTTTGTGATAACCACTTACCAAGAGTAAGGCCCCGGAAGCCAAATTTGTAGGTGCTGTCTGCAAGAACGTTAAAGGTACTATTAGGCACAAAGTATGGCTCAAAGTCTTGGATGTAATAATACTTTCGAGTATTTGTTTTTAGGTTAACAACCGGGTAGGCCGATATCCAATCAGTCGCAAAGATGATGTCACTATTTTTAATTGTACTGGCATTATAAAATAGCTCGGCTTTAATTTTAGGAAATTCTTGCATAACTTGCTTGATGGATTCCATGTTCGAAGATTCAGCCGGATCATAAAAATATATTCGGCATGTATGTCCACGAGATTCTAAATGAGCGATGGTTCGAATGATATCAGCCTGTCCACCAGAAGCAGCAATAAGTGGCGGCACTACCCAGTTGATAGTTAGAGGCAAGCTAATCTTCGATTTAGCAGACCTTTTTATATCTACCGGCAACTTCAAGTTAATTACTTCTTTTTGCAAAAGTGGCCATATAACCTGCGCCTTTTTCTGGCCATCCGGATAAAGTTTATCGATGAGATCCTGATTTTGGCGTTCAAGGGATGTAATACGCTTCGCTTGTTTTTCGGACTTTGCAAATAGTTGCTGCTTTTCTTCAAGGTATTTATTTATAAATGGCAGACCAGTCGCCGTCTTAGCCAGTATTGGCTTAATACCTTTTTTGGAGCTACTCATTGGCTGGACACTTTGCCTACACTTCTACTTTTACTTTTGGATGAGTCAAACTTTTAAAGTGAGCCCTTACACCGCGGACTGTAAATCCTTGAGCTCTCTCCACTCTTAAAATTACTTTAGGTACCGTATCAGTACCATCAGCTACACCAATATTAACTGTATATACGCCGTTATTAAGTATGTTTTGTAGTTTAAAAATTACTGTTTTCTTAGTGTTTTTAGGCACGAATATATCCCCAACCGCCACTTGGGTATCAGTTTGTACCAGCATTACTCTGTCCTGATTCTTGATATTAATACCGATATTGGCTTTTTGGATGTCCTCTTTACTTTCAAAAACTATTTTTACGTCAAAGTCTTCAGTCGACTCAACCTCCTGGACTGGCT
>CAZZAE010000042.1:0-7276 GCA_964652125.1 uncultured Candidatus Saccharibacteria bacterium
ACGATTAACCAAGATAAACTAGCGGACCCGAGGGCAGTACTCGGCAGCTCCACCAATTATGATTCGACCTCTGTAAAAGGAGGTCTTTTTATTTGCTTTATTAAAGGACTAAGCTTATGCTTCAAATAATATGAAAAAAATAAACAAAAATGAACATGGGTTTAGTTATATTGAAATAGTTTTGGTTTTGGTGGTGGTCGGCGTAATAGGAGCGACAGGTTGGTATGTTTGGAATATCAAAAAGACTACAGATTATAGCTACAAAAATGCTGCGACAGCAGAAGATTTAATGAAATTATCAGCTAAATCAAATGCAAAGAGTACTCCTCTATCACCACAAACCACAAGTACCCCAACTTCCTCTTCCGGTTCTAGTAGTCCAAAAACGAATAGCTCAAACGCTGTAGTTAAGCCCCAAACTCAGTCAAATCCCACACCAGCTCCAACTAGTACGGTAAATACAACTAATTGTTTACCGTCAAACCCAAGTGTTTATGCGACTTATTTCATAAACATGACTAACTCTCAGTACTTGCAATCTAACTCATACGTCCCAACAACGAAATTATTTGCAGCACTTCAATTTGCGGGACTTATAGATACCGTAAACACAAAACAATATGTCGTTCTAGCAATGAGCGATTCTCAATGGAATAGTTTCACGCCCTCTCAACTAAACTGGATGAATGCCAGTCCTGCGAATATGCGGGCGGTGCTTGGCTGGCAAGTCGTAACAAGTTGTATTTCATGGGACGGAGTGAACCCTGTCAAAGACATGAGCATGGGAGCTCAAAAGATTGTGAATACACTTAACGGGCAGGTTACTTATACCCACGGCACTCCAGGAAAATTCGGGGCCGGCAGTGTGGGTATCTGGGACTGGTTTACTAGCAATGGCTCGGTTACAATTGCAGGATTTGTAAATACGAACGCTATTCCATAATAAATCCGGGAACAATAAATCTGGAAAAGGCGGGCTTTTGCTTGCTCTAGATATTAGTTAGGCATAAGCTTAAAACAATATGAAAAAAATAAACAACAAGGGCTTCTCGGTTATTGAAGCTTTCCTTATATTTATAATTATTGGATTCATTGTGTTTGTGGGCTGGTATGTTTGGAATAATGGGAATAAAACTAACGCTAGTAAGACGAGTACTGTAAACCCGTCTATACAGGGTGCGGCCACTAGTCCTGTCAAAGAAAAAGTTTATACAATACCCAATGGATATGTAATTTACGAGAACAAGGAACTTGGGTTCAAATTTGCGTACCCAAAAGAATACGGTTCCTTAAGTAAACAACCTGACGAAAATAATGTACAAATTCTCAAAAGTCAGGAACCGACGAAACAATATGGGCCTGGGATTGGAGGAATATTCATGGTTTATTCATACCCAAGTATAAATCAGGAGATTTCTGGGCGTAAATATGGGCCTATGATTCAGTTACAAAACGGGAAGTGGATTGTAACTGAAGCTAGCGAATTAGATGTTATTGAAAATAAGGCGGGGGATGAATACAAGGATTTTGATAAACAAGTTGCTAAAAGTCAGTCCAATAATAACCTTACTGTATATACATTAAAAAGTGGAGATGAAGGAACGGAAAACGTAAGGCTCGTCTTTGTTTCTAAGGGCAGACTCCATGAATTATACATACCAAGCTTCTCTGACGGGACGTATGGTGGTGGTGAAGAAAACAGTAAAGATAGTTACAGCCAGATGTTAAGAAATGTGACAGATAGCATATTATTGTCAGATTAGTTACAAATTCAAACCAAACAATAAACCACTCTTCCATCTAGCCAGTTCCTCAAGTATTTGGTGCTAACTTTTATCCACTAGCTCCACCACAAGCACTTTGGCCTCTGAAAAGCAGGTCTTTTTGTTTGATACAAGTACTTTGCTAATTTGCTTTTCGAGGACCTTGCGATATAGTTAGAAACGAAAGTTAGCGTCCCCATGCGCTCCAATAAAAAAATACAAAAACTATTTTCTGCTCTCGTTCTTATCAGCATCACTGTTTTGTTGATTCAGCTTCATCATGTAAACGCCCAAAACACTACTATTAATGTTAGCTTTGACTGGGTTGATGGTGCTTCTTCGTGCTCTGGAACTGCAAATGGTCAAACACAGGCATATTACAGCGGAGTCGCAGGTGATAGTGCCACACTTCACGTTACCAATGCCTCTTCTACTTACAGTATGACTATTGATATTACTGAAAGTGGACAAAGTGCGTATTCAACAACATTGTCACCAGGCAGTTCGGTGAGTCCAGTGTTTCCCATTAACTCAGAAATTACGATACAGGGTAATGGAACAGTATGTACTTCAGGACATGGTGGGCCAGGATCTTTCTACGTCGAAGCCGCATCCGGCAACATGAGCTGCAGCATTCAGAATAATCAAACTTGGACAGTCTCTTTCAATTACTCTAATATCCTGGGTTATGCGACCGCTTATAAAGATGGAACGTATGTATATCAATTTAACAAATCGAGTGTTGGTGCGATAAACACCCCGTTACAGTTTGCAGCACAATCAACACCTGCTACATATTATCTTTATTACAGTTCAAATAACTCGGGACGTTTAATAGGTCAAGCAAGTTGCCCAGCAAAAGTAACGACTAGTTCACCGACCAGCAGTACAAAACCTACTAGCACAACCTCTAATTCGCCAACAAATGCAGCGCCTTCTGCCACCCCTTCAACTTCACAAACCTCTAACACAGGCACCGACCCAACATCCAGTAATAAAACAGGAGTTAGTCATCTAACGAACAACAAGCCAGGTAGTAAAAAAACTACTCGTCTTTCACCCTGGACTTCGCTCATTATATTACCCGTAGGAGTAGCTTTCGTTGTTTTTTGGAAGTTCTTCCCGCAACTGAAAACCAAGTTAGTTAAGATTAAATAAACACTTGTGTTTGTTGAGGCGTATACCATGAGGGAACCCCTAACCTCTTATGCCGTTCTTCTTATCTTTGAACTCAATATAATCATCCCAGAGTAAATTCCTCCATCTCTCTATTTCCTCAAAGATGAGGGGTGAACTTTTTTCAAGGTGCTCCACCATAAGCACTTTGACCTCTGTAAAAAGAGGTCTTTTGTTTTACTTATGATTTCTTGTGTGACACGAAATGCTAAAATACCAGATCATCAATACTATCTAAATCTATACCAGCAATTTCATAAACGTACGAAGTTGGTTTGCTAGTCATTTCATGCTTATCTAGGCCGAGACTTTTTATGTATTGTTTTACTTTTTCTACTGACGATCCTTCAATTTCAACGTAAGGTTTAATGAGTGGCCACTCGTCAATCGTCACTTCTATCTCGTTGTTGGAGAATTCAGTACGATAATTTTCTTGATAGTTCTTTGCTATCAAACCTGCGTTAGTGAGTATATTATTTGTTGCTTCGAAGTCAGAAACTTCAATCTCGATTTCTTCCATGCCGTCAATTTTGTCAGCATTGGATTTTTTATAAGTTAGGGTGGTTTTTTTGCCATTGGTTCTTAGCCTAATCCATGTATCTTTACCTAGTTCGTAAACTCGTCGCTTGAACATAAAACGAGGCACTTGATTAAACCCCAGACTTACAAGTTTCTTGTGTAGAGCATTGGTATTCACATCAAGAATTTTAATTTCGTATTCAATGTTTTTTGACATATTTATATAATAGTACCTTTTACTGCGGTAAATCCAGGATTACGAAAGATCCACTTAATTCTTTGGGGTGGTAAAGTGGTTTTAGAAAAGTCGATTGAACGTAGCTGTCCTATTTTCAACGTCAAGACTTCATCGCTTGGTATAGTACCATTGGCAATAGACGTAAGATATTCTTCCAGCAAAATGTGAAACCTAAGTAAGTCGTCTCTATGTTTATTTGAGGGGTTAAATAATTCATGGTGTGTATCAATAAATAAACATATATAGTCAGGGCTAAAGGGATCTAATTCGCCTATGATTTGGTTTCTGTTATTTCTTTGCTTGATGCTACCATGTTTTCGACGTTGTTCTTCAAGCTCAGTCAGGTAGTTACTGAAGACAAAACCAAGGCTTTGCCATTCCATCGAACCTTCACGATACTGCTTGATAGTACGATATGCATTCATGTGTTTCGGCTCTAGTAAGCCTTCTACGAATAGCTTATCCATATGTTTTTCTATGTATGGAGTCCTAACGTTTGGAGTAAAACCTGATGGCATCGAGTGATAATAACGTACTCCAAAAGCAATACTGGCAACCATTTCACCCTCTCTTTTAAAAATGTCGGTAGATTCTGGATTGCCAACTGACATAAATAACTCAGAATATCTATCGAGTAAACCACTTCGATCCAGCATATCAAATAGCCAGATGTGATCCATATTATCGTGTACGGCAAGTGATATCTTTGAACCCACAAAGCCGTTGACGTTTAAGATTCGCTCATTTTTAATATGTTCAGTGATTGGGATAACACCATCCGCCGCCAAGCTTCTTGCTTGCCTAATTTGATCTAGTTTTGATGGATCAATAGCCATCTCAAATCCAGTTTGTCTGATTCTCTCTAGGCTTCTGGTAGCCTTGCCATTGAACTGATGCCGATCTGCTTCTTCAATGCTCCTTTGATTAACTTCAACAGCAGTTGATATTTGCTCTTCGCTTGTCATCAGTGCCTCGTGCAGGCTAGTGTGTAAATCAGAGAATTGAGTATCATTAATTAGTAAAACTAGCTCTTCGTCAATTGTATTTGCGTAAAGTTTTCTAAACTTCTCATGGGCTTCTTCTTTCTCCTCAGTCAACACGCACTCAACAATTCTGTCTTCAAATTGATTGTTAACGTCATCAACCGTGTGCATTGGTGCATATAGAGGAGCTAACGCTTGATCTAATTCACTAAGACCAGGCTGCATAAGCCAACTTCTAATATGGCAAGCTGCGAAATAGCGTCGTTCCAAATCATAAAGTCGCTCAAAGCTATCTAAATTAAGATTCTCGCCGAGCTCGGGATCTTTAGAAAAAAGATCACCTAGCATGGGATGCATTACATCAGGGTGTTCTGGATTATGGGAAGCACTATTCATGATTGATTTTGCTGAATATTAATTCTACGCAGTCGTCCGCAGAGATTTGACCGATAAAATTACTAATAACTAAGTCAGCCAATTCAAATACTTTGCCAACATTTGCCTCATCATCAGAAACACCCGAGTTTTCTCGGTCAAATGCTTCTTGAAACTCTTCATAGGGTAAAATGTCACGTGATCCATCGGCACGATTTACAAGTCGTCTGTAGCTAGCATGTAAGTCCACTTTCCCATGATCACCGACAGCAACTATAAAGCCATTGAACTTCTGCTTGAAGGTTAAAGCTTCAACTGGTGCATATATACCAGAAAGGACAACATCAGCTGAGCTAGCTTTTGAAATTGCTCGTAGAAGCCAATAATCACCACCGTGTAGTTGTCTCATTTCATTGGCAATCAGGTTTTGATTCTTTCTATTTATTGCGAGTTGTCGACTTTGAATTTCTGTTCTGACGTCGTCACTTAAAGAAATGTGTTGAAAACCACGGTTAGTAAGAGCCAAAGCTAGGGTGTCTTTACCTGAGACGGCATTACCCACAACGCCCACCAGGCTACTGGTAACTTTCTCAGGAGCGGCCATGCTAATCTTCTTCTTTGGTGCCTTCCGTAGTGACTACGAAATGATTCTTAATAGCAACTTGATCTATTAAAATTACTCGTGCGCTCAGCCGCCTTTGACCTCGTTCATAGCTCCTCTCTTGCCCTAGAGTTAGACCGATTATCGAACGCGCTAGTGGTGATTGTGGCGACATTGGTGTCACAGCATCTTCATAGCCCTCCACTTGCAAGTCTTCTGGATGTCCTTCTCTAAATCCAACTAAGTCC
Source organism: uncultured Candidatus Saccharibacteria bacterium (assembly GCA_964652125.1). Lineage (GTDB taxonomy): Bacteria > Patescibacteriota > Saccharimonadia > Saccharimonadales > JANWIN01 > CAZFNQ01. The sequence continues at coordinate 5,904 of CAZZAE010000042.1, forward strand.
ACAGGAAATTTATAGCCCGACTGGTCTACTATAACTCTACTTCCAAGAGTTACTCTTAATTCACTTTTATCCGGATAATTAACTGTCGGCGCACTCTCAAATGGCCTAATGGCAGACATACGATCACCAACAATCTTAGCCTGGTTATCCGTAGCGGTGAAAGCACCATCATGCCAATCGTCGCCACCGGATACGGCAACTTTTTCTTCAATGATCTCTTCGTATGCATTTCTTTGTTTGGCGATCGCTAAATCAACGGCCGCTCTTTCATGTGGTAATAGAACCCCAATATCACTAAACGCCGCGCCACTTAGATACTCAGTCAAATACTCTGAGTTAGGAATAACAAGTCCGCTCGTAAATCTGTTGGTCTCACTCACAATTATACTATATACTAACTTTTAACTGATTTGTCAACACCAAACCGGGGTGTATACCCTCAGGGGACTACCAACCAACTTCTCTCGATGTTCTTCCTCGCTTGATTAGGGTCAGTGTGTGAGAGAAACCGTACTAAATAATACACCATAATTGCTATTGCATATGCCCTATGGGTGGGGGTATGATGATGCCCATAGACACCATATGTAGTTGAAATGGGTCTCGGAATAGGACTGCTCGTCCTTAGCGTTGATAATTAGATGTTCCTCAGCATTTAATCCGAGGCGTTGGAAAAGAGCAAACTTATCAACGCCCAACGTCTCGGATTAGGTGCTGATTTTCAATAACGCCTCATTTACTGAAGACGGCATTCTCGTTAATCCGGTGGATGAAAATAGAAACGAACTGAAAAACAAACCTAACGGCGCGGATAGTCGTGTCGTAATATCCGAACATTAAAAAATGGAGGCTTGTCTATGGGATGAGTTACCCAATCTATCTACTGGTATGTGCATGTCCAGCAGAGCTATCAAAAGAGATTTTGGTAGTGGTCAAAGTGCATAAAGAAAACTGCCCGATTACTAAGTAACCAAGGCAGCTTTCACTCAATAAACTGAGTCGTTCACGAGAAACGGCTCTTTTTTATTCCCAAAATTTTAGGAACAAAAAACAACCGCTAAGATCTCTAACTAGTCCACCCCCTCTCCTGTTTTAACCTTATGGCACTCAGTACTTGTTGCATATGATCAGACATCGTAATTTACTTCAGTATAACCAATTAGTCAATACCATTAAAGAGCTTGTGACAAAAATCACGGAACCCCCCTTTGCTTAAATTTTCAGCTTATGCTATAATTTAGGTAATAAGTAAAGCGCTTATGCTTAAGTAAGCGCGTTTTTTATTGTAAAGACCATGACAGAAGTAAAACAGGATCCTTCTAAGATCCGAAACATCGCCATTATTGCCCACGTGGACCACGGTAAAACTACCT
>CAZZAE010000043.1:0-6995 GCA_964652125.1 uncultured Candidatus Saccharibacteria bacterium
TGCCCTTCGTAAGATCGTAAGGGGTCAACTCGACCGTAACGCTGTCTCCTGGCACAATTCGTATGTAATGTTTACGCATTTTGCCAGCGACATGAGCTATAATTTGATGCCCGTTTTCAAGCTCTACTTTGAACTGAGTGCCCGGTAGTGTCTCAACAACCGTACCACTTAGTTCAATTACTTCCTTATTTGCGGCCATAAATATAACAAGCGATAATTATACCAGATGAAGTGCACCAAAGTAAAGTGTTTTTATACATCCCTCACAATAATTTCCTGAGGGTCATTTATATAATGGAAATATAGCAAGTTCCAGTCCGGCGATCAAGTGTTTTTACTTTTTCGTGGAAGAAATCTAAGCCGTCGCCCACCGGTGGCGGCATCGGCCGGAATAGATGAGTCATAGAAGAAATCAGGTTGTGAATATTGATCATACGTGACCATCAGTGCGCGTGATTCTATAGCTCGTAAGGTTTCTAGAGCCACAGCCACTAAAATCAACAGACTGGTGCCACCAATGGCTACATTAGTTTTTAGGAATATCTGAGCAATCATTGGCAATAGAGCAAGAAAACCCAAAGCCAGAGCTCCAAATAGCGTCAAACGATTAACAATTTTGCTTAGGTATTTCTCGGTTTGCTTGCCAGAACGGACTCCAGAGACAAAGCCGCCTTGCTTTTGCAGGTTTTCGGCTATTTCCTTAGCATTAAAAGCAACGTTTGTGTAAAAGAAGGTAAATACAACAACCAGCAAAAAGTAAACTAATGGATATAGGAATGGTTGCCACCCACCACGTTGAAAGCTTTGTACGCTTGGGGGTTGAAAGAGCTTTAACAAGGTGCCACCAATTGATTGAAGATGGGCACTAGCACTACCAGCCATGATTTGTCCGGCAAAACTCGGAACACTTAAAAACGCCACGGCGAAGATAATTGGAATAACTCCAGCGGTAATCAATTTGATAGGCAATACAGTGGTCACTCCACCGTAGGCTCTGTTACCTTGCACACGTTTGGCATAGTTAATTGTAATATTTCTTGATGCTTCGTTGAGTTTAACAATAAATACAGTAACAGCGGTTACAATTGCCAATATTAATATGCTATAGAGCAAACCGTTTCTGCTAACGGGCAGCGTCTTACCAAAGACATGCCATTTAGTACTTTTATTACTAATAGAACTTATTAAGCTTGCCGTAGTTTTTGGCAGACTACTGACGATTCCAACAGTAATAACCAGTGAAATTCCATTACCAACTCCCTGTTCAGTTACTAATTCACCGAGCCACATAAGTATCATAGCGCCCCCGGTTAAGGCCGCCACCATGAGCACCCACTGTATCAGCTTAGTATTGGCGGTAATATCTCCTAGACCACCTATGCTGGCAGCCGATTGTCTAACAAGATAAATAGCACCAATGGCCTGGACTATGGCGAGTGGGAATGTGAGTATACGGGTATATTGATTAATTTTCTTACGTCCATATTCGCCTTCGTTATTTAAAGCTTCAAGTTTAGGGATTGCTCGAGTCAATAGTTGAAGAATAATAGAGGCATTAATGTAGGGACCAAGGCCGACAAGCATTATAGAGAAATTAGCTAAAGCTCCACCGGATAGTACATTAATAAAACTCAAAAGTTGGGGTGCGCGTTGGGAGGCGAATATGTTTTCCAGGACCTGCTTCAACGTTTTAGGGTCACTCAGTGGCACCGGTATGTGGGCCATTATTCGAAATACTAAGAGCATACCTAAAACCGCAAATATACGCTTGCGCATATCCGCCGTACTCATTGACCGCCAAATTATCTTCCAGTTCATCGGCCTACTTACCCTCTTTTTAACTCAAAAATCTTTATCCAGTATACAGGACAAATCTGCCGCGTTACAGCCGGCTATTTGTCTTTTTTGGGACGTGCAACTTGCGGCGTAGTTGTAAACGACCCACCAACTTTTTCAATAGCGCCAATGGCAGTCTTGCTTGCACCCTGAAGCTTAACAGCGAGCTTCTTAGTTGTCTCACCCTTAACTATCAACTTAACGCTGACATATGGATTAGTAACCAAACCAGCCTCAGCAAGTTTGTGATTATCTATCATACCTGTCAGTTCATTTATCTGACCGGTATAGACATTTTCAACTTGTCGACGGTGAGAGGTGAATCCTCGTAATTTTGGTAATCGTTGAATAAGTGGGTTTTGACCACCTTCAAAACCAGGACGTCGCCCACTTCCGGCTCTTGAATTTTGTCCTTTGGTTCCACGCCCAGCTGTTTTACCTTGTCCAGCGGAAATTCCACGCCCAACTCGTTTTGCACTTTTGTGACGGGTTATATTTAGCTCGTTATATTTCATGACTTACTCTTTTTAACTTCAGCTACTTTAGGTTTTGCGGATTCTACTGGCTTAGAGTTTTTGACCAAGGGCTTATTTGTGGTTGTCACCCAATGCTTGGCGGGTACGATACTTTGCAAAGCTTTCAAGGTTGCATAGGCAGTATTGGTTTTATTAGATGAACCGAGCGATTTGCTGAGCGCGTTGCTAATTCCGCCTACTTCTAGAATAGTTCGGACGACACCGCCGGCGATTAACCCGGTACCAGGACTAGCCGGCTTTATCAAGATATGTGAACCACTGACTTTCGCTTCAGCTTCATGGGGCAAAGTGTCGTTATAGATTGATAGGGTAACCATGTTCTTCTTGGCAATCTCGACAGCCTTTGTAACAGCGGCGGTAACATCAGCACCTTTTGCAGAGCCAACTCCAACTTTATTTTTATGATCACCTAAGACTACCAGTGCCCGGAAACGGAAACGTCGGCCGCCCTTAACAACTCTAGCAACTCTGTCGATATGCACAACACGCTCATCAAACTGCTTCTCTTCGGCAGTTTGCTCACGTCTTGGCATCGTAATTGGTCGATTGGCCATATTAAAACTCCAGTCCTGATTTACGAGCCGCATCAGCCAAGGCTTTTACGCGGCCATGGTACAAATGACCACCCCGATCAAAGACAACTCGTTTAATTTTAACGGTCTTGGCACGCTTGCCAACTTCAGTCCCTATCCAAATAGCTTTATCGGTCATCGTCCCAGTAGCGGCCTTACTACCAACGGTTGTAATTGAAACTAAAGTTGTGCCGGCTGTATCGTCGATAATTTGAGCAGTGATATGGCGATTGCTAATATTAACATTTAACCGCGGTCGCTGCTTGGTGCCACTGATGATTGCCCTTACTCGGGCTTTACGGACAGCATGATTATTTAACTTGTGTTCTAGGCTATTCATAATTTCTACTTTTCCTTACCAGACTTACCGCTTTTGCGGATTATACGCTCTCCAACATACTTAATTCCCTTACCTTTGTAGGGTTCGGGTTTCTTGAGGGCTCTAATTTCAGCTGCAACTTGACCTACCTGTTGTTTGTCGATACCACTGATAGTAATTATATTTTGTTCAATACTGGCAGTAATTCCGGCAGGTATCTTGTAGTTTACATCGTGAGAAAAACCAACATTAAGTTTTAAATCAGATCCTGACATGTTAACACGATAACCTACTCCGTTTATTTCCAGTTGTTTGGAGAAGCCTTCGCTAACACCACTTACCATATTACTCAGCAGTGAGCGCATCAAGCCGTGCTTAGAGCGAACTTTAGGTTCATCGCTAATACGACTAACAACTAAGCTATCTTCCTCTTGAGCAACTTTAATTCCGGGCATAGCGAACTGACTAAGGCTACCTTTGGTTCCTTTGATTTCAACCGCGTCATGTTCAATAGTTACACTAACGCCGGATGGAATTTTGATAGGTTGTTTGCCAATTCTACTCATACTAATAAACCTTACAAATTAACTCTCCGCCAACTTTTTTAGAAGTGGCTTGTGACCCCGTCATAACGCCTTGTGAAGTCGAAACTATTACAATTCCTCGACCCTGTTTAACTTTGGGCATTTCAGAAGCACTGGCATAATGACGACGACCGGGTTTACTCAGACGAATAATTTCAGTAATTCGAGCATTACTCTCTGGGTTGTTGATGGTAACTTTCAAAGCCTTACCAACTAATCCCTTTTCAACACTAACATCATCAACAAAGTTATTGGCCTTCAGGACTTTAGCGACAGATTCTTTTATCTTGGAATGCGGCATAGAGACTTCTGAGTGATTAACAGCTATAGCATTGCGAATCCTAGATAGCATGTCAGCGATTGGGTCTGTGGTTGTGGTTGTCATTGCATTGTCTCCTTTCTTACCAGCTAGATTTCGTTATACCAGGGATTTCACCTTTACTGGCGTGTTCTCTAAATGAAATTCGTGACAGGCCAAAAGTCCGCATATAACCGCGTGGACGACCAGTTTCCTGACAACGATTCTTCCAACGGGTGGGTGAAGAATTTCTTGGTAGATTATGCAAACCAACTTGGTCACCAAGTTCTTTAAGCTGAGCGCGCTTGGCACTATATTGCTGAATCATTTTTTGGCGCTTTAGGTCTCGAGCGATGATCGATTTCTTAGCCATCTTATTTGGCCTCCTTGGGAGTATTAGTTGTTGGACTTGGTTGAATCACGGGCTTCTCAAATGGCATTCCAAACTTTTCCAGAAGTGCCTTGGAATGCTCAGGGCTATCTGCCTTAATAACAAATATTACTTGCAAACCATGAACGGTAGTTGTTTCATCGAAACTCAGTTCAGCAAAAACAGACTGATCATTTAAGCCGATAGCGTAGTTTCCGCTCTTATCAAAGGCTCGGCTACTGACACCATGAAAATCTCGCAGTCTAGGCAAGACGATATTGATAAACCTATCCATGAATTCGTACATCCTAGCCCCACGCAGTGTAACTTTAAGTCCAATCTTATTACCTTCACGCAACTTAAATGATGCAATCGATTTCTTAGCAGTTGTTTGTATCGGTTTTTGACCGGTAATTTTAAGTAGAGTATTGGTAGCTACTTCCATAAGTTTTTTATCGTCTTTAGCTCGGCCCAGCCCAACATTTAAGACTATTTTCTCAAGTTTTGGTCCCTGGTTGATATTACTAAGCTTTAATTGATCTTTTAACTGTTTACTTAAACTATCTTGGTAGAGTTGCTTAAGACGTGCTGGAGGTATTGCAGTAGTTGGATTTGCCATTACTTAATCTCCTTACCAGTTGGTAGAAAAACTCTAGTCTTAGTACCATCCTTAGCAACTTTATATCCTATACGACTTGGTTTTTTAGAAGTGGGCTCAATGATGCCAACTTTGCCGACCCATATTGGCTTGGTAATTTCAATTATCCCGCCAGTTGGGCGTTCTCGAGTAGCTTTTTGGTGTTTTTTGACAATATTAATACCCTCAACCGTAACTTTGTTAAGCGTTGGATGAACGACACTTACTTTGCCGGTCTTACCCTTGTATTTTCCAGCCCGAACTTTAACACTGTCACCAACTTTAAGTCTGATCTTAAAGACTGTTTTCTTGGATGATGCTAGTTGTCTCTTATTCATAGTACCTCCGGAGCAAGCGAAATAATCTTGCTGTATCCTGCCTCACGAAGTTCCCTGGGCACTGGGCCAAAAATACGTGTACCTCGGGGCAGTTTATCATCACCAATAATTACTGCAGCATTGTCATCAAATCTAATTGTCGAGCCATCACGTCGTTTGATTGGTGATCGAGTTCTCACAACTACTGCTCGGACAATTGTTTTACGCTTAACGGTACCGCTGGGATTAGCCTGTTTAACACTTGCAACAATTACATCGCCTACTCGAGCGTAACGTCGACGACTACCACCTAGTACACGGATGCAAAGTATTTCCTTGGCACCGCTGTTATCTGTAACCAGTAATCGTGATTCTTGTTGTATCATTTCTTAGCCGTCTCTTCTTTTTCTTCTTCCTTTTCATCAGCCGTTATAACATCCACCGACTGTTCAGCTCTAATTAAAGGTCGCTCAATAATTTTGTCTAACCGGTGCCGTTTACGAGCACTCAGTGGTCGACTTTCAACAATTGATACCTTGTCGCCAACTCGGGCCTCATTTTTCTCATCATGAGCCAAGTAGCGTTTTGAAACCAAGTATTGCTTCTTATATATAGGGTGGGTTTTGTGGTCTTGAACAAGTACAGATATGGTTTTATCGGCTTTGTTAGAGGAGACCACTCCTATTAATGTCTTCGCCATTAGATTTTCTCCTTTGCTAGCTGTTCGCTAAGCACCGTTAACATTCGAGCTAGGTCCTTACGCTTGTAACGCAAGATTCGAACGTTTTGAGTTTCACCACCATAAAGACTGCGCCTTAAGCTGACTATTTCCTCACGTAACTTAGTACTTTGGGTAGCTAGCTCAGCTGTACTTAATTTACGGATTTCTGCAATCTTCATGATTCTAGACCTCTTCCTTAACGAAGAACTTAGTCTTAATTGGCAGTTTGTGAGCAGCCAAGCGCATAGCTTCGCGAGCGACTTCTTCACTTACGCCTTGCATTTCAAATAAAACTGTTCCGGGTCGAACTTTAGCTACGTAAAACTCTGGATTACCTTTACCGCTACCCATTTTAACGTCCTGGGGTTTTCGAGTTACTGGGATATGAGGAAAAATTCTAATCCAAATTTTACCACCGCGTTTAACGTAGCGTGTCATAGCTTGGCGAGCGGCTTCTATTTGACGGGCTGTTATACGATCTGAGCCTAGAGACTGCAGAGCATAGTCGCCAAAAGCTACGTAGTCACCACTGGTAGCAACACCTGTGATTCGTCCTTTTCTAACCTTGCGGTATTTTTGTCGCTTCGGCATTAACATCTTAAGCAATCTCTCCTTTGTAAATCCAAACCTTGACACCTATAATTCCGGCCACAGTATGAGCATCTATTTGGGCATAATCGACATCGGCACGAATGGTATGAAGTGGCACGCTACCAGCAACTTCTTTTTCACGCCTTGACATTTCAGCACCATTTAGACGTCCTGAAACTTGAACCCGAACTCCTTTAGCACCAGCTCGCATAGT
>CAZZAE010000044.1:0-6987 GCA_964652125.1 uncultured Candidatus Saccharibacteria bacterium
TGAGAATAATTTAGCGCTTGATCTAGCGGCTCAATCTATTCGTATTGAAGCACCTATACCTGGCAAAAAGGCGGTAGGAATAGAGGTACCAAACATTAAACCAGCCACAGTGCGCTTAGCTAGCATTATTTCAAGTAACGAATGGGCTGAATATAAAAACCCTCTGGGCATTGTCATTGGTAAAGATATTTCTGGTACACCAATCGTTGCAAGTTTGGATAAAATGCCCCACCTTCTAGTTGCTGGACAGACCAATTCAGGTAAATCAGTCATGATAAACTCGGTATTAACGAGCTTGTTGTATCGCAACAGCCCAAGCGACCTTAAACTTATTCTTGTCGACCCTAAACACGTAGAGCTTTCACCTTACAACGACATTCCACACCTACTAACTGGAGTAATTACAGAACCAGAGAAATGTATAAGCGCTCTAAAGTGGGCAGTAGCTGAAATGGAACGACGTTATCGAACTTTAGCTGATGCCCGTATGCGTAACATTAACGAATATAACCAGCTTAAAAAAGATGAGGGCATGCCCTACATCGTGATTGTAATTGATGAGCTTGCTGATCTTATGATGATGGCTGCTCGGGACGTTGAAGCACTAATTGTACGGATTGCTCAAAAGGCTCGAGCAGTGGGCATTCACTTAGTTATTGCTACGCAGCGTCCTAGCGTTGATGTTATAACCGGGCTTATTAAGGCCAACATTCCTGCTAGAGTAGCCTTTACAACAACTAGCCAGGTGGATTCTCGAACAATTATAGATATGATGGGTGCGGAAAAGCTACTTGGTATGGGTGACATGCTATTTAGTACCGCCGATATGCCGAAGCCAAAACGTGTACAGGGTGCGCTAATTGAAATTGATGAAGTCCAAAAAGTAACAGACTTCTTACGCTCCCAGCGGCCACCGCAATACAATGACGAAATTATTAGTCAACCGGTGCAAATCAATGGTCGAGGAAGTTCTATGACGGATGTTGATACTGCAAATGAACCTGTTTTCCGAGACGCAGTACATGTAGTCGTAGAAGCCCACAAAGCCAGTACTAGCTTATTGCAAAGACGTTTGCGAATAGGTTACGGCAAAGCTGCCCGTCTTATTGAAACTATGGAAGAGCAGGGCATAATTGGTCCAGCTGATGGTTCACGTCCACGCGAAGTCTTGGTTACAAGCGTAGATGAAGTCTTTGGAGTCCAAAGAGAGACTGAATCTCCATCTGAACCAGATGTTTATGATGAGATTCCAGATGATGAATCTGAAGAAAGCTAGAACCTCTTTATTCATAGATTAGTAACAGGTTTGGTATATTAAGGCATATAATGTGAGGCTAAGGATCAGCCACAGTGAAAAAGACTAATAAGAATAACTCAACTTCAAAATCTTATCTAGCCAAACTTCAATTTAAAAACTACTTATCGATAGTGTCTTTAATGATTGTATTTGGAGTAGTCGGTGTAATAATTTTACGGACTTCTTCGGCCGCTACAACTCAAATAAAAGTAACCGGTAGAGTTTATGACAGTCGCACTAACTTTGGTCCATCCGGGGTTAGTATTGTTGGTTGCAACAATCACTCAGCGGTCACAACTGCCGGTGGCTACTGGTCTTTTTATGTTGGCAAAACTGCCTCATACTGCGGCAGAATAGGCTCGGCAGTACCGAGCGGGTGGGTAGGTCCAGTTACAACTGGTAATAAGAAAGCTCACGCAACTTCTAAAACTTATGAGTTCCAAATTGCCGGTATAGATTGTGTCCATTATCCAAGTTTAACTTATTGCGACAATAATGCGGATTCCTGGGATAGAGCTATTGATTCAGGGGTGGATTTCCGCTATACATCACCACCACCGCCAACTATATCTTCTTTTACGGCTTCACCATCGACAATTACAGCTGGTCAATCCTCAACATTGACATGGTCTAGCAATGGTACGGCATGTATTCTAGCTTATGGTTCTAATCGCAAAAGTATTGGCAGTAATGGCAGCTTATTAGTCAGACCTGCCCAAACAATCACTTATTCTCTGACATGCTCAAACACCAGCGGCAATTCAGCAGCTAAAAACCTAACTGTAACGGTCCGAGCAGTGACTAGTGGTGGTAGTACTGGGGGAAATAGTGGTGGTAGCAGTAGCGGGGGAGGAGCTAGTACCACAACGACACATACCACAACAACTCCACGACCGGCACCAGACACCAGTCCACCAACAAAACCGACGAATTTTGTGGCTAAAGTTGATAAAGCCTCTCAGACTATTTTACTTAGCTGGAAGCCATCCAAAGACAATGTCAAACTCTCTGGTTATCAAATAGACCGATCAGAAGACCGGCAAAACTGGGATATCTTGATTACCGGCTTAACACTAACAAACTTCAATGATCAAACAGCTAATTTCGGGGTCCATTACTATTACCGAGTGAAAGCTGTTGATGCCGCCGGTAATAGCTCAAAATACGCACAGTCTGATACCACTATCGATAGTTTTGTCGCTAATGCCAATAAGGATAGTGATACCACTGTAAGTTCGGACGATAACGTAGTCAGTATTTTAATACCAGCCGGTGCACTTAACTCCGATGCATTTTGTAGCTTGATTACACCAACAGATATATTGCCACCAACTTTTTCAGGGTATAAATTCATTAACGGACCATATAGCCTAACTTGCCGAGATGCCAGTGGAAATACTTTAACTGGTTTTGAAAAACCATTAGTTCTAAGTGCCAAAATTGATCGCAACTCATTAACTGGGATAAAACAAGTTCAATACTTTGGCCAAAAAGATGATGGTTCTTGGGATCCTCTTAAAATATTAACTCACGATAAGAAAACTCTCAGTGACACAGTAGATCCATCAAGTTACCTAACTTTTGTGATTATGGGCAAGCAAAAGAAAACTTCTGCAATATTCGTTTTGGTTAAGCTACTGTTAATTTTGGCGATAATACTAATCCTTATTAGATTTGTAGTGAGATTAGTCCTACGTAAGCGAGCGGAGCAACAATACGAAGATTATCTACATAAGTCTGAAGGCCTATAGCTCATAAACTACTATTAAATTGTTGACTAACAGGGGCGAATAGACTATAGTAAACCTGAAATATTAACTTCAGCTTGCATCCACTTGAGACTGCAGGCAAGATCCAATGGAAGGAAACACCTTGAATCAATACGAAATCGCTGTTTTGTACGATCCTGGTCTAGAAATTGACCTGGAAAAAACAGAAAGCAAAATCAAGAAAATATTTAAAGATAACGGTGGTAAAGTAGTAAAAACTGATAATTGGGGTAAGCGCAAACTAGCATATCCCATTAATAAGCAAGATCACGCCGTTTACGTTTTTTATAGTGTAGATTTACCTTCAGAGGGAGTTCGTAAAGTAGAGTCAATGCTAAATATAGCCGATGAAGTAATAAGATTTTTAATTACTAAACCTGACATCAAAGCTATGGCTAAAGCTGAAGCTGCACGGGCCAAGGTGGCAGCACGTGGTGAACCACCGGCTGGCGCAGAGGAAGATAACAATTCCAGCTCCAACGGGGAAGAAGAGTAAAATAATGTCTAGCACCAATAAGGAAAATAGCTAAAGGAACCACAAGGAGAGAATATGGCACGAAGTTTTAACCAAGTGATACTCATGGGTAACCTGACGCGGGACCCAGAACTACGTCAAATACCTAGCGGTCAAAGCGTTGTTAGCTTTAGCTTAGCACTAAATCGGAGCTACAAAGATGGTAGCGGCGAATGGCAAGAAGCCACTGATTATATCGACTGCGTAGCGTGGGCCGGTTTAGCAGAACGTGTAGCTCAATATTTAAGTAAAGGACGACGATGCATGGTAGTTGGCCGCTTACAAAGCCGTAGCTGGGAACAAGACGGCCAAAAGCGAAGTAAGGTGGAAGTATTGGCCAATGACGTTACATTTTTAGATAACCGCGGTACCGGTGGAGGTGAAAACTCAAGTTTTGATCAAACCCCGTCATCTGAAAAGTCAGATGATAAGCCAAAGCCTAGTAAAAAGGTTAAAGACGATGACGTTAAAATAGAAGACATAGGTGATGAACCTATTAATCTCGATGATATTCCGTTTTAAAAACAAGTATTTAGAATCAACTGAAAGGATAAAACATGGCGAAAATTTTTAAGCAAAGAACTGATATTCCTTATTTCGATTATAAGGATTTTAAGACTCTTCAGCGATATGTAAATATTTACGGTCAGATTGAAACTCGTAAAAAGACTGGTCTTACTGAGAGTCAGCAACGTGGTCTGGCTAAAGCTATAAAGCGCGCACGTCACATAGCTTTGCTTCCATTCGTTTCTAACGGTTAGGTATTAGCAATGGCACTTGGTGTAACAGATCTCAAAAAAGGACAAGTGTTTCAACTCGATGGTGTCCCTTACCGCGTAGTGGAGTATGGGCAAAAAGTAATGGGTCGAGGTGGTTCAATTGTAAACGTCAAAATTAAGAGCTTAATCGATGGTAAAGTTCTAGATAAAACATTTAAGGGTAATGATACCATTAAGGCTGCTGATATCACTAACAAAAACGTGCAATATCTCTATAGCAACGGAACCAACTTCTACTTTATGGACGAAAAGACTTATGAACAATTTGAACTACCTTCCGAAGATATCAAAGAACTATCTGGCTACATGAAGGAAGGGGATACAATACAGGCCCAACTATTTAGTGGCCGAGTTATTAATGTCGAGCTTCCTAAAAATGTAGCACTTATTGTTAAGCATACGGAAGATGCAGTAAAAGGTGATACTAGTAGTGCAATTACCAAGGATGCCCAGCTTGAAACTGGAATAACTATAAAGGTTCCTGCATTTATTAAAACTGGCGACATTATAAGCGTTGATACTACTACCGGAGCTTATCGGGAACGCATTAAAAAATAAAATGGCAAATAATAGATTAGATGTCGCTCTAGTAGAGAAGGGTTTGGTGCCAACTCGTAGCCAAGCTCTATCGTATATAAAACTTGGGTTAGTGCGCGTTAATGATCAAATAGTCACTAAACCCGGACAACAAGTAAATACAAATGATAAAATAAAACTTAACGCCGGTGAACAATATGTATCACGCGCTGCTCTTAAACTTGATTCTGTAGCTGAAGCCCTCAATATAAATTTTAAGAATAAGATAGTACTAGATGTAGGCTCAAGTACTGGCGGGTTTAGCGACTATGCCCTAAAACACGGAGCTAAAAAGGTTGTTGCCGTTGACGTGGGCACAAATCAAATGCATCCAAATCTTAGATCCGATAAAAGAATTGAATTACATGAACAAACCGACATCCGCAATTTCGTGAAAGATCAAAACCAAAAAATAGACATTGTTGTAATTGATGTTTCGTTTATATCTCTAACCAAAATTTTGCCAGCCGTAATATCAATTTGTCAAACCCAAACTTTAATACTAGCAATGGTAAAACCTCAATTTGAAGCTACCCAAAACAACCAAAAAAGCAGGGGTATAATTAAAAATGAACACATTAGGCGAGAGATTTTTAAGGAGTTCGAAATCTGGGTACAAAAGTTATTCAAAATATTAGGTAAAGCTGACTCAAGCGTTAGTGGTGAGAAGGGCAACAAAGAACGCTTTTACCTGATTAAAGCCTTGTAGTACACTGCAGGTATGTATTTTAAGAGCCGAGCTGATGCCGGTATAGAACTAGCCGCCGGACTTACTAAATATAATGGCTTAAACACTACCATAATCGCATTGAGTGATGGAGGAGTTGTCGTGGGAATGCAGATAGCCACAAAGCTACACTGTCCACTTACTCTACTTATGACGGCTGCCATAGAACTTCCAGGTGAGATTGATCCTGTGGCGGTAATAGATCAAGATGGCATTTTTACCTATAACAACATGTACTCACCTGGTGAGCTTGAAGAGTTTGATATGGAATATCATCATTATATTGAGCAGCTAAAACTAGAAAAATTGCATCGTCTACACCGACTCATGGGCAAGAGTGGACTAATTCGTAAAGATTTACTACGCGGCCGTAACATTATTTTAGTATCTGATGGTTTGAGCACAGGTTTTTCTCTTGAAGCTGTTGTTGACTACCTAAAGTCAATTGAAGTTGGCAAACTAATTGCTGCGGTACCTCTGGCCACTGTTGGGGCAGTAGATAGGATGCATATTTTAACGGATGAAATACATTGTTTGAGTGTGGTCGACAATTACATTGATACAAATCATTACTATGATGACAATAGAATTCCCAGCCACCAAGCCATTATTAATATGGTAGAGAACATCGTCGAACATTGGCGCTAAGTCGAAAATTACAGATAATCTCGTAACTGACGGGTGTCAAGCAAAGTTATATAAGGTGGATCTAAAGACACCAAACCTTTACGTTCTAAATAGGCTAATTCTCGGCTCGTTGTTTCACGGCTAGCATTTATTGAGCTAGCTATGTCTTGTTGTCGGAGGGGTACATTCAAGAATACTTCGCTACTTTTTTTCTCACCAAAACGACTTGCTGTGGTCAGTAAAAAAGAAATTAGACGTTCTCGCACAGATCTATATTGTAAATTTAGAATGCGTTCTGAATGACGACGATACATCTCAATTGCCATATCTAAAATGATTTGAAGAGCCTGTGTATCAGATTGGGTATAGTCGACAAAGTCTTCACGCCCAATACGCCAAACAGTAGTCGGACCAAGAGCTTGATATATGATACTGCGCTCCTGACCGGTAATTGCCCAAATCATTGGGAATATTTCTTCTTTTTTGCGGATAATGAGTAAGTTCTCTTCACCGTATTTACTAATGTTAAAAGCTTTTACTAAACCTTTTTCAATATAAAAAATGCCCGACTGCGATTCGCCGGGCCGGATGATATATTCACCCTTTTGGTACGATAATTTTGTCCCTCGCCGAAAGGCGGCGATAAGTGCTGCAACTTGTTTAGGGTTAGCAGGCATAACACCTGTATTGTTTCATAA
>CAZZAE010000045.1:0-6466 GCA_964652125.1 uncultured Candidatus Saccharibacteria bacterium
CTGCGACCTCACGGCCCCCAGCCGTACGCGCTACCAACTGCGCCACACCCCGCTACACTTCGCTATTTTAACTGAGTCCCTTAATAAAAACACCCCATAAGCTGAGGTGTTTTAGCTGAAGGCTGGTGTTAATAACCTGCTGTTAAGACAGGTGGATGTTCTCACGTGCCAGCCACGACTGACTCAAATATTGAACTTCCAAATGATAAGTATTCAGATTATCATTTGCCGGCTTTCAGCCTGTCAACATTATATACCAACTACGGATATACCTAAAATATGAAGTATTGACTGGACTACATTGCTAATAACTGGACCAATCACGGATATAAAGACTACTATGAAAATTACAAAAACTGCTATACCCGCCGACTCTATGCTGAACATTATCCTTTGAAGGGGTTCAGGTGCAAAAGCATATAAAAGACGAGAACCATCAAGCGGAGGAAAAGGTATCATGTTAAATACAAATAGTGCCAAATTTAGCCATATAAATAGTCCTATGCTATTGGTCACGCCAGCACTTATCTGACCCCCAATACCATGCAGGAAAAGTGCAGCTAAAATAGCCAAAACTAAGTTTGTTAATGGACCAGCTATCCCAACTAGAGCTGCACCAAACTCATCAAATTTCACCCTGTTAGGATTAAATGGAACCGGTTTTGCTGCTAATAACGGAAAGCGAAAGAGTAGTAAAGTTATTATAGGCAATAATACCGTGGAGAATGGATCAATATGCTTGAGGGGATTTAAACTTATTCTGCCTTCAAGTTTAGCTGTATCGTCCCCTAACCAATAACTTGTAAAGGCGTGCATAGATTCATGAATGGCAATAGAAATTATCAAACACAGTAGTAGTACTACAATATTGATGTTAGTCAGATCAACGACAACCATTAACTAATTATAGCAGTAACAAAGAGTTGACTCATTAGTGAGAATCATTTAAGATAACACCTTAAGATAACAGGAATTTTTATGCAAAAATGTGATATAACCGGCAAAGGTAAACAGTACGGCCACAATGTGAGCTTCTCTCAAAGACACACTAAAAAAGTCTGGAAACCTAACTTACAAACCAAGACAATTACAGTTGATGGCAAAAAAGTTACACTTAAAGTAAGCACACAGGCTATACGTACTCTGAAGAAAAACAGATTACTAAACCCCAAAGTACCTAAATTATAACTATTCGGTTTCTAAAATAACTAGTTGCGTTCCGTCGCTAATTAGGTCGACTGGTTTAATCCTTAGTTTTGCTAAACGCTCTCGAGGCTCCATTGCTAAACCTTTAATTGCATCCTCAAGTGACTGTAGGGGGACTGGATATTTCAGTCGTTTATCAGCATAGGTGCTTGGTATGATAATTTTAGGTTCAATTTTTTTGATCAGCTTAAGTGCTCCAATTGAATCTAAGGTGTAACCATTACCACCGATTGGAATTAGCAATATATCAACCGTGCCAATTGACTCCAGCTGGCTATCACTTAGTTCCGGATAAATATGCCCCAGAACAGCAATTCTTATATCATCTACTACTAGCTTATACATTGTGGCAGAAGTATGATCTGCATCATCAATATGAGCTCTCGCGGCAACACCTATAATTGATACATTAGATACCTCATATTCACCAGGTTGGTCGATAACTAAACTTACTTCAGCTTTAGGACTACCATGTGCGAGTGTAAAAATAGTTAGATCGCCGGCTTTGGCTATTGATTTACCGCCAAGTTCATCAAGATTATCATCTATAATAACATTCGACTTTTTGCTACCAATTTTAAAACAATTAGCACCATGGTATTCAATTTCCATTAATTCTCCTGTTCTGGTTTTGGACCAGATAACAATTCGTGTTTATCAATTAATATTTGTTTCTTTGATGCAATTACGTTAGATAAAAATCTGTCTTTAACTTGCTGACGATAATCAAATTCCTGTTTAGGCATAACTGTATAGCGTATTTCCTTGCCTTCTTTAGCTTCCAATTCCTCAATATATTTTGCTAGTTTGTTGTGGTTAATATCACCCACGATGAGTAAATCCACTCCGCTGCTATCATCTCTAGTAAATTGACCGGTAAAAAGCGCTAATTCCACGTTACCAATGGCTTTTATTTCTGAAGTTTGTGTGTCCTCTTTTATAGGTTTCGCGTCAGGACTTTTCTTTGTAGTTGAGCCAACTGAGGTACCACCAAATATGGCTGAAAGTGGCTTATAGTATTCATAATCTTGATTTACTTCGTAGTATAGTCTGTTGTTGTTTGTATCTGATTTTATTATGCCTATACTCAGTAAATTAGCTAGTTCTCGTCGGACAGAATTGATTTGCTCATCAATTTTGCGTGTAATTTCTCGAACATAGAATGAGCGATTAGGATTTCCAAAGAAAAGCTGCAACAGCTTAACCCGTGTTTTAGACCCAAACAATTGCTCAATCACCCACCTATTGTATCAGAAGAGCGTTCAAGGATACTTGTTATTTGTTCAGATATGTTGTAACCAGCTCAACGACCTGTGCCTTATCAGACACCCAATGAATACTTTTGTTGCGCTTAAACCAAGTCCGTTGTTTCTTAGCTAGCTGCATAGTAGAGCGAATTATACGTTCAACTGTAATATCTAAATTCTGTTGTCCCGTAAGATAGTCTTCCCACTCACGATAACCAATACCTTTCATGGGCTCAACTTTCCAACCATAAGTTTTTGCATGTTGTTTCACCTCTTGTTCAAGACCTGTTTTAAGCATTTGGTCTAATCTATTTGCTATTCTGATCTCTAAATCTTCTTTGGACGTCATGAGCCCAATAATTAATGTATTTGGTCTAATCATGTTTTTAGTGGGTCGCTTGCCTGCAGTTTCTATTAACCTTGTTAGTCTACGTTTATTGCGTAAATCTATTCCGCTAGTATCTAAATGCTGTCTATGTATTATTTTCATTAATTCTTCGAGTGACAATTTATTAAGTTTGTTTCGCCGCTCAGTAGTCCCGGCTGATAAAAAACTGTAGTCATATACCACACTATCAATGTAAAGACCGCTGCCACCGGTTAAAATGGGTATTTTGTTCCTGTTTGTTATATCGACAATAGATTTTGACGCCAGTCGCTTGAATTGGGCCACATTAAAGCCGTCTTGTGGACTTACTATATCCACTAGATGATGTTTTATTTGCTTCTGATGGATTTTGCTAGGTTTGGCAGTACCAATATTGAAATCTTTATATACAGTCCAGGAATCTGCCGCAATGATTTCGCCATCAAACAACTTAGCTATTTCCAAAGCTAAATCTGACTTACCAGAAGCAGTTTCACCTAAGATTACAATTAATGGGTTTAGGTTTTTGGTCGCCATTGTAGTTTGTGTATATCTATCTTGAAATCACTTGAAACTTTTATTCCTTCGGCTTCCAATACCTGCTTATGACCATCAACACCCCCAGGAAAACCGATCGCTAAACTTCCATCTTTGTGAACTACCCTTTGCCAAGGCAGATTTTCATCACCAAAATGGGCAATTCCACCCACTATCCGAGCCGCACGAGGATGACCACTTAATGCTGCAATTTGGCCATAAGTCATTACCCTACCCTTTGGAATCATCTGCACGATAGTATATACGCGGGCTTTAAACTGGTTACTCGGTTTTTCCATCAAAAAATTTCTCCACTTCTAGCCAATTTTTAACTCTAGTGACTCCGTTCGGAAGACTACTATCTTTGTTCCATCCGTATTCACCAAATAATAGGGCTTCAATTCCTGCATTAGCAGCGGCTATGCAGTGTTTAGGTTGATCGTCTACCAAATAATCAGCTCCAATTTCACGGCAAATTTCGGTTTTAGTTAGTTCTAGTTTTTTTAACACGTTAAGGTTTGGATCATCCCAAATTTTTGCAAAATGTATTTCAGAAAATATTCCTTTAAACTCTGTTTCCAACCAATCTAGCGTCTCTTTTTGTATCTCAAGACTGCGAGAGCTTACAATCACTAACTTATATCTCTCTTTTAATCTTTTTAGAATAATTTTAGCTTCATCGAAAAAACGATAACTTGTAAATAACTTCTCTTTAATAATAACTTCTCTTCTACGTTGGGCGTGTTTTATATCTATGTTCCACATTTCTGCCCAATGTTCACTATAATCATCGGGTTTCAAATTTGTACCCCATCGTTTATTGCTAAATGCAGCAAAACTTTCAGCATTTGCAGCTAAAACATCGTCAATATCTACTGCAATGGTCTTTTTCATAATAGTAAACGTATTTTACTACAGAGAACTCTTACTAGTACGACTTATAGCTTCGTTAGCCACAGATTTTAGAAAGTCTTGAATTGATAATGGAGTTGTCCGTTCTTGAACAACCAAATCTTTTCGAACTCTCGGTAATACTTTTCCTGTCTTAATTTCTTTTTCACCAATTACTACTGTATAAGGCACCTTCATAATTTCTGATTCACGAATTTTTTTTCCAACAGACTCATTGGAGTCATCAAGCAAAACCCTAAGATTAACTTCTTTGGCTTTTAGTGCAAATTCTTTTGCTAAGTTTAAAGTTGACGCTTCTTGGTTAACAGTTGCTATACGGATTTGCTCAGGTGCAAGCCAAACAGGAAACTTTCCTATTGTATGTTCAATATATACTGCTAGAAAACGCTCTATTGAGCCCAGAAGAGCGCTATGAATCATAATAGGGCGCTGTTTAGAGCTATCTTCTGCAATATAGTTAAGATCAAACCTTTCTGGTTGGACAAAGTCCAGCTGCACTGTTGCGACTTGATGTTCTCGGCCAATTGCATCTGTTGCCATAAAATCTATTTTGGGCCCATAAAATGCAGCTTCGCCAGTTTCTTCAAAGAACTCTAGTTTATTTGCTTCTGTAGCACTTTTAAGCTGCTTCTGAGCCTCATCCCAAAGCTTTTTATCACCTAAGTATGTATCACTATCATCGCGATAAGATAATCGCACTCTGAGGCTCATTCCAACCGTTTTATACAAATCAGTAGCAGCTATAAGTAAATTGCTTATTTCGGACTCAATTTGGTCTGGGCGACAAAATACATGACTATCATCTTGAGTTATCGAACGAACTCTGCTCAAACCAGCTAATTCACCAGTTTTTTCATCCCTATATACAGTTGTAGTTTCTAGATATCTAACTGGTAGATCTCTGTAACTTCGAGCATGGCTAGTATAAATACGAGTGTGGTGTGGACAGTTCATGGGTTTCATAACCAATTCATCCTTAGTTTCTTGGCTCTTAACCAAAAATAGTTCATCACCAAACTTGGCCCAATGTCCCGAGGTCTTGTAGAGTTCCCTTTTAGTAATATGTGGCACCCAAACCTTTTCGAAACCGTAATGTTGTCGAAGCTCATTAGAATAGTCTGCCAATTTATCACGCAAGATAGTACCTCGAGGAGTGAACATCGGTAGTCCTGAGCCCACCATATCTGAAAATACGAACAAATCTAGTTCTTGGCCCAGCTTGCGGTGATCACGCTTTTTGGCTTCTTCTAACAGATTCAAGTATTTAACGAGCTCTTCTTTGGTTTCAAAAGCCGCACCATAAATCCTTTGCATCTGTGGATTGCCTTCTTTACCACGCCAGTAAGCCCCTGATACTCTCAAAAGCTTAAAAGCACCTACTTTATCAGAGCTTGCCACATGGGGTCCACGGCAAAGATCTGTAAAATCTCCATTCTTATAAAATGAAACATTCCTGACTTTGCTATCGCCATAGTGTTTAAGCCCTAACTCAGTAACATCTAACTCCTTAACAAATGTTGTACCCTCTCTTTTCAAATCATTCAAAAGTTCCTGTTTATAGGGTTGGTGAGACTTTTTAGCCCATCTTATAGCTTTGGCTATAGGCAATTCAAAATGTTCAAAAGTTTGATTTTGGGCAATGATTTTGTGCATTTCACCTTCTATGGAAGTAAAATCATCATCTGATAGCTTTTTATTACCTAAATCAATATCATAATAAAACCCGTTTTCAACTACCGGTCCAACTCCAAACTTAGCTTCTGGCCACAAATGTTGGATAGCAGCAGCCATTATATGAGCTAAGCTATGTCTCATTGCTTGTATATTCTGATCTTCTTGACTCATCAATACTCCTTATAAAAAAGAGACGCTCTGATTAAATACTCTCGCAGGGTATTCAATCTTAGCGTCTCGGGTCCAACCTCTATTTTTGAGCTGGACGGTTCCACCGGACTTCTCGGATCCACTCAAGATGGATCAAGCACTTGTTTTGGCGCGTTACGTACACTCCAACTGCCCACGGAGCTCAGCGGGTGGTTAGACCGCCTCACTGCTCGATGTATAGTCTACCGTATTGAGTAGTTTTTCTCAATCGATAACACCTTGTAACACATCGCAAAACTTCACCTTTTAATCCTACATGTTGCAGGATCGTAGCGAGTATCATAACAACATTAGTATTATATGGCTAGTACTA
>CAZZAE010000046.1:0-6263 GCA_964652125.1 uncultured Candidatus Saccharibacteria bacterium
GTCGGTCGGTCGGATAAATATCGTTCCAATGCTACCTTGCCACGCTGGGCCAAGCGCTTGTAATCATTTAAACGAAGATGTTTTCGCTCCAGCATATCAATAAAATATGATTGCATATTAGAGGCAGACGGTAATTTGTCGGTTTCACGAAGCTTTTGATTAGCCCACTGCAGACTTTTATGAATGCTATCCCCGTAGGCGGCAGCTGGTGTCAAGGCCTGCGGAAATCTAAGTAAATTATGAATCAGGAAAAATTCCGGTCCACCACTGACAATATCAATAAAATTATTTAAATGCGTAACGCTCAATTTATAATTAGCTAATATTGGCTCAAGTAGGGTTGGTTTGTCAGCAATTATTTGGCGACCACGATATGCCCAATCAGTGCTTAGTATTTCAACAGCACGAGCGTTGGCCGGCTTATCAATATAATTGGGCTGAAATGCGGTCAGCTCTGTTCTTGACGACTGCGCATTACCACCAATAAAGCTCAAACCCGGGGATGGCTTATTATCTAGACTATGAGTGTAGCTTGTAATGATAAGATCATGCTTAGCTCGAGATAGAGCAACGTACAGCAGGCGCAATTTATCATTATCTCCATCGCTGGCTGGAGCTATTGGTAAATTACGCGGCAAAGTCAGACGAAGTGAACGACTACGGGCTGTTGGCCCCCAAATTTCATCCTGGGCATTAATAGCGTAAACGCTGCCAAACTCCAGCCCTTTAGATTTATATGCTGTCATAACCTGTACCGCGTTTGTCGATTGAGTGTGGGGATTTGTGTCAATGATTTTTAACTTAGCTTGTATATGTAATTGAGCAAAATTGATTAGATCGTTAATATATATGGAGCGATTCGGTTTCCATTGACGTAATCTTTGACGCAATGTAGACAATTGCCCCAACAAGGCTAAGTAGTTATCGGTAGAATTTTGGTATTGCTTCTGGCTAAAATAAAACTGGCGCATTGGAGAAATAAATTTAGCTCGCCTGGGACGAGAGGGCTGTTCGTCGTATTCACTATCAATTCCCTCACTCACCTCACCCATCAACTGATCCAGTATATATTCTAGGGGTTCGGTAGTACTTCTTCGGGCAATTTGCACAAACCACACTGCTATCGATTGAAGCAATTTGTTTTTACTTTCTAATAGAGTTGGCAACCAATGATTGTGTTTGTTATAGCACTCCAGACTTAAGCTAACTAAATCTTTTGTGTCAATGCCCCAAAAGTCAAAACTCAAAACTTGGCCAAACAAAGTATCAACCTCATCTTGTCGGTTATTTTCTAAAGCTACCACAAGTTGACCCATGCTAAGTAGCTGCACTATTAGCGGTGCCTCAAGTACATTTTCGCGCCGTTCGTAAGCTACCGATATATTCTGGGCACCAAGATATGGCATCAATCTCTCAAGGTAGCGATGCCGAGGTGCAATCACTGCGATATCTTCAGGCTTAGTTCCCTTCTTTATAGCCTGACTAATTTGCTGGGCCAACCAATCATATTGGGCCAATTCACTCGGGAAAACCATTTGATGCGCTTGGCTAGTTACATAGTGAGCTTTAGCTACTAATCTCTCGCGCGTACCGGGTAATATTGTTTCCAACCTATTGCTTATTTGATTGGCGATTTCAAAACTAGCATTTAGAATTTCTGGTGAAGACCGATAGTTTTCGGAAAGATTAATAATGGTAGGACGATTGTATTGTCTAACAAACGTAGCCATGTTAGAAGCTTCGGCACCTTGGAAGGCATATATTGCTTGGTCATCGTCGCCTACGGCCATAATATTAGGTCTACCTTCGTATAACTTGTTGTCTCCAAGAGCCTGAAGCATTCGAAGTTGGGCCTTGTTGGTGTCTTGAAATTCATCTACCATTATATAAAGATATCGCTCCTGAAGATTGGACCGTAGGTCTTGGTTTGCTTCCAATGACCCTACCGTCTCGATAATCATGTCGTCAAAATCATACAAACCCTGACGACTCAATTGTTGCTCTAGTTGTTCATAAACATTTGCGACAGCGTGCATTTTACGCATATTTCGTCCGGAATCTTTAAATACATGTTGGCCTCGAGCATTCTTTTCGCACCATTTGTTACGCCACTTTGTTAGACTGGGAGCCCATCGGCTACTGCCAATTGTGTCGATCGCGTCTCTAAGTTCTGAAGCACACTCAACTCCATAATCTGCAAAGCCCCAGTATTGTTTTTGACTTGTACAGTCTTCAATCTTTTTCAGCAAACTTTGATATAAAGTTAAATTTTTTGACGATGTTGGAGATTCAAAGGTTTTGGCTAAGTCCGGAGCTAATTTCTTCATGAAAGCTTCATTAGCTTCAATAATGGCATGAAGCTGAGTAGGAGTTAAGGCGTTTTGTTTAAGCCATCCAATTATAGAAAGAGTGTCTCTGAGCATGACGAATTCGTCGCCAATCTTAGGTGCTAGGGGGTTGCTATGGGGTAATGACTCGAAAATTTCACGTAGTAGTTCATAACTACCAAGCTCATCAATTTGTTGCAAAAGCTGCCTACTAGTGAAAAAGTCTGGGAACTGATTAATAATTTCAACTCCAAAACTATGAAAAGTATGGATATTCACATGATAAGCAGCTTGACCAATAACTGACTCAAGTCGCTCACGCATATTGCGAGCAGCGTTGTCGGTAAAAGTAAGACACAAAATATTGCCTGGATTAGTATCAGTTTGATTGATTATATTTGCTACTCTAAGGCTTAGTAACTGGGTCTTGCCAGTGCCAGGACCGGCTAAAACAAGCATTGGACCCTCTATATTATTCACCGCCTGCTTTTGAGCTGGGTTTAACTTGTTATACTCACTCTTAAAAGACATCTCTTATATTTTAGCAGTTATACACACATTACCCCCTTGCGCAGCCTGAGTATGACAGTTAAGCTTAAGCTATATGTCAGAACTAAAAACCCAAATTCAAGCGGTTATTAGTGGCGAGATTGACGAAAGCGACAATGCTAGATCTCTATATAGTCACGATGCTAGCTTATTTGAGCTAAAGCCTCAAATGATAATCTCTCCCCGCAATAGTCACGATTTGGAGGCAATCGTAAAGTTTGTGTCATCCAATAAAAAAGCTAACCCGGGCCTATATATTACTCCTCGAAGTGCTGGAACGGATATGAGCGGTGCTGCTATTGGTGAATCTTTGACACTGGATTTCACAAAACACTTTAATAAGATTGAGGCAGTTAACGAGAATCGTGCTCACGTTCAACCGGGTGTTTATTATCGCAACTTTGAACCTGCAACACTCAAACATAATGCCTTAATGCCAAGTTTCCCTGCCTCACGTGAGTTGTGCACAGTTGGCGGAATGGTTGCCAACAATTCTGGCGGTGAAATGTCGCTGCGCTATGGTAAGACGATTAATTTTGTCGAGGAACTTAAAATGGTGCTGAGTGATGGCAACGAGTACACCATCAAGCCCTTAAATAGGGCGGAGCTGGACAAAAAAATGGATCAAAAAGACTTTGAGGGTCAAATTTATCGACAGGTATTCCATTTAGTTGACAGACACTATGACAAAATCAAAGCCGCTAAACCGCACGTTAGTAAAAACTCTACCGGCTATAATCTGTGGGATGTTTGGGACCGAGAAAGCGGAGTATTCGATTTAACAAAAGTCATTATCGGCAGCCAAGGCACTCTTGGACTAATTACTGACATTAAATTTCGACTGGTGCCCAAAGAACCCTACTCAGGCGTCCTGGTGTGCTTTATGAAAAATATGAATGGCCTGGGTGACATTATCAATACCGTTATGACCCAACACCCGACAAGCTTTGAATCGTTCGACAACTACACTCTGAATTTATCTATAAAATTTTTCCCCTACTTTAGAAAAAATCTAGGTTGGTGGGGGTTAATAAAATTAGCTTTCCAGCTTATACCCGATGCACTAATTTTATTCAGAGGAATTCCTAAGTTAATTTTACTTATTGAATTTACCGGAAGCAGCCAAAGCGAAGTTACGGGAAAGTTAGATGCTATGAAGGCACTACTTAAAAGCTTTAAACTACAAGCCATGGAAGAAGATGAAACTGCAGCAAAAGCATGGAAGTTTCGGATAATGCGCCGAGAGAGCTTTAATTTACTTCGAAAGAAGGTCAAAGATAAGCACACTGCTCCCTACATTGACGATTTGGTGGTTCCACCTAAGTTTTTGCCACAGTTTTTACCACAGCTAAGACGGATAATTAATAAATATAAACTTATGGCCACAGTTGCTGGCCACATGGGTGATGGTAATTTTCACATAATCCCACTCATGAAAATTGAACAACCTAAAGAGCGAGCCAAATTAGAACCTAGTATGCGGGAAGTAAATGAATTAGTACTAAAATACCATGGTTCCCTTTCCGGTGAACATAATGATGGATTAATAAGAGGTCCTTGGCTTGGTCGTATGTATGGTCACGAGGTACTAGATTATTTCAAGGAACTAAAAGACATCTTTGATCCCGATAACATCTTTAATCCACACGTAAAAGCGACATCCAATTGGGACTTTTCTATGTCTCATATCCGTGAGCATTTTTAAACTTCTGAATTAGGATTCGAACTGATCAAATAGCTGAAGTTTATTTTTCTAGAAGACGGCCAAGATATTGGTGGAGTTCAGACACTACTCCAGCTCCATCCCCTGCCGCGCCAGCAACTCGCTTCACTGAATTGCTTCTAACATCGCCGGCTACAAAAAGTCCAGGAATACAAGTTTCGTGGGCAAGTGGTGGTCGGCCAAATTCATCAACAAAATTTTGTCGAATATTTTGAGGTATATCACTGCCAGCTTGAATAAAACCATAATCGTCTCTAACGACCCGATCAGGTACCCATTTAGTCTTGGGAATGGCACCGATTAGTAAAAATAACCTATCAGCTTTGAGTTTTTCAATTTCACCTGCCCGGTTTACGCTTATGCTCTCTAAACGACCGTTACCATGAGCTTCTACTACTTCAGTTTCTGTGTGGACTGTAATGTTATCTGCTTCTTCAATCCTATTCGCCAAGTATTTACTCATTTTAGAGTCTAAGTCAGGCCCTCTAACTAATAGATTTATCTTACAATCGTCAAATTGAGACAAGAAGACCGCTGCTTGTCCAGCGCTATTAGCGCCTCCAACTACAAAGATATTTTTATTAGAATACTGAGCACTTATATCTGGTGAACCATAACTTATTCCGCGCCGCAGATATCCGGCCATGTTACGACCTGGATGGCGTCGATATTGTACGCCGCAACAAATAAGAATAGTGCGACCAATAATCGTTTCTACACCGTCATCTCTTATCTGCATACCTTCGTCAACAATATCAATCCCTTCAGCTTGAAGCGGCGCTTGAATATCGGCTCCAAATCTTATAGCCTGATCTACCATCGCAAAAGTCAGCTCTTTACCCCCAATACCATTTGTGAATCCAGCATAATTTTCAATCCAGGTAGCATTTGCTGCTTGTCCACCTAATTGATAATTTCCGTCTATTACTAATGTCCTTAAACCTTCTGAGGCAGCACTAACTGCCGCAGACAAACCTGCAGGACCGGTCCCAACAATAACTAGATCATTTACCTCAGGTGACGCCATAATAACTCCGTCATTATGATATTCGCTTTATAACTGTTGCAATTTTACATAAATATTTCAAAGTTGCAAGTAGGGCATTTCTAATGATTTAAAATCAAAGAATAACTTAGTATTAACTTTATTGCTGCCTAAACTATATGATTTGATGATGTAAAAGTGTTAACAGATGGGCATAATGAGCACTGGTATACCAAATATCAAAACCCAGTAAAGCTAAAAATAACAAAGTCTCGACTTTCTTACCAGTTGTAATTCTTAAATCTTTAACTGGCGGTATGCCAAATTTGACAGGTATTGGTAATAACCATGGCACTCCCTCTTTTGTGAATGTATCCATAACAAGATGCGAGATCAAACCTATCATAAAAGACCACCAGACAATTACAATATTTAAGTGCGGTAAGCTGGGATGCAAAAATTTTAATATTACTTCTGATAACAAACCAAAGCCGGCAACGCCTATTAACGAGTGAGAAATAAAACGATGACCACCAAGCATTTTGTCGATAACACGACCAAAATAACCACCTATAGGAATATTTCTCCAAAATGGTGCTGTTGGTTGGTCGATATCTGGTGCAATACCTCCAAGTTGATTGGCAAGTATGGCAATTAATGCCGTTCCCAGGGTAATCTG
>CAZZAE010000047.1:0-6240 GCA_964652125.1 uncultured Candidatus Saccharibacteria bacterium
GGGTTTCCCCATTCGGACACCTTCGGTTCAAAGCTTGTTAGACAGCTCCCCGAAGTTTTTCGCAGTCTACCACGTCCTTCATCGGTATCTTACGTCAAGGCATTCCTTATGTGCGCTTGAGTAACTTTTTACGTACAACTTCTATAAATAGAAGTTTTTGTGCATTTGACTAGTTATTGGTATTAACCAATAGCCGTTTGTCATTTGTCCGTCTAAAATTCCATATAAATTTCGACGGACTTTTTGCTTATGTCGACTAAGTTGTTAAGTTGCAAAAACTCAAGGATACTCCCCACCATCAATTGGCTTAAGAGACTTGAGTTTACGCTAAAACCTTGCCCGCCCTATGCGGAAGATTCAGTGCGTAAACTCAAACGACCATAATCGTATAATAATAGCAGCTCCAACAGAGGTAGTCAAGCCATTAATGATGTTAAACTCTCTACAACTTTACTTCTTTGTATGCTGATTTATTGTAATTTAATGGACTACGATAGATTTTATTACAGAGAAAGCTGAAACATTTCCAGACCGATCGACAGCTACAATCTTGTATGAGTATGTTTTACCTTTTATGAGATTGTATGTATCTATATAGGACAATGTTGTAGCACCGAAAGTCTTATAGAGTACATTGTTGCGATATAAACGGTAAGTGTAGACTTTTACATTATCTGATGAAGCAGCCCATTTGACTGTAATTTTAGGTGGACTAGCGCTTATTTGAGTCGCACTAAAACTTTGCGGAATGGAAGGGGCCTTAATATCTGCCTTAAGTAAATCTTTGTATAAATCTGGATATGGCCCAATATTGCCTGAATTGGACCCAGTTGAAGTATTTTGTGGAGTTGATCCAAGCATTAATATGGATCGAATTTGAATTGGGCTTAAAATTGCACTAGCGTTTAAATACTTATAAGCTGAGCTTAATGAAGCAGCTGCTGATGATACAATTGGCGTTGCTGAACTGGTACCGGCAAAATATTGCGTATAATACGCATTTTCACCATCAGTGTTGTAGAGACCGCCATATCCGCTCGTAGCTACACAGTCACCAGGACCTTGGAGATTTACTCGTTTTCCGTAATCACTAAAAGTTAGACGAGACAGTAATGGTGTTGAATTACTGCAGTTTTCGCCGGCACCTACGATTATAGCCCCGGAGTCTACTTTGCCCATTGGGAATGATGAACCGTAATAAGAGATGTCGTCCAGGTTTTGGCTGCCGTTACCAGCGGGTTCTACTACGATCCTACCGCTGTTTGTTAGGCTATGAATAGCATCATAGACTTCAGGAATCCATTCAATTGGCACATAGTCATAATCATCGGGAGTTGGTCCCCATGTTTGCTGCTCAATCTGAATCACATCACCTGGTTGTGTTACAGAAGCTGCAGTATTTAGTGCCCCAACGACATCATAGCCATACTCATTACTATAGGCGTTTACTAATGCTAATTGGGCATTATAGACAGCACCAGTTGTGCCAATGCCATTATTGCTAGCTTCCATCTCCCCTAACACCGCGGTACCGTGATTGTTATCACTAAACGGATCAACAGGTGTACCATGAGGCACTATTGCAGTAGCAGCCTTGGTTAAGTCCTCATGAGCAGTATTCCAGCTGTATTCAATATCTACAATTTTAACTTTTCCACCCATCGCTCCAGGAAATGTTTGAGCATAGTTGCTATTTATTCCAGTAGGTGCAGATTTTAAATATGTTTCAAAGCTACTAAAGTCCGGGCTGGTTGGTGATGGAGCTGGTTTTACCTCGGGATAAGCTGTTTCAACTTCATTTAATCCTTTAAGGCGGTTTACTAGGCCCACCATATCTATATCTCTATCAAAATGAACAGTGTAATAATTTCTTAAAGCATTACCTAGGCTGACTTGAGCTGAGTTTTTACTAGTGTTATCGAACAGTTTAGCAATTTTTTTAATATGGCCAGCATTATCCAATATAGAATTTAGAGCTACAGAGTTAATTGCGCTTTGATCCTTAAGCTTAATGTGAAGTGTTCTAGCGTTATACTTAAAATTTTGGTTATAGGAAGCTTCTACCTGATTAGATCGGCTAATAGGAATCAACAATGCACCTAGAAATGCAGAAGTAATTACTAATGCTGATACTCTTTTACCGATGTTACGAAATAACATAATTGGCAAAACTCCTAGATAATTTCGTATTAATTATAACATTCCTGCCATTATTTGTCAATGATAGATTAAACTGGTTACTGTAAATAGGGACTGCGGGCAACGTTCCAGTGATTGTATAAATAGTTTGTAGGACTTACACTCCCAGCATTAAAATAGTCGTTTTTATTGCAATCAAGATCAAATTGTAAACTTTGGTCAGTGCAATTAGGTGCAATGTAATATGGATTTCCATTTTGACCGCAAGCATAGCTAATTCCATAAGCATTAATACACGGAGTTAATTTTAATTCAGATAGATGAGTGATAGGGTTAATAACTGTTGATACATGGTCTGCGTAACACATAGTGTCATAACCATCTA
Source organism: uncultured Candidatus Saccharibacteria bacterium (assembly GCA_964652125.1). GTDB lineage: Bacteria > Patescibacteriota > Saccharimonadia > Saccharimonadales > JANWIN01 > CAZFNQ01. Next base: position 2,525 of record CAZZAE010000047.1, read on the forward strand.
GACAGTGGAAAGTTCCACTCGTGTGGGGTGCATTTTCCTGAACGGCACCAAGAACATGCATTATTTCATGTATTTCCCTCATGCTCCAACAGACTGGGGTGACAACCGCATACCCAGAAATTTTGTTTGCTGTATTGCCTGTAACACTTGGGTTAGAATCATTATATTCTGACCCCCACCCACAAAACTGTGCACTACCAGCATAATCCCAGATTAGATATTTTGTTCTTGGAGCATTATAACCACGATTCGATAAGTATGTAACTATACTATTAAAGTCATTAAATCCTTTGAAATTATCCGGGGTAAGCGCAACAGATACGGTCGGTTGACAGCTACTGCTAGTCACAAACCTAAAGTGCTTATTTACAGAGCCGGGACCAGAATGCAGAGCACTATATTCAAGCTCACTTTCTAGCCGGTGAGCCGTATGCTGCATAAGGGATACTACATCCGCGTTATCTGCTACATGTGTTAACAGTACTAATTGAATACGGTATGGTCCGGATGTGCATTGAATTGGTGATTCTGGATATGGTATGTGGTTTGCAAACCCAGTGTAGGCAGCTGCAAATTGGTCCAGACTGTCTTTCGCACGAAGTTGGTCTACCGCAGTATGAGTTGTAGGTAGTCGTTTAAGAAGTTTGATTTGATCTTGTAGATTCGTTTTGACTACATCAACCCCAGCTGGTGCTTCGTCAGGACCGTGTGTACATACCGGCTGTCCATTAATCTTTATATCACCTACTTGAAATTCACCTTTGCATGGATGATCAGCGTTTGATTTTATTGCTCTCAGTCCGTTATAGATCAGTCCCGTGTGTGGGTTATTTACAAGTGCTGCCTGACGCACATCATCATAGGGATTTGACAATGCTTTTGTACTAATAAGCACGGCTGCAGCCACTAATGCAAAAATGGCAGCAAACGTCACAGCTTTTTTGATACGAGAGAATTTAGAAAAGCGTTTCAAGTAGTTATTATTCTTTTTAGACGTGTTTTTGGTAGTCATTGAATTACGAGTTTTCCTCTTTTTATAAGATGACATAGGTTTACATACCTTAAATCTTTATATAAATTATACTGATTAATTATATTTTGGCTATTTTCAACAATGTGTTAAACGGATATAATTGCAGCTTAAATTGTGACCTCTGTATATTTAAAATTTCTAAGAAACTACTGTTACACAAGAATAATCAGGTGGTTTTGGTCGTGCCTCACCACCTGTATTAGGACCAGTAGCATCATCGTACCAAACCCGGTGACAATACTTATCGCCAATAGGTGCACTGCTAGGTACAGAGCTCTTGTCCCATACGTGTAGATATACTTGGTCCCAAGGTATGGATGGTGTCCTTGTTGAGAAGTATGTACCGGTTGTCAAAAGTGTACCTGCTTTGTTGAAATGGTAGTAGTCTTCATGCTCATCAAATGATGCCGCAATTGGACCGTTATTCTTGACATCGTGATACCAAGTAATGGGTTCTCCCCTTTTAACATTTATATTTTGTGCTCTTGCTACTCCTGGCGATGAGGCCGTCACACCCCCTTCCAAATTCCAATAAGTAATAAATTGTTTAGGTAGACCACAACCTACACAGCGCAAAAAATCTTCAGTAATCCAGAGTAAGCCTTTAGAATCGCGGTATGCCCCTACACCTACGTACTGAGCTAGATTACTTGTAATATTGCAGTAATGGTCGGAGGTATCTACTTTACTTACACAATTGTATACTTCTGTGGGGCTAGTTAATGCGTTGTATAGGCTTTGTGAGCAGTTGTTAGGGGATGTGTCACCAGCAGGACAACCAGATGATTCCGCAATATTTTCTGCTTCCCACGACCATTTGCCGGCTACATTACATTTTGAAACGATTTGTGCAACAGAGTTTGGATTGTGACGAAAATGTACTAATGTCATATCTCTAGGGGGATCTTTTGGACCCAGGGTAGTTGCCATAGCGACGGACCAATCTCGAGCAACTTGTTGTATGCAACTAGTTGGTACTAAACTATTTAAGCCTAAGCCTGAACGAGTTTTATTAATATCGTGTAATTGTATAGCTTCATCAAATGTATTGTAACTAACAGCGGCGAAGCTTTTAAAGAGTAAAGCTGCTCCAATGGCTGCAAACAAAACCACAAAACCTAAAGTTAATAATTTGGAGCGTTTGCCTCTAATACGTATCATTAAAAACCCTCCAGAGCTTTTTTTACGTCTGGTTACTACCTTACGAGACGTTTTTTTATTTTTCACCATTAAAATATTTATGCTTACAACTTCTATGCTACTACTCGAATTGAGAAAGTGCAAAACTTATCAAAAATAAGAAAAGCATAAACAATTGACAAATAGTAAATTATATAGTACTATACTATACATGAATAAAAATATAAACCGTGCAATAGCTGTAACAGGGTTAACACTTGGATTAGGTGCAGTCGGAACTGGTGTTGCGAATGCAGAAACTCACAATAGTCAGCCAGTAACCGCATCAACTGAAGCTACAACTACTTCAACTACGGGTGATACAACGCCAACGTCTGAAGCTTCTACTACTTCAACTACGGGAGAATTGACAACAACTACTCAAAAACCAACAACTACCACAGAGGTTAGCCCAAGCAGTACTAGTATTGAGATAGGTTATGGAACTACTACTGTGCCAAATACTGAAGGGTCTCCGATTGTGAAGATAGGTAATGGAGTCACCACAGTACCTAATACTGTCGGTACCACAATCGAACAACAAGTATTAGCTAATACTGGAGTTAATAGTAATACAAGTAATATAGCTATAGCCGCTGCTGGATCCGTAGCAATTGGTGCCATGGGTGCAGCCGCTGCCGGAAAACGAAGAACTGCTTAATTTTACTGGATCTCTTGGTGGAGCATATCGGACTCGAACCGATGACCCCCTGCTTGCAAAGCAGGTGCTCTAGCCAACTGAGCTAATGCCCCATATTGTAAAACGTGTTAGGCTAGCACACTGCCTGTCCGCCAAAGTCTCGGCGTCGGCGGGAGCTACGTCCCCGTAAATACTGGGGAATTCTACCTAAAAACACCTTAAAACACAAGGGTAAAAGGTGTTAATGTTTTTTAATCTAACTTAGCTCAAAGAGCAGCTTACTCTGTTCTTGGCAATACATCTTGCGTAGCTGCGTTGTCAGTTTGTTCAGCTACGTTGGGAATGGTAGGCGGAGTTTCAAAAGTTGTAGTAGTTCCTCTGCCCACCTTAATTATAGGCTCTGTTGTAGTTGTTGAGGCTTCCGTAGAAGAAGTAGGATCAACTATAACTGTACTTGTAGTTTCAGACGTGCTAGAAGATTCTGGGCTAGTAGAGCTAGTGCTCTGGTCTGTAATAGTAGTTCTTGGGATAGGTTGGGCATTTGCGCCTGTACTCAATAGACTCATAAGAGCCATGCTACCACCGCCAAATGCCGCTCCAACGCGCCTGCCTGTAGTCAGCTTATTACTGGGTTCTTGGGATTTTTTGGTAAAAGGATTTTCCATAACTCTATACTACTACAAAAAGGCAGAATTGTCAACTGTTTATGCTTTTTACAGATGAATTTTTGTATGTTTTGCAATTTATGTGGGGTTCTAGTAAGGGAACTTGCAACATTACTGTGAATAAGGCCAACAGCAGGTGCCAGTATAAGCGCCAAGATAGATATCAAGAGACCTATAGCTTAGTCCTTGAATAAAAATT
>CAZZAE010000048.1:0-5881 GCA_964652125.1 uncultured Candidatus Saccharibacteria bacterium
AAACTTTTATTACCACCACCGACGCGGATATTGTGGTGCAGCACTTTATGGACAAATGCACGATTATTCCAACCAGTAGATAGCCCTATTTTTTGGTATTAACAATAATGTATTTGTTTGTATCTATACCAAGCTCTTTTATTTTCTGGTTAATTTTGTCATTAGCGGCTTTTTTCTGAACAGGATCATAGTCAAATGCCTTGAGTGCATTATTGTAGACAAGGCTACTTACATTCGGAGAGATAAATATATAGTTTTCATATATAGAAAGACTAGATACTTCTGATAACTTCTCTAGTTCCAATACTTTTTTGTCGATAGCACCAGAGTCTGCACTACCTTGATTTATAAGCAGCGCGACCCTTCTGCCTTTATTGTTTGTCAAACTAAGCACGTAACCATTATTACCACCAAGAGTCACGATATTGTTGAAGGTGTAGCCCCCAAACGTATATTCAGCAAAGCCTTCCCGTTCATCAACATTAAAGTTCAGTACAGCCTGTGCGTTTATGAGAAGTAAACCAGTGTCCGTATTTACCATATTTGTAGCAACATTAGTGAGTGAGTAAAGGAGGGCCGGCTTTTGCCCGGCAATGTCATACACATCAAGATTTTTACTTGCTAAAGCACATAGTTTATTTGTACCGCAAACTGTTGCGCTAAAATAGTTTTTACTGAAGCTGAAGTGTTTAGAGGTAGTACCATCAGAAAGTACAACTTCTGCTTTTTGCTTTTGTTTTTTCGCCTCGTTTTTATTACCGTAAGTTGTCACAACGAAAGTATCTTTTGTTTTTGTATCTAGTAGAACGAGCGATTGATCAGAGGGTTTGTCGACCTTGACTACGGCTGGCTTAGCCGTAGACGAACTATAATACAAGACCTGCCCTAGATTTTCGTCAAAAACCAAAAAGCTATCTTTATAGGCAGTTATATTATATGGTTTAGATTTATCTAAGGCAGCAAGCCCAACCCTATTGCTTGCCACAAGACTTCCATTCAATCTATACAATGAATATCCGTCGCCCGTTTCATTATCAGCTGGTGGTTGCACGAGCGCCAAAGTTCCCTCTCTGGTTTGAACGGTTCCCTGAACACTACCATATGCCAAATCGGCGTGCTGATTTTTGAGCACATACGTCGGCTGAGAAGCATTGGCTGGCATGTGTATGTTTAAGTTGGTCGATAAATCACCACAAGCATACGACACAAGCCTACCTTCCAGATAAAACATACAAGGTCCAGGGTTATCTCCGACAAACTGACGACTTTTTTCTGGCTGAAGCTTTGCGTTGACAGATGTTGTGGCAAGAAAACGCCCAGTTTTAGTTATGGAAAAGTAGCTGCCACCCTCACCACTTACCCACACTTCGTAATTACCACGAGGAATCAGTTTTTTAATAGAGCTTGATGAGGTTTTTGTTTCTTGTGACTTTTGACTCGCTTGATTGAGGAGTTTGTAGGTAATTTCTTTATTGCTGTTTTGTGTTGGCACCGAGATTTCGACGTAAGAATGGCCACTCAACCAAAAGAAAAGATACAAAAGAATAATGCCAATAAGCCCAATTAGTATTTTCCTTCTCATAAATGCACTCCCTGTCTATACATTAACAGCTTACTCCCGTAGATCCTCCAGCAAGTGATCCAAATTGCGTTAAGATACTATTGGCAAAGTCTAAGCGCAAGCCTTCACTATCAGTACCGTAACCCTCATATTGGTGACCAAACACATTATTGACGAGCGCAATGTCGGTAGAGTCTTTAATTTGGTTATATACATCAACATACGAGCCCGTTAGCTCTTGCCACAGATAGTCGAGTTGAACTCCAAGATCTCCCGATATTACTCCACGTGAAGCAGCTAAGTCGGCTAGGCCTTGCTGCCTGCCCGCACTTGTCCATTGAGCAATGCCATAGCCCGTTACACCATCAACCGTTATATTATCCCGGTCCCCATCAGGTGTAGAGGTATTTTGCACTCGCTTTGGATTAAATCCCGATTCCGCTTGCAAGTTTCCCATAATTCCTGCTGCAGCAACTGGGGTCAAACCCTTTCCAGTTAAAAATTTCCAAATTTTTTCGGCATTATCCGCACCAGTTAAGGGTGTGCACGCACATCCTGTAGATGATGTTCCAGTTGTGCCGCCTCCTGATACTGAGGAAGCAATGAGATCAGTCATAGCAGCCACTCCCTGATCGGTGAGGTGAACAAACTCATCGGCATGCCTAATGTAACCATTATCTGGCGCACTGGCATTAATATTCTGAGGGTCAGCGCTGTCACCAAATACTTTTTTGTTCCAGGAAATCACCTGATAGTTCTTTTGTGTAGACTGGCTATAAATAATGCTGTTTACACTATCTAGAGCTTGTGCGTAGTCCTGGCGCTCAACCACGGCAGTATCAACCCAAAAAATTGCTGCAGAGGGAGCCAGAGTTCGAATTTTATCAATCATCTGGCTCACTGTATCAGCAGAAAACCCTCCTGTATTTGTACCCAACTCTACAACCACTGCTGTAGCGGTTTTAATAAATGCCTGATCTTGATCAACTGCACCAAGACCGTCGGGTGCAGGAGGAGTACCGGAAAGGTTACGACCACTCAATGCATTGGCTTGAACCTGCCAGCCCTTGCCACCTAGAGCTGTGCTTAGGCTGTCCTGGACTTGTGTTCCGATTGAGTCGCCAACAAAATAAAGTGGCCCGGGTGTAATAGCACCGGCACTCCCACCCCCACAGACCGACAATGGATAAACTTTGTGCCACACAGTATCAATATCGATCGCGTGCTTATCTTCATCAGAGAGAGCAAAAACAGGGATGCCCATATGTAATACGATGACCACAATTAACAGTAAGGCGCTTAGCATTAGGCTGGTTTTTCTCACGGCAGCACTCCAACATGAATATGGCTATAGTGCTGGTCAAGGGTATCTGATCCGTAGTTACAATTTGGATACGAACCTGTAGCTGGCTCATCACAGATACCGTCGCCCCCTATATCGGTATTGATCATATGAGCATCAGGCGGAACAGGTTGGTGAATAAGCTGGTGGATCTGAAGGGTTTTCGCGTTATTAAATAGCCAGGTAAAAATTTGAGGCTGATCTGGTTTGTTAGCATCGCTGCGCCCTAGGTCTACGGCCCTACCTAGACTATGATCTCCTCCTGGTGTGTGGTCACTATTTATAGCACTTATGATGATGTGGAAATGCCCTTGCTCGAGTAAGGACCAAACCACGCAAACTAATTTATCAGTTGTTTTAGTTGGATCCTGGAGGTCGCTTATTTCTGAACCAGGATTATCAAATTGAATTAGCCCATCCGTCTGATGGCCCAATATTTGATCGACCAATTGTTGACGAGGTAGCGTACAGCTCGTGGCCGTTCCGGTAGTTCCGCCGCTAGGAGAAGAACTTGAAGTTCCGGGATCAGTCATATCTGCTTTTGTAAGCACATCATCTGTAAAGTATCCACCAGCTCCTCCTGTGGCAGCTTCCTCGAGCTTGCAAGGATCGGTTTTTGTGTGGTAATCAGAACCATTGCCCTCATCTTGTTGTAGAGTTCCTGCAAACTCACCTTGTCCCAGCGCCCAATCATTATTCATTTTTTGGCAAAAGGCATCAGTGTAGAGATTTGGGTCGGAGGAGATAGCTGGGTCACCCAAAGCATAGCCTGACTGCACCATGCTAAACGGATCCTCTGCAGCAGCAGCAAAGGCACGCTGATGAGCAAATAAACTACCAAAGCTCCTTAACATATTAGAAAATGGATTCGAAACAAGCGCTGCAAAGCTGTTTTGAAAAGCTTCTGTTTGCGAAGTCGGTATACTCATGGCCATCTGCGATACCATTGAGCGCGAATCAGACTTGTCAAACATGCGCTGGAGGAATGGTTTACTAGCAAACTCTTGCCTGGCTTCGCTTTCTTGCTCGTTTCGTAAGTCAGCTGTCTGTTGTGCCGTTAAACGGGCACCACCAGTTCCATATTGACCAAAATCGTTTGCGGCAACATCGGCTCCACCTGCGATATTGACAAAGTTGCTGCCACCGCTTGGGTTATTTGAAATTGGTGAAGGGATAAGGAAATCAGCAAGTTTGCTAAGGAAATCTTGCATAATCGTTCCGGCTGTTTCACCAACCAGGCTAACAATCGTTTGTATTCCCGGTAAACTCTCTACTTGGCTTGCAAAAAACCCAGCGACGCTGTTAACAATCTTAAAAACTTGGCCAGCAGTACTATTCCAGGCTTCAACAGCTGCTTTTATCGGTGCAAATTGCTCGCCATTTAGTAAGTCAATCAAATCAGCCAAAAAACCACCAGTATTCAGACTTTCCTCATTGCACACCAACTTACCAGCAGGCACTGGATTATTATCACGACAAGTGGTTGGCTTTGTTTCAATTCCGCCCTCTGTAACTGCGTAAGCATGCGGAGAAAAAACATTTAACAATGAGGCTGCTTGAGAAGGTTGATTACCGAGGAGATTGGTATAGAGTGGGGTAGATTCGGCGGTCTGGCCCAAGTGTTTTGAGTCCCCAACCGTTGGTCCGAGAGATTTCACCATTTCCCCTAACAAGGCTGGATCAACCTTTCCATTTTTCAACTCGTCGGCATGAGATATATACATGGTAAACACGCCTACCATCGCGGTAGAATTTGCGACATAAATCCAACGTTTCAGATCTTTTGTCCCCTCGAACACTTTGTTAACATAACCTGCAACCGTATTAATTTGGCCCACAACCGGAATAAGGCTACTGAGTCCTTTGGCGGCTGCCTCGTCTGTAATAAATTTAGTAATAACCTTGTCAAGCACATACTTTCCAAAACTATCACTATCGAGCATAGCTTGAGCTTCCTTAATTAACTCATCCACGGACTCTTTTCCGAGCTTAGCTGTAAGGTCGGCTAAAACCTTCTCCATTTTTAGATCAAATTCATCATTTCTTTGACTATCTGGACCGGGGGTTGAACTAAAGTTTGCACAATCTGAACTTATGACGCAGGCAAGTATAAGACTTGTTGCTTCTGCCCTGGTACCAAGTACCCTTGCCGACAAAATCGACCGGGCTACATTTGTCTTTACCTTACCGGTTTTCGCATCCTTCCAGTCGTCAAACTTATCTGTTGTTTTACAGAAAAATAGGCAGCGTCGAACGCCATACTTTCTTTCGAGTAGTCTACCGACCTTAAACCGGTACATAACCCGTTTCCACTTGGTTTCTCCCTCAAGAGCTTCGCGAAACTTTTGACGAATATCACTGCGGCTGCCAATGGCTTCGTATAAACCCGAATCGCCATTTAGTTTATATCCCTCAAGATCCAACGTGCTTTTACCGCCGTCAACACTTAATTTATAACCCGGTGTCCCAGTTGAGCCTGGACCGCAGTTATAGCATGTAAGCTCTATTCCATAATCGCTGGCAAGTTTATTTTCAAGCCTGGCGTCACGCCAGCCACGATAGAGCTTGGCGGCCTTTGATTCACCCTCAATGGCGTTAATACAACTTTTATCAATCGTTTTAGTACTTTTTGCACACACACCACCTACACCCAGTCCAGGCAAAACCTTTTTCTGGATATAATCACTAAATAAAAACTCAGTTCTTCTCTCGACAGCAGACTCTGAACTGGAAAAAAAGTGGTCTTTCAGGTTGTTCACAATGTGGTTAATCTTCAGTGGCAAGAAGGACAGAAGCATGAATATAAAAAAAGAAACGATCCCAACACCTGCTCCCCCACCAATCGCGAGCTTCTTAGCCTGGCCCAGGCCCGAAAAACGACTTACAAGTTTGCTGCCAAGACTCTTATCGTTATTGTTATAGCCTTTGGGAAAGTTTTGTTCACCTCCCTGTAGTTGACCCTTCTCCTGGCTATCTCC
>CAZZAE010000049.1:0-5841 GCA_964652125.1 uncultured Candidatus Saccharibacteria bacterium
ATTATAGCTTCACGCAGAGAAAAGGATATTTCTCTGGTTCGGCATATAGCCGTTTAGCGATGAAATGTTAAATCGCTAAGCCGTTATCGAATGGACGAGGGCTACCAAGACATATTTACAGATAGAGATTGGTTTCAAAGCCAGTCTCTTTTGATTGAATGCATGGGCTATCCCTGTTAAATAAGTTCGAGTCCTGCCTGGTCGTTTGATATGATAGATACATGTCCAAAAATGGTAATTCTAAAATCCTAAAGAAAATATCAGTAGGTCTTCTATGTCTTGTGCTCATATATGTTGTCTTAGGTTCTTTTAAGGGTATTTATAATAACTTGCACACTACACTTGCTGTACAAAAAGGTTTATACAATCCGAACATGGATTTGATAGTAGCGGCATTTAGTAGTGTTTTCCTAGGTTTTGTATTGGGTTATTGGTTCAAAAGCAAACGATAGCTGCTTCCATCTAGCCAGTTCTGCCAAGAGTAGGTTCCAATTCGAATGAACAACGGCTACCATAATGCTTAAGCTAAAAACTTCTTAGAAATGAGGAGTTTTTTGTTTGGCTTATGCTTGCATGCTAAATCTGAAGTGAATATTATTTGAACATGAAAGACGGGAAGCCAGAGCTCTATGTTGCCTGTGGTCTAACACATGCTCCTGAAGAATTTGCTATTAGCGTTAACGGTCTAAAGGAAGTACTCCGTGCGGAAAGAGGGTACGAAGTGTATGATTTTGTTGGGCTAGAAAACGGCACACCAGCTGACGTTTATGCTTGGGACATAGGTCATTGTGTAGCTAAAAGCGACTTATTAGTAGCCATATGTGACTATCCGGCAATTGGCTTGGGCTGGGAGTTAGGGACTGCTGTAGAGAAACTTCGAAAACCGACGTTGGCTGTAGCGCACGAAGAATCTCACGTTACTCGCCTAATAACGGGAGCTGCTGAGGCGGGTGCACCAAATTATAGATTCCGTCGCTACGGCGACCTAATGGAAATTCCTGATTATATAGACGAACTAATCGAAGAAGCGCGCCCGAGATACCAGATGGTGGTAGACGGGCAGGTGGAATGGCACTCATTAAGAGAAGCAGGAATTGTTTATGACTCTGGCTCGGTATCTGTAAGAGTCGCTAATGCCGTCAGAGAATTGGACATAACTCGCCATATTACAGGTGAAGAGAGAAGACAGATCGCAGACATTGCTGATGAATATAGTGGGACTAAATAGCTATGCTCCACTATCGCTAGGTCGAGTGAGCCAACGGATTAACCTCACCATATAAACCCTTCCATCTAGCTAACTCTGCCAAGATAGCGTTCCAATTCGAGTGAACCAGGGCTACCAAGATGCTTTTGCTTGCAAAATGGCACAATTCCCTAAATAATTCTCTGAACATGAAGGAATCTGGACAAGAAAAGCTCACACGGCGTGTTCCAGGTTTAGCGGTGCAATTGGGCCGATTAGGAACCGGCATAGATGTCGCAAATGCATATAGTGATGCTAGGGAAGTAATAGCAAAATCACATCATAATCTAGCTTCACAACATAGAGATTTGGCGAGGGATAACGAGGATATACTAGGTGAGCTCACGGAAGAAATTGTCGCAAGCGATAGTTTAAACGAACTCGAAAAAGCCGCACTGGTAGCGGCAGTACACTCCATAAACATCCGCCGAATCTCCGAGGGTGCTGTTGCATCATCGGTTTATTACGATTTTCTTCAGAAGGAGTTTTTAGCAATCCATGGCTCACTAAAGCACATTGACCGAACATTATCACAGCCAGGACAGCCGATTTTCTATTGTGAAATATTAGGTGGAACCTCCTATTTAGGCGAATTTGGAAGGGTGAGACTGCCTTCGGTAACGAATATTTTTGAGGCACAGACTGATGGGTCGGGGTTGGAAATAGTAAACTCAACTAGTCAAGGCCGATGGGATGGCCGCGTTAAATTTGGTTTATCTGAGCCGAGTAGAGAAAGCATACATAATTTTAGGGGCTGGCTTTTTCAGGAGGATTCTAATTGGCGAATTGAAGCTCTTCAAGCCAGTGCACTTATTGGTAGCCCCACTTACGCACGAAGGGTGCTTAAGCGGAGTATGACCAGCATGCAAACACAGCCATTAGTAATTGGTGAATCTGCTTGTAGTTTCACTAAAGAATTTTTGCGTCAAGAAGTTCCTACATATTTGCCTGACCTTAAACACTAACAGTATTTATTTGTTTGGCTTATGCTTGCAACAATTCAAGATGCAGGTGACAATATCCTTAATAAGGAGATTAATGGTTAGTTACTAAGGAGGTCATTTTGAATAAAGCATTGATTGCAATTATCGTAGTATTGGTCCTGGGAGTTGGCGGTTGGATTATTTCTGATAATCATAAGTCAAATAACAATACCACCAACTCTAATTCGAGCAACACAAATAGCTCAACCGCCAATACAAATCAATCCGCCACATCAAAGGGGGCAATCAGCATCCAGAATATGATGTTTACACCTTCCCAGATATCGATTCAGAAAGGCGGCACAGTTACTTGGACAAATAATGATAGTACGGCACACACTGTAACTGACGATTTGAGTAATGTTGGCGGACCGGCTAGTGGAGATATTCAGCCCGGCTCAACCTATAGTTTCACATTTAACAAAACAGGCTCATTCCAGTATCACTGTAGTATTCACCCCTCAATGCGAGGAACTATCGTAGTTAAATAGGTCCTAGCTCTGCTAGTGCGCTGCCAGAATTATATATGTTTTAATATGAGATTAGGCTTATGTCAATATCTAACGTATAGTTTAGTTAGACCACTTCAACACTAAAATCTCGTAGGGAGCTATCGGAAAGATTGTTGTCGGCCTACTTAGCAATAATCTTTAATGAAAGGGCATAACTATGTCAGTATTTACACGAATTAATAACAAAGTGCGTAACACGGAATATATTCGTACCGCGAACAACGCAGACGAAGAAACTACAAAACCGGCTGAGTCAGAAAGCCCAACGAAGCCAGAAGCGAAGTAGTGCTGGGGGGAGTTCCATTACACAGAGCTCCCCCTTTATGTAATACATCTAAAAGAATTTATTATGCCGAAGGATAAAAGGAAAAAACCTAAACTCAAAAAGGCTTGAGTACTTAAGAAGTTACAGCTCGATGGATTCGGCCCGGCACACATCACTTTAGTTTTGGTCTTTTATAAACTCTTTAACTAAGTTGATTTCCTTTATTTCAAAAGGTACACCTAAGAATTCTGCAATTTTTTTGCCCTGCCTGCGAAAAGGTCGCCAACTTTTAATATACAGGCGACTTTGCCGAGTTGCGGCGAGTTCCATCAGCCCTTTACCCTTCATCTGTAGTTGAAGAATATCATTGGGGGCATTTGAGCCATTACCGATGCCGACGCATTCTTCTTTTCTAACTTTGCTAATATCCGAGGTCTGAAAGGTATATCCCTCAGATTTCCCAAAAGACTTCTGGCTGTATCGGGAGACCGCTTGTCTATTCAACTCAAGATAGATGTAACTAACATCATGTAGTAGTAGCAAGCCGGCGATAATAAACATAGTGACAATAATCACGAAGGTTATATCGATTCGCCAGCTATAAATAAATGCGGCTGCAGCTATGTAAGTACCAAGACCAAGCGATGCTATACCGGCCACAAACTTAGCTTGTTCAGCGGAGTAGATTCTTAACTTATCTTTATTACGAAGCATTAACATAATTTACAGAGTAGTATAGCTGGTTATAGCCTTAGTGCGTAGTAACCCAACAGATTATCGAAGAGTAGCTTCCATCTGCCGGCTGGCGACGAATGGGCCACAGCTTTGTTATTATCTAAAGTAAATGGCTACGAAATACAAAGCTCCACTTGGTGCATCGCTCGTTGTCGTAGCTTCCTTTTTTTATGCCAGTTACGGCATCTGGACGAAGCTCATGGGCAATTTCTTTGATGGATTTACTGCTACTGTATTTCGGAGCATTCTCGTTGTCGCAATTCTTATTCCGATTGCTTTGTTTAGGAATTCCTTACAACCTCTTCGCCTAAAACTTAACGGGCGCTATATCCTTGGTATGTTTATTTCTTCTCTGTTCACCTGGGGGCCTTTATACTACGCAATCTTGAACGCAGGGATAGGAATTAGTCTTGCTATTGCTTATGCAAGTATCGTAATCAGCCAATTCTTTTTTGGCTGGCTATGGGCTGGCGAGAAGTTTACCAACGACAAGGCTTTATCGGCCATCATAGGAATTGTTGGATTGGCGCTAGTATTTTCACCGACTACCAAGAGTGTGGGCTGGCTGGCGTTAATCGCTGCTTTTATAAGCGGGATGACTTCGGCGGCCAATGCAGTTTTAGCAAAGCAGATAAAATATAATGCTACTCAGTCTACGATTGTGCTGTGGGGAACCGGCATCATCGCAAATATGTTAATGGTCGCTCTGCTGCATAGACATTATCCAGCTTTTGGTGGGGAGGTCCAGTGGCTATATCTGGTCCTGTTCTCTATAGCTTCTGTGATTGCTTCTTGGTCGCTCGTGAGAGGTGTCAAACTTATAGACGCAGGTGCTGCGGGGGTGTTGGGGTTGTTGGAAATAGTTTTTGGAGTTATTTTTGGTGTTGTTTTCTTTAGCGAGCACATTGGCTCTGTAGCGTTAGTAGGTATGCTGGTTATTATTGTCGCGGCGGCAATACCATATCTCAAAGACTACAATAAGCAACTAGGAACTCTAGAATAGGATCCTAGCTCTGCTAGGCATGTACATTATTTTTCTGTACGGATTTTAATCATTGTTCTTAAGTTCGTTAGGTACGGAATAGGATTTACCTTTGGATGTTGTTGCAGATAGCCAAGATGCTTTTCCCGGAAACTTATTAGGCGAACCGACACGCCATCTTCCTTTACCGGAATCGCACGAGTATCCAGCCCAGAATCATTTTCCATCATAATCAACTCCTGCCTAATAGCATCCTCTTTTAGATGAATAGCTTTGGCGGGTATTTCCCAATCCCGGCGGTTCATCTCACTGAACCTTAGGCTGCTTGGGCTTCTTGACTGGTTTACGGCCTTTATCTTGACCTTTTGACATTATAAATACCTTCTAAACAATTAAAGTAGCGTTTTCTAGTAGTATAACTTTACCATTTTTTGAGCCTTATCTCCAATTCCACTAGCCCTAGAAAGTTCCATTTAATCCTGCTTTAGCCCCCAGAAATTAAGAGTTATTGGCTCGCTAAATTCTCCGCTTAACTTTTCAATGTCGTTAACAACTATGAACCTTCCTTGGTAACTGATGATAGCCTGCTTTTCAAGCTTTTCGATCTCCCTGCTAATTGTCTCTCGGCTAAGATTAATCGACTGGCCCAATTGTTCATGAGACAAAGGCGCCTTTATAATAACCCTGTTGCCCTTACGTTCACCAAACCTGCTAGCCAAAAACATAAGGCGATAGGCAACTCTCTCCTGAGCTGACTTGTATTGAAGGTTATCTAATCTGTCGGCAAATACATAGAATTGTTGAGCCAGTTGCTTTAAAACATCGTACATAGATTCAACATCTCTTTTTAAGAATTTTAAAAAGTCGTCTTTTAATGCTTCGGCGATAGTGAGGTCCGACGCTGCTTCATAAAAAACTCTTCGCCGCACATCATTTATAGCCCAAATTAGGGGGAAGAGTTCGCCGCTCTTATAAATGATATGGATATACCGGTCGCCGCCGTCACTTATTGAGTAGACTTTCACAAAGCCTTTCAATATCAACATTACACCTGTAGGGTCATCTCCATTCATAACTAATTCACCTGGCGAAAACTATTATAGCCTGGCGGAATGAAA
>CAZZAE010000050.1:0-5408 GCA_964652125.1 uncultured Candidatus Saccharibacteria bacterium
GCCAGGAGCTTACCAGCGCCGAGCTGAAGGATCTGCAGGGCAGGGCAAAGCTCGATAAGGCGTACGATAGGGCTCTGAACTATATTGCTATCAGACCTCGTAGTAGGTGGGAGATAAGTGATTACTTAAAGCGTAAAAAGCATGACAATAAAGACATTGATTTTATACTTAACAAGTTAAGTGATTCTGGTTATGTTAATGATGAGTCTTTTGCGCAGGCTTGGGTGTCTAATCGAAGGCTGTTAAAACCAATCAGTCGAAGAAAGTTAATAATGGAGCTTCGCCAAAAACGTGTTGACAGTTCTATAATCGAAAAAGTGCTGGCGGATGATGAGACAACCGATATCTCTACCCTACAACAAGTAGTTGAGAAAAAGCGCCGTCGTTACCCAGATGATATTAAGCTAATGAGATATTTAGCCTCTCAGGGCTATAACTACCAAGATATTAAATATGCCCTTAAGGCATATACTTCAGACGATTAAGCAGCGGGAGCAGCAACAGGTAGAGCTGATGACTCACCTTCTAAAATATCTTGAATAACAATTTTGCGACTAGTTATCTCAACAATTTGGGTGCGATCGACGCTTAAACTGCCGCCTGTCAAACTTTTAATAAGAGATTGGCCGACATAGAGTTTTTGGACAAACATAGTAGTTGTTTCAACAGCGTAATCGTTCACCTTGCCTAGTCGTTCTTTACTGGATGTGACTACCGGTTTTCCCATTAGTTCAAAATTTATGTCCATGATTTTTTTAAGCCGGACCAAATCACTTGGGTGAGCAAGTACTTCATGGTCATTAACAACAACACCCTTGGCAATAACGTCTCGGATATCTTGATAAAGCAGTACCAGTTGTTGCTTTTTATCGAGAGAATCTCGGCAGTAAAAGCCTTCAATCTTTAGATTATTGGGATTAATAATTGGTTTAATAATGGTGGCAATTTGGCCACCAGTTCTTAAACTCATAACTGGCTGATTTAATAACGACCCACTCAATTGCAACATACAATTAGTATACCTCAGGTACAAACTTTGATTTTCATTATTCTTTCGTTAATGCGGCAAGCTAAGTAAATGATCACGAATACCAATACCATAAGTAGTCGGCGTGCCATTGTAATCTAATACGAGTGCAGGCTCAGCTATACAATTTGCCCCATTTTTAGCAATCCATGACCAAGCTGTGTAACTAATACTTCGCTGGTCTGCCCAATCTAGCAAATTAGCTTGGCTTAAAGCGCTGCCACTAATGTAATTAAAAGTGCAATCATGTTCACCGACCTCACCTATAACGATTGGCGTAGTAGTCGCTAGCGGTGCTATGGAATTTGTCCAACATGTTTGTAAATAACAAGGTGACCAATCTGGATTAGATATGTTGTTTGGATCGACGAAGTAGATATGGATTGAAGCAGCTAGTTGACCGAGTGGATCGTTTGGTTTGTAAGCTGTCCATTGATCAACGACACCTGCGTACTGTGGTCCTCCAACCATGACGACGTTAGTTGCACCGGTGTTACGAATGGCATTTAGCATTTCTTGACTGCCTGCAGCAGTAAATGTTACTCCAGGACATGTCCCACCGTCTCTAACACAGGTCCAGGCAGCAGTAGTGTCGTGGTTAGTATCGGGGTGTGGTTCATTGTAAAGGTCAAAGATAACTGATGGATTGTTTTTAAAATTACTAGCCACACTACTCCAAAAAGCTGGAGCATGATCGCGATCAGCCATAGTCAGTTGATCAGTTGCTTGTGTAGTTCCTGGTCCGTTCCAGTGTAGATCTAATATTACTCTGAGTCCGAGAGCATTTAATCTAGTCACATAGTCTTTTATGGCTGTTTGATAGTTAGAACCAGAGTACTGTGTTGGCGCACTGTTAATACCTAGCCAACAATCCTCATTGAGAGAAACCCTGACAGTATTTGCTCCCCAAGCTTTAATGGCACCTAAAGCGGTCGCATCTGTCGGACCATCAAAGAATCCCCAACCTTCAATACATGCGTATTGGGTGCCAGATCGATTGACACCGCGCAGTTGCACAGTATTTCCATTATTGTCGACTAAGTGATTTCCTGAGACTTTGACAGTTAGGGGGTTACCGATGTTTGCGCTACCCCATGCACTAGCCAGGACACTTAAATCTAGTACATTGACAGTGCTATCACCGTTTAGGTCACCAGTAGAGAAGGTCTGACCAGGTTGGCCATAATGAGCTGCTAAAATGGATAAATCAAAAACGTCAACTGAACCATCATTATTAATGTCTGCACTAGTTGCATGAGATTGCTTTAGTTGATTGTAGCCAACCATAGCAATGAGTAATGTTACAACTAATATCACCATAGCTTTAAATGGCGAAACTCTCTTCATTGTTTAATAATACATTACACCTGTGTTATTTAAGCGTAAGGGATTTTATTTAAAACCTATTTTTGCTTATTCAGTACTATCAGCAATGAAAAAATCTTTGAGGCCAGTTATTTCAAATATTTTTAATACATCACGGTTGGGATTTATAACAACAACTCTTTTTTGCTGTGCTTCAAGTTTAGCGCTAAATGATAATATTGCCGATAATCCAGAAGAATCCAAAAAATCTAACTGAGACATGTCTATATCGATAACACTATCAGTAACATTGGGGTTTTCAACAACTGAGTCGAAATATTTACCTGCTTCTAGATAATTACCAAGATCCATTTCACCAGACAAACTAAGTAACGCCTTACCGTTTGTGATATCACCAATTACCTGAAACCTATCCAGTGTATCTCCGCTATTGTAAACTTCTACCACAATAGTCCTCCGTAAAAGTTATTATATAATTATTGATGGTGTAGAACAATATGGTTGCCTATAAATTTAATATTTTTGCAAATGTTATTGTATGTCCTTGATTCTTCGCGCTAGTATAGGTTGATATGAATACCACAGAGAAGTTGCAGATTAGTTCTAAGGATGCCGTAAGTAGTGAAAAACTAGGTGAAAAAATTGGCCAAGCTCTTAGAGGCGGTGAGGTCATTGAGCTGGTCAGTGACCTAGGTGGCGGTAAAACGACATTTGTACGAGGATTAGCTCGAGGTATGGGTAGTACCGATAATGTCGCTAGCCCTACTTTTACCATTAGGCGTGAGTACCGAGCAAAGGATTTAACTCTTTATCACTTTGATTTTTACCGATTGAGTGAACCCGGTTCCATTACCAATGATTTAGCGGAGGTAATTGACCAACCAGGTAGTGTTGTTGTGGCTGAATGGGCTGACATAGTTAAAGGTGTAATGCCTGAAAATAGATTGAAGATTCATATTAAAGCTACTGGTGATAACAGCCGTGAATTTGTATTCACCTTCCCCAAAGAATTAGATTATCTGATGCGGAATTTAAGATGATTATTCTAACTATTCGCACCGATAAACCTCAAGCTGAAATTGGTCTTTATGATGACTTGGAAGAATTAGTTTATGAAAAATGGGAAGCTCACCGTCAGCTGGCCGAAACGCTGCATAATAAGATTGCTAAAATGCTTAAACCTAGTGGTAAAAGATTACAAGATATTGAAGGTCTTATTTGCTTCTCCGGTCCTGGCAGTTTTACTGGACTACGCATTGGCTTAAGCGTTGGAAACGCTATAGCTTACGGATTAGACGTGCCAATTGTCGCCGGTGGTGGCAAAATATGGATAAAAAATGGTATTGGCAGGTTAAAAAGTGGTGATAACGATAAGATTGCCATTCCTAAATACGGTGCTCCAGTTAATATTACACAGCCTAAAAAGTGACCATAAGCGTTTGACCAATGGCGCAAAAGCACGTTATAGTATAGCCAGGATTACAGCTGTTTTGAGAGCAGAATCCTTACTTGAAATTTTTTAATTCAATTCGATTATCAGGTTGAACCAGCGACTAATGAAGTGATAGTGATCGCCGCATCGGGACAGCCTGCAACGAGAAGGAGTAGTTATGGATCCAATTACCATTGTATTGGCAATTGTTGGTATTGGTGTTGGTTTTGGTGCCAACACATATGTAACTAAACAAAAACTTGGCTCAGCCGAGGACGCTGCGAAAAAAGAATTAGCCAAAGCTAAAAAAGACGGGGATAAGCTAGTAAGTGAGGCTCGTGAAAAAGCCGCTGAAATTACTGAAACTGCGCGTAAGGATGACCAAATTCACCGCAAAGAGCAAAAGGAGTTAGAAACTCGTCTAATTTCCAGGGAAGAAACAATTGATAAAAAGCTTGATGATTTAGACAAGCGATCAGACAATTTACGTAAAAGTGAATCAGAAGTCGAAGATCTTAAAAACGAAATTCGAGATATTCGTAAGAAACAGCAAGATAAGCTAGAAAAAATAGCTAAGCTGACCCGAGAAGATGCTGCCGATAAATTACTTAAAATGACTGAACGAGATATTAAGGGTGATCTAATGGGGCTAGTTGCTAAACTTCAAAACGAAGCTAAAGATAATGCTGAGGATACAGCCGCTATGGTTATAACTAGTGCTATGGAGCGAATGGCTAGTGAAGTTACAGCTGAGCGTACTGTTACGGCAGTTAAATTGGAAGACGAGGAAATGAAGGGTCGCATTATTGGCAAAGAGGGACGTAATATTCAGGCTCTACAGAGGGCAACTGGTGTCGACATCATGGTTGATGATACCCCTGGCATGATAATCCTGAGTTCATTTGATCCGGTTCGCCGAGAAGTAGCTCGTCAAGCTCTTGAGATGCTACTCAAAGATGGTCGTGTACATCCTGGACGAATCGAGGAAGTAGTTGAAAAGGCTCAAAAAGAAGTCCAAAAAGATGTAGTCCGGACAGCTGAAGATGCTGCCCGTGAAGTTGGCATCATTGGTATTCCCAAAGAAGTCTTACAGTATTTAGGTGAACTTAAATTCCGTACTTCATATGGTCAAAACGTGCTAAAGCATTCAACCGAAATGGCACATATTGCCGGCATGATTGCTGAAGAGCTTGGTGCTGATGCCAAGACGGCTAAATATGCAGCCCTGGTCCATGACTTAGGTAAAGCACTAACACACAAGATGGAAGGCAAGCATCACCATATTAGTGGTGAGATTTTGCGAAAGTATGGTGTACCAGAAGAGGTGGCTCATGCCGCAGAAGCCCATCACGATGATATGGAAGCTACTACTACCGAAGCTTTAATTGTTCGAGTGGTTGATGCTATTAGCGCCTCACGACCTGGTGCCCGTAACATTAGTGCTGAAAACTTTGTTGAGCGTATGCGTGATCTAGAAAATGTAGCCACTGGTTTTGGCGGGATTGAAAAAGCCTACGCTATAAGCGCTGGACGAGAAGTTAGGGTCTTTGTTAAGCCTGTAGATATTGATGATCTGGCTGCTATTAAGCTTGCCCGTGACATAGCCACCAAGATTGAAAGTAC
>CAZZAE010000051.1:0-4627 GCA_964652125.1 uncultured Candidatus Saccharibacteria bacterium
TATAGCATAAACACAATATTCCCACAACCCAACTCATGCAAAGACAACTCTTAGCAGTCTAAAGTACAAATAACAAATATTGAAAGCAAGATATTAGTCGCGGTTTAGTGTAACCAATTTGGCGATGCCAAATGCCACAACTGCATAGAATATCATGGCAACTAGCGTGTAGATCTCGAATTTAGAAACTCCATAATTTGTCTTGTAACTAAACAAGCTAAAAAATGGAGAAACAAAAGGGTGGGAAGTATTATAGATAAAATTAGCAAAGCTGTTTGTAGTATTTGCACCTAGCAAGGATAGTACGAAACGAAACCCTAGCAGTACCAGTAAAACACCAGCAATATACCAAACTACTCGCTCTGCAACATTCTGATTATGTTCAGCTTTAGCTCCTGGATTATCTACGGCGGTAGTTTTTTGTACTGTATCACCGGTGCGAGTTGTTGTTTCACTGACTTTTTGTACATCGTCTGACATAATCGTATCCTTTCAGTTATTGTCTAGTTCAATACTGGCATTATACGCTGCTTCTACCTGACACTAAATTGAAGATAAATACGACAATTGCAACAAGTAAAATGATATGTAGCAATGGACTAGATATATGAATCACTAATACTCCCAAAAGCCATAAAATCGCTAAGATGATTGCTATAGTTACGAGCATATTTACCTCCTTATTTATTACTTAATACATTGTTATAATAACTAGAAATAACAAACTTGGCTGTAAGAATACATACATCCAAAATGTAATTAAAATTAAGTAGACAATAAGTTTTTGCTAGAAATTAGACGATTGTGTGCTCAACTGAGCATTGTCAGTATTATTTTTTATAAGACCAAGTAATAATTTACCAAATCTTAAAGCAAGCGAGTCGTTTCGTGACATTAGAAGCGGTGCACTATACCCGTTTTGAAGGAACTCCATTCTATAATCTTGATCTGTAAGTTGATACAAATAATGAATGGCTTGCAACAAAAACTCAATACTGTGCCCAGAAACAAAATCTAGTAATGCTTCACGGGGTTGCTCGTAACCAACAGCTTTGAGCAGAGCAAGTAGCTTTTGAGTAATTTCAGGAGTAAGTTGATGAACTTCTTTTTCATCAGAGCTTACCCGCGAAAATTTGACTAATTCGGCTTCAATTTCTTGTAGTAATTTTATTACTGTCTGTTCATTGTTAATTATTGAGATCGACTCAGTATCATCATTTCCGGTTTCAGCTGATGTTAAATAGGAGACCATTTGGACAAGAGTTTCTTCAATGGTTTGCTGATCGGCACATAATTGAATATCTTCCAAGCTAATAGGTTTATCTGGCAAATCTTGAGAATTAATAAAATCTTCAAAAGTACTGATTGTGGCTGCTTCGGGTTCAATTAAATCGGAAACATCGGGAATTTTAGAGTCTAGTTCTATTAATTGATTGAATATTTCCATAGTTTCATCATCTATATCTGCTTCAGGTTTAATTGAGGAATTTTCTATCAAGATTTCAGTTTCAATCGGTACCTCTTGATCATCACTCAACTTAAATTCATTAGCATCCAGTGCGGGTGCATCTTCCTCTGTTTTAAAAGTAGTTAAAAATTCTTGAATTTTACCAAGAGTTGCCTTGTCAGATTCAATTTTGGTTGAAGAGGAGGGGATATCTGCTTTCGCTATCAATACTTCAGAGTCTGAATGTTTAGTCTTGCCGGACTCACGAATGGATTTTTCTGCCAGGGGCAACTTGACCTTGTTTTCTTGAGTTAAATTTGTCATCAATTTATCTTTACCAGGTTTTTTATCTTTAACCTCATTCTGCTTATTCTTTTCCGGAGAGTGTTTATTAGCATCATCATCTAACAATTTTTCGTCCATCTCGTTTTTTCTTATCAAGTTCTCAATTGTCTTCAGGTGGGCAATTTTTTGGAGATTTTCTTCATATAAGTTTGTAGTTGTATTTAGCTTTGGGCTTTGCTCAACGGTCTTACTTTCCTGTTTTATAGTTTCAGTTTTTGGCTCTTGTTTGCGATTTGCAGATTCTTTGGCCTCCCTAATGGCTCGACCTTTTTCTGCAGTTCTATTAATCAAATCTTGTTTTTCTATAACTTGCATGGCCTCTTGAACAGATAATTTGCCCAGAATGCAACCATTCTTTGGGTCCATGATTTGCTCAAATGTTCCACTAACCTCACGTCCATCAGCCAGAGTGTGTGAATAGACTTTATCTGGGGCTGCCTCAAGATTATCTAGTGCAATAACTGCTTCAGCATCTTGTATGATAGTGTCCTGGACAATATCAATTGTCATAGTTGCGGTAGATTCGTCACCCATTTCAGATTCCTAATCTAGCTTTCATCATGTCGATATTAATCATTCGCTTTCAACAGGTTTTGGTGCACCAAACCAAGCATCAAAATATGTTAACAAGAGTTGTCTGATTTCATCATAATCAGCGTCTTCACTATCCATATGCCTAAAACCAATAAGTAAATCTTCAGTTGATTGCCGATGAGGTGAATCTTCTGGGTAGGCATCTAAAAAGTTACGACCTGTAACCAGTTTATTGTCTCCGATAACAACGTCTAGGGCGTGTTCATATCCAAGCGTTATCAATACCTCTTCTTCAATTCGTGTCTCTGGTAGAGTTTCAGGACTGTTCACTTTTTACCCCAATACCTTAACTTAAGGTCTTAGGTTTATTATATCAAAAAAGCATTATCGTAATAAGATAATGCTATTTATGATCAGTATATGTTTATTAATATTTATCTAATATTGGCTTCTTGAATGAAATAATCATAAAGCTCAGGGTCTGACCTTCTATAATATTCTGCCTTAGCCAAAAGTAATTGTCTGTCAACATCTGTCTCGTTTGGCTTGATAGCAATGATCTCGCTAAACGAACTTACCCATGTTTTCCCTTGGCCATCCGTGTGAACAGGGTTATGTTTCTCTTTATAGGAAATAGTTTTCCAAGATTTCGACTTATAAATAAGTTCAAGTGCACCAAATTCGAATATTGAGTGATTTGGTTTCTTATCAATTTCATCTACTGTTCCGGCATAAACTCTTAACGCATTTAAGCCACCTGGTTTTGTAATTCTCCTAATTTCGCCCATAGCTTTAGGCAATAATGCTCTTGGAATTTCTTGGAGTGTAATTGTTGAAATGACAGCGTCAAACTGCTCATCGCCAAACATTAAATCTGTTGCGCTACCTTCTATAAAAAAATCTCTAGAAGCTAAATTTCCAAGTCTTGCAGAGCTGCGAGAGCCTTCTATAAGTGGCTTCTCTAGAATATCAATTGAGACTGTTGTGTGGCCCTCTTGAGCAAGATATAAACCCGTGTCTGAAACATTTGATCCAATATCTGTAACTAACGAATTAGGTTTTAGATTTGCTTGAAGATTAGTAACTAAAGAATGTGGTGCTTTCACGGAGTGTATGTAATTAAAGACTAATTTTTAATATTTAACAAGGTCAAGGTAAATCAACTATAATCTCAAGCTCGAAGTGTTTATAGCGGAGCACCTTGAAAATAATGCACACCTCATCTTTAAAGAAATTGATAGATTGCGGTATTTACTCTGGGATGACTTCATTGAGTTCAATAGTGAGGAAGAACGGCGTAAGAAGTTGTTGGTTCCCTAGAGGTATATACCCCAACTAACGTTACCAGTCAGCCCGTTTAGGGTAAGGAGTGACAAATACTTGGTTACCACTAGCAGCAATTGATGCAAATTCAATGTCGCCAGTTATCTCGTTGCCACCACTTGAACCACGCACTGCTGTTAAGCGTGTATCTTCCAGTAATGTATCCCTGATATGGGTACCTCTTTTAAGTTCGGAGTTTATAACCACCGAACCATCCGTTACTTCAGAAGTACTGTCAAGCGTGCTATCTATGATAGCCGAACAAATAACATTACTACCTTCGGCAATTCGGGTATTTTTACCTAATACTAGTACAGCAAAATTGCGGTCAGTAAATCCATCAGCATCCATAATGGACTTTATATTTGATACATCAACATCCGCTCCCATAAGTGAGAACTCACCCAATGTTAATAGTCGGCCATCTTCTATGGCTTTCTCTAATTCTGCAAGTCGTTCGCCCGATTCAGTGCCATGATGTGACTCTGCATTTTTAATTGCAGCTGTAATGTGCTTTATTGCTTGCTTCTCGCTATAACTCATAATAATACTTCTGAGAGATTCAATAGCAATATAATATCATATTAGGATTGTATAGTCAATACATAAAGATAATACATTCTGTCTGTTGACAGAGGTCAAAATGCTTATGGTGGAGCTGGCGGTTACTGCCACCGCGTCCATCGGTTTACGTCGTTAGTCTTCTACAAGTTTAGGTCATTTAGATGTAAGATATATGGCCGGTAAATGACCAAAAAGTCATATATCTTTGATCCAAAGTCTTAGCAAATGTGTAGGATCAGTTACACTTGAGCAAACAGATAATATGACACGCATTTGAGTACTATCTGATGTCGTACTCAGCATGGCTTAAATCGTAATTTAAGCTGTTGCGTACGCAAAGTTTGCGCGTGGCGTAAAAACGCTGGCTACAAAGTTACGTACACGAGTAAATGCTTTTGCAATTACAAATTTTGC
>CAZZAE010000052.1:0-4283 GCA_964652125.1 uncultured Candidatus Saccharibacteria bacterium
TGGCAATTAGATTATTCCATGAAGAATCACCAGTAGGCATGACTTTAAATATACATGGGCAAGACTTTGTTATTCGGGGCATATTCGATAGGTTTGATTCTTCACCTATTGCTCTGGGGCCGGATTTTAACAATGCAATTTTTATTCCCTACGGCGAGGCCCAAAAGCTCACCGGTGGTAATAGCCAATTAGTTCAAGTTCTAGTAAAGCCTATCGATGCCAATAAGACAGACCTTACCGTTGCCGCCATCAACCAACGACTTTCTGTTGCCCATGGTCAGCAGGATGATTTTACCGTTCTCAAACCAGATGAAAATTTAGCAGTAACCAACGATATACTTAATTTACTGACGGGTTTTATAGCCGGTATTGCAGCCATTTCACTTGTCGTGGGAGGTATAGGCATCATGAACATTATGCTTGTATCGGTGACTGAACGAACCCGAGAAATCGGTATTAGAAAGGCGCTTGGTGCTACCAGTCAGCAAATATTGGGCCAATTTTTAATTGAAGCCATTGTTTTATGTGGTGTTGGAGCCTTAGCGGGATTGTTGATTGCCATTTTGACTAACATTGGCATCCGGATATTTACTCATTTGCAACCAGCAATAACCCTACCAATAGTCTTAATTGCTTGCCTAGCTTCAGTACTAGTTGGTATATTATTTGGAATTATGCCAGCTGCAAAAGCAGCACATAAAGACCCGATTGATGCACTTCGCTACGAGTAATTTATCTAAAATAGAGCAAAAATGGCGGCAAGTCCGGCGGCAAACATTAACAGAGTAACGAGCCAACCAAGAAAGGTTGTGCTTCGCTTATTTACCCATTCACCCATAACCTTCTTGTTACTACTAATAATGACTATTAGAAGAAGTACCACAGGTGCCACTAAGCCGTTAGCTACAGCACTGTAAATTAATGCTTTAATGGGGTCGAGGCCAATAAAGTTAAGGCCTAGCCCAACAAGCATTGAAATAATAAGGATTCCATAAAAAGCGTGGGCCTGTTTTAGTTTACGGTTTAAGCCGCCTCGCCACCCTAAACTTTCCGCAATCGCATAACTACTGCTGCCAGCCAGTACTGGGATGGCAAGCAAACCAGTGCCAATGATACCAATCGCGAATAAGAAGTAGGTGGCATTGCCTGCAAATGGTCGCAGAGCTTCAGCCGCCTGAGCTGCAGTAGTTATTTTAGTAATTCCGTGGCTAAATAATATAGCCCCACAAGCAGCAATTATGAAGAACATCACAATGTTGGACAGCAACATTCCACTCCAAATATCTGTCCTCATTTTTTTCATATCTTTCGCAGTTGCTCCCTTACGTGAAGCGATTGAAGTTTGCCCGCTTTCAACCTCTTCTTCTACCTCCTGTGAAGTTTGCCAAAAGAATAAATAAGGAGAAATTGTAGTCCCTAAAATGGCACATATTAACAGTAGTTGTTCTTTGTGGAACTTCACTGAGGGCACAAATGCATGGCTTAAAACATTACCCCAATTCAAATGTGCAACTATGGCTGAAAATACATAGGCCAAAAGCACTAGTGCAAGGTATTTAAGATAGCGAGCATATCGTTTATATGGAGTGTAAATTTGAAGAAGTAAACTAACGACAACGAAGCTGATAACAATAAGTGAGAAATTTAGCTTGGGATTAAGCAGTTGTACACCCTTAGCCATAGCCCCCAGATCGGCACCTATATTAAAGGCATTGGCTGCAAACAAAAGTGCGGTACAAGCATATAAAACTTTACGCGGGAAAAAGGTTCGGATATTACCAGCTAGTCCTCGTCCAGTGACCAAACCGATTCGAGCACACATTTCCTGCACCACTGCCATTAGTGGAAACGTAAAAGCCGCTAACCACAGTAGTCCAAAACCATATTGGGCTCCAGCTTGTGAATAAGTGGCAATGCCTGAGGGATCGTCATCTGATGCACCGGTAGTTAACCCGGGCCCTAAATCAGCCCAGTAAGCACCCGTTTTTCTAGCGGTCTTAACCATTTGATCGGTCGGAATAGCATGTAAAACCTTACCGGCTTCCTCAACCGTACTTTGTAAGACCTGAGCCGGGGCTTCCGCAGCTTTTGTTAAAAAGTCTTTGTTGGAATGATTATTGTCTGTCATTGCTTATGCTAACAATACATTATTATATAGCAATTCTACGTCTAGGAGTTAACTTGAGTACAAGCCTCATATACACACGCTTTTAATTAAATTTCTTCTTCGCTTTCAAATAACCTGGCCCGGAGCATAATTAGACGCAAAAATATGAGATGTATATGTACACAAAGTACCAATATTGCTAGACCTGATAGACCATATAGCCATCCGGTTGGGCTTGGCAGATTAGATGCTCCCGAACGAGCCAACAAAATACTAAGGGGTAATAGAGTTTTTATGAAAAAAGCCCAATAAATTATCCAAGCAATTAATACCGCTAGTCTTACGGCTAAACGGGTACCAATATTAGTTAACATTTCTCTAATGCGCACATTTTTATACGTTGATTCTTGTATGTCCTCAGCTGCTACTGCCGCTCCTTTTATTACAGCATGCAGAATTATATAAACCACAAGTCCGACGATCATCCAAAAAGCAAAATATAGAATCTTAGTCAGGGTTTGATTACCAAAAACGGTGTCGCCAAAAGCCCCAGCGGTACCTCTGGATTGGCGAATAAGCTCAGCAGAGCTATTGGGACCAAATAAGTATTCATAGATTGCCCCCTTACCTGCCAGAAAAGAATACACTGCAATCCCAAGTACCCCTGTACTCAAAAGAACTGTTGTCAACCCACCAAGTAGAGATGGCGTCAACAATAACTTAATTCGGTTTGAATGTTGCATATACTCAACAATTTGTTTGTTTGTTTCGAGTCACAAAGCTATTTTACATTATTTATCTAATAGATTATAAAGTCTTTGGTAATTGCATCAGGTAACTATCCAGAACAAGAAATTAAATTACTTTTTTACACCACCGTATGCGGATGTACCATAACCATCTATAGCCGTTTGTCTTGGCCGGCCACCATAATCTAACATGCTCTTGAGTAGGCCACTAACCCCTATAATTGTTAGGGCACCAGCACCAACATGTCCCAAGAACTGCTTGCGATTCATCGGCTTATTAAATAGTTTTTGTAAGTTTTTTTGTTTATCCATTTTTGACCATAACTTTAGTTAGATATGGTTATTTATTAGTTTCCCTATAAGAATAAGCAATATCTAAGTAGATGTCAAGGCTATTTGAGTCCTAAATAGACGATGGTAATGGAGGACTTATGCCATCAATAGTTAATCTGGGCCTTGGCAGGGAGGGACGATTGGGCGTTTGTGATGTAACTGGTTGACGTAGTGCTATAGTATTGGCATATTCTGTCCTACGAGGTGTAGGATTTTGCATAGGTCTGGCAATCATCCCCTCCATTGCAAGAGACTTCGATACGGTTGTAACGGGTGGCAGAATTTGGGGAAATAAAGGCTGCGGTTGCCGCGCAGGTGCTGGGGTTGGTATCGGTGTATTAATCGGCTGGTCAACAAGCATAGTTGCTTCAGGGTATTTACGTTTTCGATTTGCGATCCAAAGTAAAATAATCGATAGATAAAACAGTACAACAATTGGTATGGCTACTATAAATTGAGACACTGGATCATAGGTAAACGGTAAAACTACCGCTAGCGCGGCCGACCCTACTACTACATGTCGCTGGTAGCGCAGAAGTAAGCTTGGTTTTAGTGGCTTAATTCGGTTTATTAATAAAATAATGAGAGGTATTTGAAAGACAATAGCAAATACCACTAAGTTGTTAATTAAGTAGGTCAAATATTCATTGGCTGAGATAAGGGGCTTAATTTGAGCGGTAGCATAACCGGCGAAAAAGTGAAGTGACTCTGGGATCATATAAAAATAGCCAAAAGCAATGCCGGCAAGCGCCAATATAAAAGATGACCCTATCACTAATGTCATAAGTCGTCTACTTATTCTTATTGGTAGAGCTGGTTCTATGAATCTTAGTAATTGATAAAATATGACCGGCATTGCCACGAACATGCCAATCATTGTTGATAATTTTAAAATAAAATTAAAACTACCGGCTGGAGACGAATAGAAAAGTGTCGCCCCAAGTGGCCTTTGTAGCCAACGGATTACTTGTACGCGGATTACATAACTAATTACAGCGGTTACAGCTATAGCTAAGAATATCCAAGCTAAGCGCATCCGGAGCTCTTTTATGTGGTCATGAAATGTTTGTGACGGTACCACCCCCGCTCCTTTT
>CAZZAE010000053.1:0-4245 GCA_964652125.1 uncultured Candidatus Saccharibacteria bacterium
CTCCACGCCTTTCGGCACAGCCACCTCAAGGCTGCGTGTATACCAATTTCACCACTTGCCCGTTTTACAGCATGGATATCTTATCTGTTTTCAGCTAAAAACTCAAGCTTATATTAGGCGTGAGGTAAATGATCATACATATGGTTTAGCGAGTAATCGCTTCTAACCAGCGGTTTAATGTCGTCAAGTGTGACATTAATCTTTACACCAGGGTTTAAGGTACCATAGGGATCAAAGACTTGTTTGACCTTTTGCAACAAGGTATAAACTTCACTGCCGTACAGATCAAGCAGATAGGGTGCACGCAGGCGGCCATCGCCATTTTCGCCACTGGTACTGCCACCTAGACCAATTACAAAGCGGTAATAGTCATCCATAGATTTAAATAGCTTTTGTCGGTCACCGACTTGAGCTAGATCCATAAATGGTCGCATGTGCAAATTAGCATCACCAATATGTCCCCAAATACCTGTTTGTAGGCGGTGTCGACTACACAGTTCGTATATACCGGATAAGTAATCATTAAACCGATCAACCGGTACTATACCGTCATCAATAAACGGCAGGGGTCTTAAGTTGCCTTCTGTCTGGGCTAAAACTGCTGAGGCAGCATCACGAATTTTTAGGATCTTTTCCTTGCCCTTATCATCGGAGGCTGCAAAATAATTTACTTGGTTGTGTTTGAGAATTTTCTGAGTTTTTTTGGTCATTCGGTTTTGGACCCTAGTGCTTAAATTATCAAATTCAATAATTATCACTAGTGCTGGAAATGGTTTATCAATAATCCCTTTAAGTTGGTTGGGATTATGGTGATCAATCAATCGAAGCAGCTGCTGATCGTAAACTTCTGCGGCACTAGGACCATCGGGCAATTTGCGCAGTTCCGCCATTATTTCATCAGCTAATCTGGCATCATCTAAAAATGCCGCGATAAGAGTAGGGTTAGGATTATGCAGTTCTGTACTGACTTGAGCTTCAGTGATAATACCGAGGGTACCTTCAGAGCCGACTATTAATGGTGTCAGATCAAATGAACCGTCTTTTCGCCTAATGTCCGCAAGATCATAACCTGCTGTATTTTTAGTAACAGCTCGCTTCATTTTTGCAATTGTATCTCGGTTTTCTTCAAGTAATAAATCCAGTGATCGGTAAATTTCACCCTCTAGTGTTGCTAGACCAAGTTTCTTATTGAGTTCGCGTTTACTAATACGCTTGGTCTCAATGACTTCGCCGTTAGCTAAAACTACCTTTAGTGACTTAACGTAATTACGAATATTGCCGTATTTAACTGACTTTTCGCCACCTGAGTTATTGGCAATAACTCCACCGATGGTACTGTACTCTTGAGATCCTGGATAAGGTGGTAAAAAGCGGCCGTGGGTATGAAGCGTCTGCTGCAGCTTGCCAAACGTAATACCTGGTTCAACCGAAACGGTACCGGTCTTACCGTCAAATTCTAATATGCGGTTCATATGCCCAGGAAATACCATAACAATGCCAGGACCTATAGCTGAACCAGTCTGGTCACCGCCCAAGCCTCGGGCAGTAATGGGTAGGGTTCTACCCCGTTCAGCAAGTTGCCAGGTAAAACGGGCGGTTTTACGGACATCGTTTTCATTTCGGGGATAAAGGACCATTGAGGGCGTTATCGAGAAAATGCTGGCATCAGTCGAAAAGTACTTGCGTGCATCAGGTGCTGTTAGCACTTCGCCAAGTAAATGTTCTTGTAAATAATGCGCTACTTTACTCATAAATTATATCGGTTAACACTCAAATATTCTGCTAGTAACTATAGCATATTTGCTCTTGGTGATTTCTTGCTCTACAATACAGCCGCACTCGGGCGAGTGGCGGAATTGGTAGACGCGCTAGCTTCAGGAGTTAGTGAGCTTCGGCTCGTGGAGGTTCAAGTCCTCTTTCGCCCACCAAATAGTACTAAATAGCTTTTCTACCAATCAAAGGTATCACTCGGAAAATAGGGTGTAGCATAATTAATTTTTAAAGTAGAGTTGTACGGAACAATACTATAAAGACTTGAGTTGTTGGTGGCCTGATTACTTACATGTTTAGAGATTAGGATCCTATCATTTTGGGGTGAAAAGACACAGCCTTTAAAATCTAAACCGTAGTCTAATTTTTTTAAACCTGCTCCGCTACTTTGAGCGAAGTATAAGTTTACGTATGGATACGTGCTTGAAGCAGATCCCTTAAACGCAAAGTAATAACCTGAATAGCCTGCACATTGTAGATATAGTTTTTCGCCTAAGTTTGAAAAAATAGTCCATTTATTGGTTCCATCGCTATTGATTCCGTATATTGCACTTGGATGATCAGCTGTATTAAACAAAATTTTCGTCCCATCGCCAGAAAGTACATATGTTGATAGATTACTGATCAAGACTTTTCTAGTACCATCAGTTTCCCTTACTACTAGATCACAAACGAATGTCGTTTGATTACATCTTTTAAAGTATATCTTGCCATCAACGCTCCAATTTACATCGCTAAATTCATAACCCGCTTTAGTTACAAATATAGTTGGTTTACTACCATCGGCATCGATAGCCATTATCTGTGTGGATACCGGGGTGTAACTTGTAGAGCACTGGGCATCGCGCCATTTAACAGTAGTAAATGTAAATACTAGTCTGGGCTGAGTTCCATCAAGTGTACTTCTAAAAGCTGCGTGGTTAAAGAAATCACTATAGTAATTACTGCATGCTCGTGCGGTGTAAAATGTCGTACTTGTCTTACCATCAATAGTCACAACTTTGCCTTGATATGTCGAGCTTATCTTATCGTAATATGCATAAGCGACATATTGGCCGTTGGGATGACGAATAATTGGTAGATAATAAGATTGATTGGATGTGACTTGATTTAGTCCCGTACCGTCAGCATTTTGAGCAAATATACCGTTAGATGTTTGGTATATGAATTTGCCGTTAGTAGTAGCTGCAAATGACTTTAATAGGAAGGCAGCACCAACCGCTGCAAATATAATTGTAAACGTTATGATTCGCATCCGTTTAGTGCTCAAGAGCAAGATGCTTTTTCTTTTTACCGTTTGTTTTTTGGGCATTTTTATAAAAGTCGTTTATAAACGCTAATGATAATAAATAATAGTACTATTCTAGCTAACTGTCAATTTGCTATGAGTATTGTTAATAAACAATAGCGCACGTAATAATTAGCTATCTTGATAGTTCACCCTCTTGAATCTCTCAGTTGTTGACATTGGCATAAGTGCTTATACTTTCGACAAATTCACTACCACTTAGCACCATACATTAGTCCACCAATTATGACTGCCGTCTGGACTAACATAAACATACCCTGGTATAACAAAATAATACGTTCCTTATGGACGTATCCATACCACAGCCAAACTAAGGTGAGTAATTCATAACCGAACCATGTCGATAACGATACACCCGCAGCAGTATGAGTACGAAATATGACAAGTACTTGGGGTACGGTTATTAAGGGCTCTAAAATTGCCACTATATAAGTTGCCCTATCAACCAGCCGATATTTGGCGGTTTTTTTAACAATTAATATTCGATGTTTTCTAACATGCTGTTGACGATGGTATCGAGACATTTTTGTTTTTCCTATCTACTACAATAATAGCACTCTTCTAACGCTTACAATATTGGATCTTTTGTAACTACCTAGGCAGTTTATCTTCTCGTATTTCCCAGTTGTTGACGTTAGCGTAGCGACCGATACCGTTACTAAAACTAGTGGGTATAAAACCAAAGACTTGGCCACGAGTTACATACAAAAAGCGTGGTTGGTATAAAGCAATTGCTGGAGCATCACTTCGCCAAGCTTGTAAAAACGGCTGGTATTTTATAATTCTAAGCGCTGGATCTAGCCGAGTCCGTCCGGCTTCTAGTGAGGTGTCAGCAATCACAGATTTATACTCGCTGAAATTAAGTCGGTTTTGGCTACGAACATCTGCCTGAGTACTATCCCAATAAGGAAATACGTCAGGATCCTTACCCAACTCTATTCCATAAAGTAGAGCATCATAGTCGTGGTTTGAGAGCTTGGCTTGCAAGTCCGCTGCAGGTTTTAAGTCAATCTGTAGATCTACTCCAACTGCCTGCCACTGTTGCTTTAAAAGCTCGGTAATATGAGTGCACTCAGGACTGTCTTGAGAACTTAAAATAAATCTCAGCGGTACTTTTTTCTTATATCGTATGCCGTCGTGACCTAGATAACAACCTGCCGGGGGGG
>CAZZAE010000054.1:0-4156 GCA_964652125.1 uncultured Candidatus Saccharibacteria bacterium
GTATCCGCGATCTGCGTGACGAGACTGCCCGCGGCACCGTCCGGATTGTAATCGATCTGAAAAAGGACGCCTACCCCAAGAAACTCCTCAATCAACTGTTTAAACTGACACCGCTGCAGCTGACTCTTCACTACAATATGCTGGCTTTGGTTGATGGGATCCAACCCCGAGTCCTGGGCCTAGCCGATATTTTAGGCGAGTATATCAAGCACAGAAAAGTCGTGGTGCGCCGGCGCACCGAATACGAGTTAAAGCAGGCTAAAGCCCGCGCTCACGTTCTAGAAGGCCTAAAAATAGCTCTAGACCATATAGATGAGGTCATAAAGACCATCCGCGCCAGCCAAACCCAGGAAGAAGCCCAAGAAAACCTGATCAAGCAGTTTAAACTCAGCGAGATCCAGGCCCAGGCTATCCTGGCTATGCAGCTGAGGCGGCTTGCAGGTCTAGAGCGCAAGAAGATAGAAGACGAGCTAGCAGAGCTAATGAAGCTAATTGACAAGCTAGAGGGCATTCTGGCCGACGAGAAGAAGATACTCAAGATTATTAAGGACGAACTCCAGCAGCTAAAAGACCAGTTTGGCGACGAACGCCGCACAAAAATAGTCGCCGGCGAGCTTGGCAAAATGAGCGACGAAGACCTAGTCCCCGACGAGCAGGTTGTTGTAACGCTTACTTCAGCTAACTACATAAAACGCTCGTCTATTGCTGATTACAAGAAGCAAGGCCGAGGTGGAAAAGGCAGGAGAGGAATGACGACCAGGGAAGAAGACGTCATAGAGCATGTTGTAAATGCCTCTACACATGACTTCCTGCTTTTCTTTACAAACAAGGGACGTGTATTCCGCCTAAAGACCTACGAAGTGCCGGCCGTAGGCCTGAACGCCAAGGGAGTGGCTTTGGTTAATCTTCTGCAGCTGCAGCCCGAGCAGGAATACGTTACGTCGGTTATTAACATCAGTAAAGGTGGCAACGGAGACGGGCACTTGCTGATGTGCACCGTCAAAGGAGTAGTTAAGAAGACCCCGTTTGAACAGTATCAGAACGTCCGAACCACTGGACTAATAGCGATAAAACTAGACGACGGTGACGAACTTAAGTGGATTAGGCGTACTACAGGAGAGAACGAGGTAATTATATCGACCGCCCAGGGACAAGCTATTCGCTTCCACGAAAAAGACGCCCGCCCAATGGGGCGCGCCTCAAGAGGCGTTAGAGGTATAAGGCTGCGTGTCGGTGACCAAGTCATTGGTATGGACATCGTCGAAGACAAGACCTCTATGTTTGTTATTAGCGAATTCGGCTACGGAAAGAGGACTAAGGTAGAGCAGTTTACACCGCATAAGCGAGGCGGAGTAGGAATCCGATCGGCCGTAGTCAACAAAAAGACCGGGCCACTGGTAGGCGTCAAAGCCCTGGTGGGCCTAGATCAAGAGGTCATTATCATATCGGCCCACGGCCAGACGATCAGATTGGGACTAAAAAATATCCCAAGCCTAGGGCGTGCAACTCAAGGAGTAAGAATTATGCGCCTGAACGATAGCGACAGGGTAGTTTCCCTGGCTCTAGTCGATAAAAAGGTCGACATAGAAGAAGATACGCCCGAAGACGTAATCCCAGAAGAAGTTTTAGATAAAACCAAAACCTAGGTTCACATGAACAAATCAGCTTTAGACGAACAGCCTTTTTGGAAAGGTGTGAGGCCCCCGATTGCGATAGCTCACAGAGGGGGTGGGTCGGCCTTTGGTAAAGATAGGTACCGCAAAGAAAACACTTTGGAAGTATTCAAAACAACTGTAAAACTAGGATATACATACTTGGAGCTAGACGTGCTAGCTACCACGGATAACAAAGTTGTAGTAGTGCATGTGGCCAAGAACTGGTTTGAGGCTATCCAAATAAAAAAAACTGCGCCAGGCTACCCGCAGCTACAGAAGATGTCCTACAAAGAGCTATGCCACCATTTAGGCAGAGAATTACCACTTTTGGAATCGGTTTTTAAAGACTTTCCTAGGCAAAGATTTTTAATCGATGCCAAAACCGATAGAGTCGTGGAGCCACTCGCAAATATAATCAAAGAACTAGGGGCTCAAAACAGAGTATGTCTGGGGTCTTTCTATCCCCAAAGAGTACGCAAATTGCAGCTACTTCTAGATGACGCAGCGGCTACCAGAATAGTTTTAAGTAGGTCGCCAGTGCATCTACTCAAGCAATGGATGTATTACGCGCACAATCCGACCTTTAGCTCAAAGCTTTTTGCAGTAGATCTGCCGGCAATATTTGTAAGTAAGATGTCTATCAACTACCTTCATAAAAAAGGGCTTAAATCCTTTGCCTGGGTTATAAACAACGAAAAACGTATTGAAGTTGCTTACAAAAAGGGAGTAGACGGTATTATGACCGATAATCCAGAGCTCCTGAAAAGAATCATCCTAGAAAAAGACCCCCAAAACACATCTTTAAAACACTAGGAGCATAGGTTGACTTTTTAAGCCGCTTATGGTAATATGTACTCTGTTAACATAAAAACAAAAAATGCCCTACTTAAGAGAACCACAAGTTGACCTACCAGAACTGCCATTTATTGATGAGGTAGAACCAAGAGAAGCGCCTGATGGTCGTCAGCATCGTCCTTTGGATGAAGCTGATGAGGGGCAGCAGACTCGCAGCCCTCTGCAAAATTATATAGATACAAAAGACAAAGAAATTCAAGATAGACCAGGTCGGCTTATAGAGGATGAACTTAAGGAACTCGCCAGCCGCGGCATTAAAGGTGATGAGGAATCACGCAGCAAATTTGTCGATGCAGCCTTACCATTCATAAGACGCCAGGTGAGAAAGATGAACTTAGAACTTCATCAAGATGAGGATGAACTGATAAATTTGGTCTGTATGTATATCTTAGAACCAAAAAAATTTAAAACTCTAAATCTTAAAACTGGACATTTAAGGCACCAGATTAATAGACTAACTTTGTGGGGGATCAAGGCAGGCATAGGCAGCCAAGTAAGAGGCTCTGGAGTAAACAGGAACGACTATGAGGCTTTACAAGACGGAGGCGAGGCGTCCAGCGAATACTTATCAAGTGAACGCGTTCGCCATATAGTCCAAGTAGCTGGTGCTGGTTCGTTCGAGGGCTTAAAAGAAGATGAGCGGGCAAGTCCAGTAAATAGACCAAACTCCAATGCTGAATTTGATCCTGCTGAACCGTCTTCTATGGTTTTGGATCGAATGGATATCCAGCGCGCCTCTAGACGAGCACCTGAATACAGCCAGACACCGGATAGTTTTACTGAGAAAGCAGATACAGCATATTCCCATTTGGTTCTAGATCATCGGTTAACGGATATTGGGAAAAGAAAGGATCGTTCTAAGCAACTAATGAGGCTACATACTGTTGAGTATAAGAAGGCTCTAAAAAATGCTGCAGATGCCAAACAGACGGAACACTTAAAGTCTAAAGAACAAGTGGGCCGGGATAGGAGGGCCTGGCTTAAGAAGTTAGAAGAAGAAGGAGAAGGAAAAACACTCACCAAAGAATCTGAACCTACTGATAATACTTCTGAAACACCGGCAGAGCTTCCAAGGGATGGTTCCAGCCCAGAGCAGGCTATCTTAGTTTCTAAGAACGATATTAGGTTGCTGCAGCGACCAAACAGGGACGCCCAACGTTTATTTATGTCATATCACGGTCTGGAGCCAGGGTCTGTGTGGCTGCATGTTATAGGAGCGACGGCACCTGCGAAAATAAGCACTGAAGTAGCTAACTGGGGAAGCGTTATTGGCGGCCCACTTCTAGAAGAGTGGAGGCGTAATCATCCGGAACCCGCCCGCATTGAGCCTTCGATAGTGTAAGGAAAAACAGAAAATAAGAGGTTAACTGGGCATTTACGTTGTGTTATTAACATAAGAGGCTTGCGTGAGGAAAAGCACAAAATGAGGTGTTGACACTACTCGAAACCATCTGTTAAACTACTGTCTAGCTTATAGGACCTCTTTTTTGAGTGCCTCCGCGATATTGAGGCACAGGCAGAACTGAAAAGGTCCCGCCTACGGGCGGACTGGAACTTATAAGCGCTCATTAAAAACTGAGCAGTGCAAATCAACGTCAGTTCACACTGAGTAAAACTCAGATAGCGGCACTAGTTGCCGCATTCAT
>CAZZAE010000055.1:0-2023 GCA_964652125.1 uncultured Candidatus Saccharibacteria bacterium
ACTTGATTGCCAAATCGTAAGCGGGGTTGATATTAGTCGATCCGTGGTGCACCAGGTAAGTAAAAGTTTACACCAAATCAGGGATGAGATCCTTCGGTGGAGGAAGATTTTGGAAGTGCCGTATCAGGAGTATTTATTGATTAAGTAAGAGCATGGAGTAACACTCCGTAACTTTAACATCTCAATCTGATTGTTTAATAATTTCGTAATTACTGTTTTTATTGCCATTTATGTTGATAATCTCAAAGTCCTTCGCCAAGCTTTTTATTTCCTCATCAACAAGGCCTCGCTCTGCTTCCGCCCATTCTAAGGGGTCTTCAGACTTATTCCACCACGGCTTGCTCATTAATCGCTCGGCCATATCTTCATCCTTTACTCGTATAACAATAATTTTGTGTTGAAAGTCGGGCAGTATTTTTTCTATTTTCTTCTGGCGCTTTGCCTCTGTGTCCAAGGATTGCCCTTTTATTAAAATCACATCGTATACATTCGCCAATTTCATTACTTCCTCTTCAATTGCAGCCCGATTGGCTTTTGCACTTCTATCACCAAGTGAGCCAATAGCTGCTAGACTTATGTGGCTAAGAGCGATTTTTTTGTTAAACCATCCAAATTGTCTGAGCAAGTCTGAAGGTTTGTCTTCTACTATTTTCCGGATAAACATTTCTTTACCAGCTGCGCTTAAGCCCTCTACCCAAATTACCTCTTTTTTCATAGCCTAACTATAACAAAAACACCCCTGTGGGGTGTAAATTGCTTATTCATTTACCAAGAGCTTAAATTTAGGTTTTACTGTTCAGCTTCTACTTGCTCGTTTATTGAAATAATCGGACCTTGCTTTGCAGTATCTTCAAGTTGCCAATGTATTTTTTGATAATCTCTTGATTTTCTAATAGTCCAAGCAGGTAGGTTGTTCATATCGCCCCAGCGAGCCCTATTTGCCGCAAGAAGAGCCCCAACTGCCAAAGCCCCGCCTACCAATGCACCGCCTGCACCACGCCCTAGCATTTGGTCCCAAGTATCTGAAATTGCAATACCCGCACCCTCGCCAGCTGCCATAACCAACACAAGACTTGATACTCGCAAGCCAGCACGAAACTTTCTTCTGGCTTGTAAGTTTTGGCCCAATGCAATAAGCAGGTCTTTGTTAGCTTGTCGTGTTAATAATTCAACGAGACCACTATCGCTATACTCACTACTCGCTAGCTCTGACGGCAATGTAATCGTAACGGCAGTGCCGCCATCTTTGAAAGTTCTTAATAGGTGTTCTTGTTTAGCGCCTTCGGGCTTAGTAATTTTTGGCTGCAAGTCTTCACCTAGCTCAACAGTTGACTGACCAGCTGTTAGGTCAACGACAACTTGTCTAGGATATAAATCTTCTCTGCCAACGTGAAATTCAGCGACTTTATTGACAGCGGCTGTTAGCTTTTCTTCGTCAACGCTTACGCTAAATGGCTTACCATTGATGGACAGCGGTCCATCTGGTAAATAAATGTTCATAGAACGCAGAGTAAGTTCTGCATCTGCTGGCCGAGATGGACTATCAACAGCCTCATCTGCTCTTACTGCTACTTGTTCTATCGCACCCTCTTGATAACCCACTCCTGGTTGAACTGCTTCCACACTAGTCATCATTAACTCCTTTAAACATAATTATACAATCATTTAACGGTTTTTAGCGTTATCTTTATCTAGAAACTTCATTACATCTTCTTTTCGGTATCGTCTATCGCCCCGTGTTCCAAACCGCACAGCGACCAAATAGCCTTTGGCGTCCCAAGCACGAAGTGTATTCGGATGGATTACTCAACAGTTCCACGATGAAATTGCAAATGAGCTTGTAGCTAGGCAGCAGGATTTGAACGAACGGCTAAAAATTCTAACAAAGGACAATAAGAGCTTCCAGCTTACTGCATCTTATCTGTTAGATTTAGCTCAGCGAGCCGAACAGCTGTTCAAAGAAAGCGATGAAGCTTTGCAAAACAAGCTTCTAGAATACCTGCTTTCAAACATTAGATCGGAA
>CAZZAE010000055.1:2033-4093 GCA_964652125.1 uncultured Candidatus Saccharibacteria bacterium
AACATTGAATTAAAGGACAAAAAGCTGTCATATATGTTCAATGACCCCTTTAAAACAATCATTGAGACAAAGAAAATGGCCCTTTCGGGCCAAAATTCAAACATTTGGTGCACCATTTGCAAAAATCTTTACACCAAATCAGCGGTAAGATAGATCATTGGAGAGAGATTATGAGAATTCGGACTAAGTTTGCTTTAGGCTGCCGACAGAGTAAAAGTCGGCTAGATAGAGAATAAAACTAGGGCTCATGATAGTTTAAAGTGTGATATTAGATCTTCTTTGGTAACTATATACCCCAAGATGGAGTCAATTATTGAAAAAGCCGCAGGTAATTCATCGATGAACCTAGGCGGATTAACAACTAATCCTTCAACTGCGTAAACATTAAATCCTTTCCCATTTGCGCCAAAAGCTGAGCCCAACACACACCTTGAAGCAAAGCCACCCACAAATATGATATTTTCTATAGATTTAAATTTAAGGTAGTTTACTAAATCTTGATTTGCGAAAGCATCATAGCTCTTCTTCACAAACACCTTTTCATTACTCTTTGGCTTTAAGCCTACTATTTCAAAACTCGGTTCGGTTGGGGTAGATATTGATGGCGTGTCTGATGATGCCATCTTATCCCTAATATTTTTAGGAGAGAGTTCCAGGTCCTCAATCATTTGTGTCCACGCCACCTCGAATGATATTTGTCTAAACTGCTCTATCAAGCTGTCTATTTTTTTTAGGCTATCGGCAAGACCGCCCTCGTCTACGCTATGCGCAGGAAAAAATACATTATTTCTGTCGAAATAGCCTCTCTGCTTATCAATTACAAGGATGGCCGTGTTATTGGTGTCTAAGGTCTTGAGGATCGATGGATTCATATCTATACTCTTGATTGAACATTTCGTCTTGGCTTATCTCTACGATCCTGACTTCCTTTCCGTTCATATCAGGATAGGGGTTGGGGTACTCAGCAAATCTAACTTTTTCACCGACAGGCAATATTACTTCTCCGCTCGTAACAACTATTCTTGGGTAGTATGGAATTAATCCCATGCTTTTGAAAAGTGAATTTAGCGGCTTCCAAGTCCATGTATCTTTTTGCCACTTTAAGGCGTTTATATCTCTGGCAACCAGTAGTAATAACAGACTGGTACTTGCTAACACATCTGTCAGCAAAAGATAAAAGATCCCCATCCCGGAGTAAGTCATTTGCCAAACCAAAGATATGAATATAAAAGTTAGACTGCATACGCTAATCCATTCGAGTTTTGACAGATTCTCGTGGACGATTGTTTCAACTTGGGTTCTATTTGTTGAAGATGATGATAAAACAGAAATCATTTCATCATGCACTCTCTCTTGCTTATTGTTTTTACAGTCCAGATGGAGTATGTAGTCATGCAGTTTGTGGAAGGACGGTGCAGACAGCGCAAAGTCTTCTAATTTGTAATCTATTTGCTCTACTAAATATTTATCTAGTAATTTAAGGATTTCATCTTGTTTTTTTTGATCAAATACCTTCGATAGTTTGAAGAGTAATAGTAAATTAGCGTCCTCAATCTTAAGTAGTTCGTTAGTTTTGTTCAGTCTCTCTCTGCTATTCGATATTGTAAATGCTATATATATACCAAAGATCACGGACGCAGCCGCACTAATTAGAAGAAGGAAATCAGAAAATCCTTTACCCGGGACAGCTAACGCGAATAATAGAAACCAAATAAAAAAAAGAGCAGCTAATGTTGATGTTTTTTTAATGTAATCCATGCCCATCATTTTAAATTAATTATGGCGCCTTGGATAGCTAGAGAAAGGTATGGGTTGCATTCAGTGCTGCGGGCGATGAGACTCTAAGCCCAAGACCGTTGGCGGTCATGGGCGAACACGGCCAATTGATTAATTTTGAAGAGGCCGTGAGTTAGAGTCCTCACCAAATAACATGACCCGCAAACCTCACAAGTGAGATTTCCGGGTCATGGTGCACCA
Organism: uncultured Candidatus Saccharibacteria bacterium; assembly: GCA_964652125.1. Taxonomy (GTDB): domain Bacteria; phylum Patescibacteriota; class Saccharimonadia; order Saccharimonadales; family JANWIN01; genus CAZFNQ01. Next base: position 4,011 of record CAZZAE010000055.1, read on the forward strand.
GGTAGATAAAAGTTTACACCAAATCAGAGATGAGATTGCTCGCTGGAGGAAAATCTTGGAGGTTCCGTATCAAGAGTACCTGC
>CAZZAE010000056.1:0-4088 GCA_964652125.1 uncultured Candidatus Saccharibacteria bacterium
CTTTGGTAGAAGCTCCAGCCATTACATCCCCACCGTAGACGCGGAGGTAGGGTTTCGCGACAACATTCACTTGGACAATGCCAAAGCCGGGACCTCCGGGCCCGCTACAGTCTAACCTGTATATCTTTGTACCAAGAGTAGACGAATCTGTACTGTGGTTTTCTCCCCCAGGGGGACTTACGTCCGGTTTCGCTCCACTCCAATTAATGCTAGCAACACAGGTGCCACTGGTAATATTACCAGTGGTCCATGTAAGTATAATCGGGCTACCCTGCTCAATACTTATAGTTCCTCCAACGCCAGGTAATGGTATGTCTGGTGGAGAGCTTACCTTAAGAACAACAGTTGCGGGTGGAGGAGGAGGTGGTGGCAACAAGTTGGCTGACCCGGAAACATTCAAACATAATCTGTTAATACGATATATGGAACCATCGGGGGACCTAAACCGAATCAAGGAAGACACTTCGGGAGATAGGAAATGGAAATAATTGACATCTCTAGCCGAATAGCCATAGCCGACGCTGGTTGTATTGAGGTGAGGGGGTTGGTTCTCAATAAAGTTCCAGTCAACCCAGCCAGCAGCTGCGTAGCCACGTACCAAGTCCGCCCATGAGTTAAAGTTGGCTCGAGCATAATTAATACCATTTGTGATGCCGGCATCACCACTACCGTAATCTGTACCCCAGCGGCCTAGCATCGTATCAACGACAAATGCAGCTCCGGTTACAAATCGTCGTTGTACATCCCAGGGCTCATGTACATAATCGCCACACCCCGAACAGCTTTCCCACACCGGTACACTTGGATAAAAATTGTATGGTTGGCTTAGCGCCCAACTGGTATAACTTATGAAGTTATCGGCAGCAGTAGTACTGGGTATATTACTATCCACATTCGAAGGAATCGCCCATGTGCCAGGTTGGCCATTTGCATCAGTATAACCGTACCAGTTTGGCCACGGAAATTGATTGCCTGGAGTTCCGTCTGACATACGCTGTTCATTGGTAAAGTAACCTGTATTAACACAGCGGTTGTAGACGATAGTGCCACAGTCAGCCGGTTGTACCGCATGCACTTGTTGAGATTTTTGCAACCCCAAAGCTATAAAACTCAACGAAAGAATTAAAACAAAAATTACTGCATTAGGTATGCGTAGGCTGCTTAATCTCCCCATTACAAGAATTCCTTGGGCACATTAATACCAGCCGGAATGGGACTTCCAGAAGCGCCAGGTTGCAAAGAACCACCCTGCAAATACCTGATGGTATTTTGGTAACCCTCAATTGACTGGTTGTCATAGGGATCAGCATCAGTCTTGGCAATGTCTATCGCCTTTTGATAATACTCAATCGCTACATCTTTCTGCCCTGCGCTGATGGCGGCATCCGCTATAGCGTGCGCAGTAGAAAAGTTAAGTGTACCTTGTAACTGGGCTGATTTTTTAAACGCATCAACCGCCTTTGGGAAATCTTTTAGTAATACGTAGTTGGCGCCCAAAGCAAATAGTACCTGGGACTTTCCGTCGTTCGTTAGTTTTTTGTCATTATCGTGCAAGTAAGTCTGGATTTGACTGTCTGCTACTTTGTATTTTTGTTGTTTTTCAAGTACCATAACCTGATTTATGAAACTATCCAGTGCTGATTGTTTAATGGTACTTTTCTGACTAAAGTAAGAAATCGCTGAAGCAATCAATAGGGCAACAAGCAACGTAACGCCTACGGCCTTAACTATTTTACTGGTTAAAACCGTTTTTAGTTTGCTAAGCATACCTTTCCTTTGATTACATCTTAAAAAACTTATGCTAATCACACAAGTGCCGCTAAGCTGATGCTAGAATTGAGCCATGGTGTTTTTGCTACCACTTTTATCTGCGGCTTTATGGATACTTAGTTTTGTACATTACCGAAGTGGTTTTCTAGTACTTGTATCACTTATTCCTCTGTTGTGGTTCTTAGATCTTGCTCAAGCCAAGAAACTAGCACGAAAGAAAGTACTAGGATCTGTCTGGTTTACGAGCTTTCTGAGCTTTTTGGGTGTCATGGCTTGGATTTTGTCGACACATCCCGGCACTTGGGCAGGTATTGACCAAAAAGTACCGACGGTTTTCGTGGTGCTGGTTTGGCTTTTGTCTGCCCTTGTTATGTCAACTGGGCCACTAATTTTTGCATTGCTACTGGCTTTATTTAAAAAGTTGCCTTTATATGATTGGAAAATCCTATTAATCCTGCCGGGTGCATGGATTATCGGTGAGTACATCCGAAGTTGGCTTTTTTCAATAGTTTGGTATGGAGCTGGCGCAACTATAGGTCCACATTGGAATTTTGGTAATTTAGGTCTTGGACTTGCGGCGACTCCATTGTTGCCTATAAGCCGTCTCTTGGGACTTTACGGTCTTAGTTTTGTAGCCGTGGTAAGTAATATAGCTCTGTTTTGGCTTCTTAAAAAACGGTTTCGCCAATCACTTACTATTTTCTTTAGCATTGCGGCATTACTGGCAGTAACTAGCTTGGGCTTTAGAATTAGCTCAAAAAACTTACAAGTTGCCGCTGTTCAGCTAGAGAATGCCCAACTCGGTTACAATGACCGCTTGAAAGCATTCGTTGAAAGTAAACAAGCACCCGGAGCCAATCTTGTAGTCTTTCCCGAATACGCTGACTTTTTAAATACCCAGCACTCAGAATCGGCGCAGCCAGTCCTTGGCTCAATATTTCAAGGCAAGAAGGGTGTCGGCATCGAATCTCAAGCGATTAATGATAGCGATATTACCCAATCAAAACAAAGAATTGATCGGAGCTATTACTATAACGAACATGGTGCAGTGCTGGCTCAGCAAGACAAGACTTTTCTTATCCCAAATGGCGAGTTTTTGACTGGAGTCACCCGCTGGTTACTTGATAACACCGGACATGATACGTTAGTGAGCACCTTTAATACCTCGCGTGCCCTCCAAAAAGCCGACAAGTCCGAACAAGTGATTAATGCAGAGGGGCTAAGAGTGGGCTCAATTGCTTGTTCTGGTATCGTTTCGCCAGAACTATATCGCCGGCTTGCAAATCAGCAGACTGACGTTCTTGCAAATACTGCTTCTTTGGGCATTTTTAGGTCCGATGAGTACTTCCAACAGAGTAAAGCTCTAGCCCGGTTTGATGCCGTTGCCAACAATAAGCCATTCGTTCAGGCAACTCGTGATGGTTATTCGTATATCATTAGCTCAAACGGCGCATTCGTTGCTGAAACAAAACACAAGAACATGGATTATTTGACAGCTAATGTACGTATCTCAAACGGAAAAACACCCTACAGCCGTTTTGGTGAAGCATTCTTGTGTTTGACGACCGTCTTATTGCTAGTTAGCATCCTCAAAGAGAAAAATATTGTAAAGACTAAACACAATTAACTATTGAGTGGTGACAGAGGCAATTAACCACTGACCACTTTCCTTATGGAGGGTAAAGTACAGTGGGATGGAGCCGCTCGACGTGCTAAAGCGTAATGTTACATAGGCGTAATCACCCTGACTGGAAAGTTTTTTGGACGAAACCTTTTGCGATCCGGCCAGTGCTACTTTAAATAATGGTACGTTAGCAATAGATTGCAGATCGGTGGCTTTAAAGGTCTTTTTATATTCTGAGCTCACCAAGTTGTAGGCTTGGTTGTAGCTTTTATTTTTTAAGTCCGAAACGAAGGTTTTGCTTGCATTAACCGGTCCTGATAGCTTTCTTTCAGCCTGTATCCTTGCGGCTCCAGCAATGACAATGCCAACAACGATAATTATGCTAAACAGAACTAACAGCCATTTAAATAGTCTTGTTACTCTACCCCCGCCCGCACTATTATTTTTTGCAACAGAGCCACTAACCACTTCAGTCATAATTGTTTAAAGTATAGCAGAAGCATGAGCGGCTTAAATGGTTATCCGAAGCTACTTATCAAAGTATATTCTCAAACCATTTAAGGGTGTTAATGACATGTCAGACTGGGGTATCCGCAAGGATACGGGTGGAAAAGGCCGAAGCCGGGGAGCGTCTCAGTGTCTGAGACATTTTGAGCGCAATGCTCACTCCCCTAGCTTCAAACCAAGTCCGTGC
>CAZZAE010000057.1:0-3919 GCA_964652125.1 uncultured Candidatus Saccharibacteria bacterium
GCACCACATTTGCAATGTGGGGGTCATCGGTTCGAGTCCGATATGCTCCACCAAAAACTGTGACTAAATGTGACTATCAAGAAGTTAGGCGTCACATTTCTCTATTGACAAGCATAAGCACTGAGAGTAGTTTAATTAGTTAGAACGAACAAATAAAAAGCTCAAAAACAAAAAGGCCTAGAAATGGCCAACTTAGAACAAAAAATTTGTCAGTCTTGTAACAGTTCCTTTACAGGTCGGGCTGATGCTATAACTTGTTCAAGTAGGTGCCGAAAGAGGTTGCAGAGAGCCAAAGAAGCGGTTGAGAGGGACCTGAATCAGGCTAAACAGGCCGTCGAAGATGCTTTCGAGAAGGTAGAAGTTCGTGTTGTTCCCGCCTATGCAGGGGAGGAAGGCTTTATTGGTGATTCGATAATAAACAACAGCTCCGTAAATCTATCAAAACCGGCACCTTCTGAAACACTGCCCAAAGAAGAACCCGAAACTGAGTTATTAAGTGGGGCTCCAAACTCATCGGCCGAGTTTTCGAATGCTCAAGAAAACAATTTACAGCCGGCGTGGCAGTTAGATAATCCAACCATTTTATCTAAACAGAACAGAAGATGGACTTTAAAACGCGGCTTGCTAGTTGGAGTGCTAGCCATATTACTTCTTTTTCCTTTCATCCTTATAACTTTCCTTAAAAACTCAGCCACCAAGCCGAGTTCTCAACAAGCCAGCCAGAATGTAGTCTTTGGACCCAGCAGCTTACATATAAACCTAGAAACTCATATCGATCAGGGCAAAAAATTTGTGACAACAGGTCCGGTAACTTTTAGGAATCAAGTAAATTCTACGACTGCCTACCGGCTACAAGATGCTTCTGGTACCGATATTCTGGTAGCCGATACGGTCAACAAAAGAATAAATATCGGTGACAGTAATGCCCCTGGGACGATATCGTTAAATATATCAGGTGACGTAGCCGTAAACGGATCTATAAAAGTCGGTACTAATTCATTATCTTCATTAAACACAACAAGTCTTATCATAAATGGACGCACAATTTGTACAGACGCCGGGTGTATCGGCACGAGTATTGGCTTGACTTCAAACATAGACATTACAAACCTAAATGCTACTTATCTTACTAGCGGAACATTGAGTGATTCAAGACTGGCATCAAACGTGGCATTAACTGATAGAAACGGGCAAGTATTTACAGGTGCTAACAACTTTAGAAACTCAGCAAATTCAAATAACGGGTTTTCGATCCAGGATTCTTCTGGCGGCAACTTGTTACTAGCCGACACCGTCAACAAGAACTTAAGGGTTACGAATATTCTTCCTAATGTGGCCGGTAGCGGGACCCAAGCTATCGGAGCTAATATGAGCTTGTATGTCATTGACGGAGAATACCAAGCTGGGGAATACTCCTTGGCCCAGACTCTGGGAAGCGATGGCTTTAGCCGCCTGGCTTATTGGACCTACAACGACGGCAATACCTACCACTTCTACTACTCCAGATGTACCGATGCTGCCTGCACCAGCAAAGTAAAGACAAAGCTGTTCGATACGAATAGCAACATTTACAGTACTTCAATTACCACGGGCTCAGATGGACTAGTCCGAATCACCTATTACGATGACGCGGACCAGAGTCTGCACTTTATCCGTTGTACCAATGCCGACTGTACGGCCTCCAATAGCAGCACGATAGAATCTGACCCCGGTAATAACTACTTCGGCTATTACACGAGCAATATAATAATGGGCGCTGACGACTTACCTAGGATTGCTTACGATAAGTACTACTACGATCCCCTAAATAGTGATTACAACTCCGCCATGCAGTATGCTCGCTGTACTGACGCAGACTGCACCTCACCGATCATTACCAATATTGGCGGCAGCGGCAGCTATTACCAAAGTGGTCAACTGCCTATAGGCTTTGTGCTTGGCTCGGACGGATTTGCTAGATTAGCATTTGAGTCCGCGAATGATTACTCTCTACATTTTTACCGTTGCACAGATATTGACTGTACTTCACCAGTTGACGCAATAGTTGACGATAACTCAGCCAATGACTATCCAGGTTACTACGGCGTGCGCATGAAGATTGGCCTAGACGGCTTTGCAAAAATAGCTTACATAGACAATGGCAGCAAATACTATTTATGGTATGCCAACTGCACAGACGTTGATTGTAGCACCGCCTCGCCAGTCAAAATTACACCTGACGGCACCTACAACTTCTACGGCTTTGGGTTTGACCTTAATTCTTCCAGCTTACCGGCTTTCAGTTACGACGACTACAACGATTACTACCTAAGGTACAGCACTTGTTCGGACCTAAACTGCTCAAGTACCTCGACCACTTTGGTAGATAATAGCATGCAGGAGACAAGCTATTACGGAAACACTCTAGTAGTGGATAGTTCAAACAGAGGCCATATTGCTTATGCCGATGACTGTGGAGAGTGTGTTCTGCACTACGCGTTGGTCAGTACTGCCTCAGGATCCGCTGCTGTCTCTGGAGGTACCAATTTAGGTTCCGCTAGCGAGACATTTGGGCAAATCTATACTCAGGGTCTAAATGTTAATACAGTTCTTAATACCGGAGACATTTTACCTGTTAGGGCCGGAGGAAGTATTGCTGGAGTTTTCTCCAAAGAGCTAGATATTGGCGACGAGACTGGCGAATATGGCACCTCAATCACTACCGGCTCGGATGGTTTTGCCAGAATAGCCTACCTGGACTACAACACCGGCAACGGCAAATTTGCTCGCTGCACGGATGCTAAATGTACTTCTCCAATTATTACAACATTTGATAGCAACTCCGATACTCCAGCTTTTACAACAGTCAGGATGGGTCCTGACGGCTTCCCTAGGATCATTTATAGCATAAGTTTTGGGTCCAGCACTGTGTTTTTACGCTGTACGGATGCGGATTGTTCCAGCCCAGTCTCCACTACAATTGATACTCCAAGCGGCACCTTTAATCCCGCCTATTATGGCTTGGCTATGGAAATTGGCATCGATGGATTTGCAAGAATAGCTGAATTTAGCTACGACAGCAGCGGAAATCCACCGTACTATCCGATCCGCTACATACAGTGCCAGAATGCCGATTGTACGGCTAAGGCTACGAATGATTTAGCAGATCCTGACTTTAGCGAGTACAACGAAATTGGTTTTACTCTTGGTTCCGACGGTAAAGCCCGCTTCGCCTACCTGGACTACAATACACAAGTTCTGTTGTTTAGCCGTTGTAGCGATGATGCTTGTTCAAGTATGGTTACAAACACGATTGATAATCTTAGTTCCTCACCTGGCTACTATGGCATAAATGTCTTAATTGGGTCGGACAGCCTGCCGGTAATTGCTTACCAGACTAACGATAGCAACTACCCGATAAAACTTGCTAAGTGCTCCGATGCAGACTGTAGTAGCAGCCAGATAAATGTAGCTGCTCCTAATGTTAATAGAGGAGGAACTATCAACGATGTTTCGATGGTTCTAGACTCGAGCAACAAACCAATTATCGGTTACCAAGACGGAAACGACTCCCTACTGCATGCTTCTGTTTGTAGCGACACAATCTGCTCCTCATTTTCACAAATTTTAGTAGACCCAACCACTGTTGATGCTACTTATTATGGTTTTTCAATGGCCATGGGCTCTGATAATCTACCGCAATTTGCCTATTCAGATAACGGTTGTAACAGCTGTGACTTACACTACGCGCGTTTCTTAAATAGCTCAGGCCAAAATAGCCATGTTTTAGGGAACAGTATAGGTAGTAGCAACTCCAGCTTCGGTGCTGCTTACCTTCAGAGCCTATCCATAGCTGATGCCTCCGAGAGCTCTTTACTGACAATTAACCAGCAAGGTTCAGGCAACATCTTCAATATGCAATCTAATGGAACTGATGTAT
>CAZZAE010000058.1:0-3603 GCA_964652125.1 uncultured Candidatus Saccharibacteria bacterium
GTTGCAGGATCGTAGCGAGTATCATAACAACATTAGTATTATATGGCTAGTACTAAACTATTGTGTTAATTACATAGACCCTGGGTACAACTTTGTAATAATCATCTCATCTATGATATTTAGAGGAATATAATGGTGGGTAATTTTACTTATTGGTGGTTTTTAGCTATGCTGTTCTCTGTTATCCGGGCGATTAGCTCATTTGGCTAGAGCGCCTCATTGACGTTGAGGAGGTGACAGGTTCGAATCCTGTATCGCCCACCATTTTCATCCCGCTTAAGGTGTTAAAGTTATTGACTTTATTTTCTTTTTATGTTAACATAAGCACGTTAATCGGGAGGCGCTCTTTTTTGAGTACCAAAAGTTCGCTGGCCGGTTTCGTACTCTTTTACGAAGAGCTCGGATCCGCCAAGTTAAACAGTCGTATACGACGCATCCGTCCAGTAACATCTACCAACAATTAGTTGGTAAACGAGCTTGGCGGATGAGAACCTCAAGGCAACTTGAGGTTCTTTATTTTCCCCAGCTTTCAATATTTGTACACTAGAATTATATATTGCCATATGACAATATATAGCTATGGTTGCTTATAATTTGCACGGGTTATAATTGATGCATTGTATATATTGCGGTTATAAAACGGCAGTTGTAAATTCTCGTCATCAGAGGCGGAGCAATCGAGTCTGGAGACGGAGAGCTTGTCTTGATTGTAAAGCAGTATTTAGTACTGAAGAGTCAATCAATCTAGAACGCTCGGTATCTGTTAAGCAAAAAAATAGCACTTTAGAGCCGTTTAGCCGCGATAGAATGTTCGTAAGTATATATTTATCATGCGGGCATAGAAAGTCCCCCGATGCAGATGCTACAGCCCTGTGTGCAACTATAATTAACAAGTTATTGCCTCAAATTATTGATGCCAGCATTAATCTTGAAGATATTGTTCTTACAGTTAGTAGTGTTTTAAAGCATTTTGATAAAGCTGCAGCTATACAATATGTGGCCTATCACCCCATATAGTTTTACTAGACTATTCAGATTTAGCTTTTAGAAATTCTTGAATTATTCTCAAGTGCCCAAATGCAATATCTAATTTTGTAATTTCAGGCAGCTTAAAGTACTTTGCATCCTGATTTTCTTCTTGAAGAGTCAATTTGCCAGTAGCTTGTCCGTCAAAATACCAGACTTGCCAAGGTTGGCCTTTTAAATCCGACGAATCATCTAATTCTTCCTTAAATAGCTTAGGAATGAACTTTAGGCCAAGTTCTTCCATAACTTCTCTCACTACTGTTTGCTCAGGCCTCTCTCCTGGTTCAGGTTTGCCACCTACCAGTGCCCATTGTCCGTTACCCATTCCTCCGGCTCGCTGAGCTAATAAAATGCGAAGATTATCATCATAGATAATTGCTCGGCAGACCGCCCGTTTCAACATATTTAAAATTATAACAAACAGATTAACTGATGGTTTTATTGTCTTCGGTTTTTACCGCTTTCTCAGTGAGATCAAACTTCCCTATATACCAACCGAACATCAATCTAGTTTGGGAGTAAAGCGCCGCCAATGAGTTGTAAGCAATGGTGGTAACTGGTAAGTAAACCCATTGAATTATCATAAAAATTGAGCGATGACGTTTGTAACGTGCCGGTTTAGGCGGCAAAGTCTTGAGGCTAATAAATAGCGTGGCAAATATTCCAACAAGTGCAATTGTTTCTATTCGGCTGGCAATAATTGGTAATTGAACAGAAGTGTAGTCTTTGTGGTTAAACAAAGCAGGTATAAAAGCCGAGAATGCTATTACTAATGGTGCCACAGCCCAAGTTATATGGCCCTCCAATAAGCGGGAAAATTTAAATACTAGATCCAGCTTGGGTACTTTGTTCTTTTTAAAGAAACCTTTATCAGCAACAAAAGCGATGTCGGAGGCCCCCCAAGCCCAACGGCGAATTTGAATAAATTGGGCTTTGAGCGTTTTAAAATAGCCGTTTGCAAATACAGCATCCTGATAAATAGGAACGTATATTGGGTAGACTTGATGATTGCCGTCATAACGGAAATAAGTACGCCAAAATTGATGGCCATCTTCGACAATTGTACGAACACTCCAAAAATTAGTATCAATTACGGCCTGCATGCTCTGGGCATGAGATGAAAAGTTACGCAACATATGTGGCCGAAGCGATAGAACCACATTCCAAAATGAGTTGCCTGTAGCTATAACTCTCATAGGTGCTGGAGCATCCCAGATATTGTTAGTGTACATAGGTATTGGCTGATAAGAACTGTGAAGAGGGTCCGGGCTAACTGAATAAATATAGCTTAATGCCGCAAGATATTTAGGGTGAGGTCGGTTATCGGCATCTAAGGTAGTAACGATTACTTTTAATGGATCAATCCCTGCTTGAACCAAGTGTTTTTGCAACATGCGCCCAGCATAGGTGATATTTCCCCCTTTGCCGATAATCTCATCGGGTTGATCAATATGTTTATAAGCTGCTGCATATTGAAACTTATCTTGGTAATCTTTTATTAGTTGATTTGCTCGGGTCTCAACTTCGAGTCCTCCACGCTGTTCGTAAGCAATAACTAAAATAACTTTTTTCATATCATAATCACTATCTAGAATTGATTGAATAGTTGGTTCAAGTACTTCACGACTTTCGTTCCAGGTAGCAATAATTAAAGCTTGAACGATTTCTTCAGGTTTAACTATGGCTGGATTTTGTTGCAGTCTTTTTAAATTAGCTAGATGCCACTTGGGTTTTTTGTCAACTGTTGATGATAGTTCGCCAGTTTGAATATCTTCAAGCAGTTGCTGCCAGTTTAACTTTTTATGTATTTCCATTAATCGGTAACCCTGCAGAGCTCTAATATTCAAGCCGATAGATTTCACAAACCACAACAACAAATAAGCTATTACTAGAACTACGGTGAGGCGTGGGTTAAAAATGCTTAAAACAAACGGCAGAATTAAGATAGTCCACGTAATAGCTCCAGGCAATATTTCAAAAAATCGGTAGCGCTTACTACGTTCCCCCACCAAAGGTATTTCAATGTCTTGAGCTCTCATCGCAAAACTAATAATGAGTTACTGACAATAATCGCAAGTACCATGAGCAATACACCCATGCTAAGAATAGTTATGGCGAACTGTCTATGGATATGATAAACACGCATGCTTAAGATAGTGTTGATAATAAGTATAAGTACCAAAAACACGATAAAGGCCATAAGATCAGAAGCATGGCCATTTTTAAAAGCGCTGATACCCAGATTGGATCGGTATTGAACTATATAGCCTTCATTGCGCCCTGGATCAAATTTCAACAATATTAATACACTCCCAAGTGCAGTTAAAAAGGTACTTACTGTTAGTAGAAGTAAGACTGCCCTGTCATGAAAATATTCTTTAGAAAAAGCCATTTTATATATCAATTCTACACTGTTTTTTACGAAATTGGTGCGGGTACTGGGAATCGAACCCAGCACTCATCCTTGGGAAGGATACATATTAACCACTATACGATACCCGCTGGAGCCATCTCGGGGATTTGAACCCCGGACCCCCGCTTTACGAAAGCGGTGCTCTAGCCAACTGAGCTAAGATG
>CAZZAE010000059.1:0-3556 GCA_964652125.1 uncultured Candidatus Saccharibacteria bacterium
CAGGGATTGATTTCGTATTCAATGTCAAAGTATAGAGGTGAGCACATCAGAACAGTTTTAGCCATAAGCAAATTATATCAGAGATAAAAACAGTTGTAGTTGTCAATATTTTTTAAAGTTGTATAATATTGCAAATGAGAACGCCTGAGGGCTCAGGCAATGTCGAACCCTTAACTTATGATTTTTTCCCGGCAACTTATACTGTTGACGGTGAGTTTAGATATGGCAGACAAATGGACTTCACAGTTATGGGGCTAGATAAACATATGGCCAAAAATCCTAATTCTTTCTTTTTTGATCCGGAAGCCTCTCGAATATTAAACTTAGGTGATTATTTATTGCGATCTACTCAGTTTATTGAGCGCGAAGACTGGAGAGCTGGCAGAGAAGACTCTAATCAAGGTGTATATTTTGGCGAGTTAAACCTAATAGTTGATGATGACACTGAGCACACCATACCAATTGCATGCAAACCGTATAATGTCTTGGCAAGAGCAAGAGCAGTGCATGAATATGTTGCCCTGAGTTTATTTAAGCAAAACTCTAACATAAAATCTTATGAACCTCTTGGCTTTTGGATTGACGATAAAGGTGCTGCTATATTACTGACTTATTTTGAAGAACATGTAAAAAGTTTAGATAATATTGACTGGTCTAAAATCAACCAAGTCCCAGTTCTTGAAGGTTTTGATTTATTTGAAGCACTACAAATTTCAGCACGCACCTTGGCTCGTTTGCATGCCCTTGGCTTTGCACATAGAGATGCCCAAATAAAAAATATGGCTGTCGATGAAATAACAGGTGGTGTTCGACTGGTAGACTTAACGACAGTGCGCCAGGTATACTCTATGGATTTTCCTGAAGAATCATACGATTGGAGACGTGCCGTATACGCTGATCTGCATCGACTAGTCCAAACTATAATTGAACGCGGGTATTTACCGGGAGATGATCTAAAAAGTACTAAAGAACTGATTGACGATGCATTGCTATCTGTGCATGCCGGCTATCTGAAGCATCCTGCCAACCGCGCCAGGCTACCAGAAGACAGCGTAGAAATGATTGCAGACATAGACAGCGACATTTTAGCAAGTGTGGCTTGACAGAGCTTTTGAATTTCAGGTAGTATTAACCTGATAATTAGCACTCTAACATGTAAAGTGCTAATGACATATGAAGACGTAATAAGGAGGTTTTACAATTATGGGTGTACCTATACAACCGCTGGCCGACTACGTAGTCGCCCAACAAGAAGAGGCCCAAGCCAAGACAACCAGCGGCATATATTTACCAGAAGGCGCTAAAGAAAAACCCAAAATCGCCAAAGTTATGGCTGTAGGCAAAGAGGTTAAGGATCTGAAACCTGGCGACCGTATTGTTTACGGCGGTTACAGTAATGAAGACATCAAAATTGAAGGCAAAGAATATATCTTAATAAAGCTAGAAAATATCTACGCAACAATTAAATAGGAGGATAAGGATGGCTAAAAAAGTATTTTATGATGATGATGCCCGCCGCCGCGTGCTGGCTGGTGCCGAGATTTTATACAACGCAGTTAAAACAACTTTAGGACCAAAAGGCCGTAATGTTGTCATTAGTAAAAGCTATGGTAGCCCGACTGTTACTCATGATGGTGTAACCGTGGCTAAGGGCGTAGAAATAGCCGATGTTGATGACGAAACGCTTGGCTATAAAGTCGGTGCCGAACTTATAAAACAAGCTGCCAGTAAAATGAACGATATGGCTGGTGACGGTACCACTACAGTAACTGTTTTGACATATCACATTTTAAGCGAAGCCAACAAGTTAATTGCCGCTGGTCATAATCCAATGTTACTTCGCAAAGGACTGGAACAAGCTTCGCAAGATGTAATAGCTAAACTAGCAGGCATGAGTGAAGATATTAAAAGTAACAAACAACGAGTAGCTGAAGTTGCTACCATTAGTGCCGGTGATAGTGAAGTTGGCAACTTGATTGCCGATGTTATCGATAAAGTTGGCAAAGACGGTGTAGTTACTGTTGAGGAAGGCCAAAGTTTAACGCTGGAAAGTGAAGTAGTAGAGGGCTTTACTATGGACCGCGGTTTTGTGAGTCCTTACATGGTAACCGATGCTAGCCGCATGGAAGCCGTCTATGATAAGCCGGCGGTGGTAATAACTGACAAAAAAATTACTTCCATTCAGGAGTTTTTGCCGTTGCTTGAAAAACTGGCCCAAGCTGGTAAAAAAGATTTGGTACTAATTGCTGAGGATGTTGAAGGCGAAGCCCTAGCTACACTGGTGTTAAATCGGCTAAAGGGTGTCTTCAATACGGTTGCGATTAAGGCTCCAGCTTTTGGCGACCGTCGTAGCGATATTTTGCAAGACATTGCAGTTCTAACCGGCGGTGCCGTGATTAGCGAGGACCGCGGCTTTACGTTTGAGAATGCTGAGCTCGATATGATTGGCAGTGCTCGTAAAATTATTGTTGATAAAGACAACACTACAATAATAGAAGGTGGTGGCTCAGCGACTGCTGTTAAACAAAGGATTGCTCAAATAAATGAGCAAATTAAGCAAGCTACTAGCGAATACGATAAAGAAAATCTGGAAAAACGCCGAGCCGCATTACAAGGTAAAGTGGCTGTCATTAAAGTTGGTGGTGCAACCGAGACTGAGATTGAAGAAAAGAAATTCCGCGTAGATGACGCTGTTCACGCTGTAAAGGCTGCTTTGGATGAGGGTATTGTACCTGGGGGTGGCGTAACGCTAGTGAATCTGATAAGTGCAATTACACTAAAAATTGGTGGAAATCAGTCGACTAATGCAGGTAGAGATATTCTTAGATCTGCATTGGAGCAACCATTTAGAATTTTGCTGAATAATGCGGGCATAAATCCTGATGAATGGTTCCATAAAATTCGTGATGCAAAAAAACTGGGACAAGGCATTGACGTAAATACTGGCAAGCTAGTAGATCTTAAATCTGCCGGCATAGTTGATCCTACACGCGTGGTCAAAGAGGCTATTCAAAATGCTGTTTCCATAGCGGCTACCGCTAGCACCATGGGTGCGCTGGTAACCGATGTGCCAGAAAAACAGCCATCAAATCCAATGCCGGGCGGGGGCGGTATGGGTGGTATGGACATGGGGATGTAGCAGTCGTATAGTACACGTTAGAGATAAATAAAAATGGAAACAACAGCACTGGAGCCACGAGGCGAAACTGATTCTGTAGCAACGGATATTGGTACTATAGCTGAGATAGATTTACGCGTTGGTAGAGGTCATGTTGAACTGGTTGAAAACCATGAAAGTTATGTTCAGTCACTTGGTGAAGCTGTTTTATCAAGTAGTAGACGGCAAGAGGTTAGAGCTCAATTAAAATGTGTATTAAAAGAAGCATCTAGAGCGTTAGATGTTAGAAAAATGACTGGTGAAGATCGCTTTCGAAGCTAATACCTCAACGTTCTACGGCCTGACTCGTTAACGATTATTGGCCTGGCTTATTGTCTAAGCCATAAAACCGAGCCTTTAAGATATGTTTATGCTTAACAGGTAAATTGCTAAAATAGC
>CAZZAE010000060.1:0-3489 GCA_964652125.1 uncultured Candidatus Saccharibacteria bacterium
CTCAAAGTTCAGTAGAGTGTCGAAAGGGCAACGGGCGGGCCTGGGAGGTTTGATTGGTCGCACATGCGCCTTTTCAGCCTTCCGGCCCCCGCCCCCCTTTACTTTCGTTCGTAGATAGTTTCAAAAGCTGCGCTGATGAGCCTTAATAAGGCGAAACGAAAGAATTAAACATAAGCAGTCTGATACAATAGATGCTATGGATGATACTAATCCGCCAAGGTCGGCGGATATTAATAAAGTTACTTCAGGCCAGAAAACTAGTGCATTAAATTCAGCAACTTCTGATGTAATTAATATTCCTACAAATCCAGGAAAACCTTCCAAAAAGGGACGCTGGGACTGGCTACGCTTTCGGCATGTCCATTTAAGTAAGAAACAATGGGTCTTACTAAGTGCTGCCATTTTAATATTATTGGGTGGGGGCATAATAGCAGGAATTTATTTGTATAAGCACTTAACTAAAGTATCCAATCAATCAAATGCGATTAAAAATGCCAAACCTAAAACAGAACCTTCACGGTTAACAGGTTTGCAGGTGACGCCAGAATTAAACAAACGTCCGATTACTGGAGTGATGATAGAAAATAGCCCCGATGCCCGACCACAATCAGGTTTGAGATTTGCTGGGGTGGTTTATGAAGCTATTGCTGAGGGCGGTATTACCCGTTTTCTGGCATTGTTCCAAGAATCTCAGCCAAATTATATAGGTCCAGTTCGAAGTGTCCGACCATATTATTTAGATTTTGCTTTGCCGTTTCAAGCCTCTATAGCTCATGTTGGTGGTAGCCCACTGGGCCTATCTCTAGTTAGATCTTTGCACATTCGTGATCTTGACCAGTTCTATAATGCTCAAGCATATCAACGAATTACCCAACGTTTCGCCCCGCATAATGTCTATACCAGTTCGGCTAAGCTCGATGCTTTAGAAAAAGCCAAAGGTTACACTAAGAGCGAATTTACTATTTTTCCTCGAAAAAGGGACCGACCATCTAAAACACCAAACGCTAGGTCAATAGATTTCGATATATCCGGCTTTTTCTATAATGTACACTACGCCTACGATCCCAAGACTAATAGCTACTTGCGAAGTGAGGGTGGAGAACCCCACAGAGATCAACAAACTGGTAAGCAATTGCATCCCAAAGTAGTAATCGCTCTGGTTATGAAATACAGTTTGGCAAGTGACGGCAAGCACAGTCAATACGTCACTACAGGTTCAGGTGATATGTTGGTTTTCCAAGACGGTATAGTAACAAAAGGTACTTGGCATAAGAAAGACCGTAGTGCTCAAATATCTTTTAAGGATGCTAGCGGTAACAATATCCGTCTAAATGCCGGCCAGACATGGATTAGTTTGGTTGGTTTGCGCAGTGATGTAAGTTATAAACCTTAATTATGGACCACTTTACACGCTTAAAACGCCAGATTAAGCAGTACTTAATTGGCGCCTTGCTACTTAGTAGTTTCACAATCTTAGTTAGCTGGTGGTTATTAAACCAAGTATTGGGTCAGAATAATAAGATATTACTTGTGTTAATTTTGGTGACTGAGGCACTCGTTCTGGCCTTTACACTTGCTATAAAAGCTACTGAGTACGTTATTGAACCTGTTAAATATCTTTGGCAAGCTATACTTCATGTTTCACCAGATAACACTAATACTGCGGCTCCAAATCTCCAGAATAGCAAAGTGGGGCGAGAGCTCATCACCAGTTTGTGCCTGCAGGTTTACCAACTAGCCAGCACAAATAGTGGAACTAGTAAAAGTGTCAACACCGATGCTCGGGCCCAAGCCATTGCTGCAAATTTACCTTTGCCTCTCATTGTTATGGATAAGTCTCAGAATATCGTTTTTACAAATGAGGCCGCCAACAAGTATTTGGGTAAAACGTCAGATGAACTCATTGGCAAGAACTTCTACGAAAAGTTTAATTTATCTTTTTCGAGTACTGATACATTGGACCGTTGGTTGAGTGAGTCCAAAGCTCATAATGTAACATCTTCGCGAAGCTGGGAGCGAGTACGTCTAAATCAGGCTGAGGGCAAGGAACCATTGCAATTTGATATGGCCGCCTACTATAACAAACAAAATCCATCTAAGGTAGAAACCATCGTTACGCTGTTTGATCATACTAGTAAATATAGCCAGGAAGACAATACTATCAGTTTTGTGGCTCTAGCCGTTCACGAACTCAGGACTCCGCTCACGTTATTACGAGGATATATAGAGGTTTTTGATGATGAGCTATCGGCAAAACTAGATCCTGAACTTCAAGGTTTTATGCGCAAAATGCAAGCCTCAGCACAACAATTATCTTCTTTTGTAAATAATATATTAAACTTTGCCCGAATAGAGGATGACCAAATGGTTCTTCAGTTACATGAGGAAAAATGGAATGACATAGTTCAGTCCGTCGTTAACGATCTTAAGCTCCGAGCAGGTGTTAAAAATAAATTAATTGAAATGCAACTCGGGGAGAATCTACCGACTGTCGCCGCTGATCGAGTTAGTATTTATGAGGTATTGAGTAATTTACTGGATAATGCTATTAAATACAGTGCTGATGGCCAAAAAATTAGAGTTAGTACTAGCTTATCGGAAGATGGAGTAGTCCAAACTACCATTCAAGATTTTGGCATTGGAATTGCTACCAACATAGTGCCACATCTATTTGAAAAGTTTTATCGCAGTCATCAAACCCAGCAACAGGTTGGGGGAACTGGACTCGGACTATATTTGAGCAAGGTGATTGTTAATGCCCACGGTGGCAACATATGGGTCCGTTCTAAGCCAACCGAAGGGACAACAGTTGGTTTTACGCTTAAACCGTACGCCCAACTTGCTGAAGAGCTTAAAAACAGTGATAATAAGGACATTGTTCGTAACGCTTATGGGTGGATAAAGAATCACTCACTTTACCGAAGGTAACTATATGGATACTGCCAAATCTTCGAACCGAAAAATACTGTTCATAGAGGATGAGCCATTTATTAGTGAACTCTATAGTCGGGCCTTGCGTAAAGCCGACTACAACGTTAAGGTTACCAAAGATGGTAACGAGGCCTTTAGTGAAGCCAAATCTAACACTTACGACATTATCCTACTGGATCTTATGATGCCCAATATGCTGGGACTAGAAATCTTGCGACGCTTGCGCAGTGAGATGCCAGGTTTGCAGGCTAAAGTTATTATCACTACTAACTTGGAACAGAGTAAAGAGCGGCGGGCCGAGATCGAAAAACAAGCCGATGGTTACCTTATTAAAGCCGAGGTTACTCCCCGTGAACTAGTAGAGTTTCTAAGCCACGTTAAATAGTTAGCAAAGCTTGCAGCTAGTGGTATTATTAGTATGGTCATGTGTGTACTTTCGCTTACAGCGAATTTCTACATTCAGGCTTTATTACTCAACCAGGCAAACATACTTCGGTCACTGTGCGCCTTATCTAAACTTCAGCTTTTCGTCACGAAGTACCGGGAACGGTCGGCCAC
>CAZZAE010000061.1:0-3203 GCA_964652125.1 uncultured Candidatus Saccharibacteria bacterium
AATCATAAAAAACTATACTCTAATAGGATCAGATGACACAGAGAAGCTTACCCCTTTACCTTCAAGTGACCCGCATGCATATAACCGTGCAAATCAAACCTCCACCGGGATGAATTTGGGTGGTCCCGGCTATCCATTAGCCAAATACGATCCTTGTGCTACTAACTAACAAAAAAGCATCAGATTTCTCTGATGCTTTTTTGGTGGAGCTAGTCCAAAATAATTGGCACCTAATCTACCCAGAACTGGGGCGGTGGATGGAAATTCTAGCTATTCCGTGGGCAAGGGCTAAGAATAACTATGTGCCTTGAAGTTAGGGCACTACTTACCGAAATAGTAGTACGAAGCCAAAGTAGCATAATGACCAAGTCTTAAATGATTTGGGTGCGTATTCGCACCCGCTTCTTCGAGCTTGGCTAGAAGCTCTCTTTGATAAACGCTCGGTATAACCGTATCTTTCGAAGCAACTCGTATTTTAACCTCTTTATCTTCGAATGCTGGCGCATAGCTTTTGGGAGCAAGTCCTAGCCAAGCTGCATCGAGGTCATCTGCCGAGGTGCCATCACGCATAAACTGCTTCATTATATGTTGGGTTTTTATGCCCTCCCACACGCTCATAGATAGATTGCTTGAACCAGCGACTATTGCGGCCTCCGTGAAGCTCGGCAGTTCATTAGCTACAAGAGCAAGAGCAACGGTGCCAAGACTCATGCTAATAAGACGTAGTTCTTCGTAACCATTGCCTTGAAAAAGTTGTTGGATTTTTTCTGTGGCTGCGTCTCGGATATATCCGTATGACTGTAAGACCCGGTTAATGTCGGGTTCCAGTATCCTGTCATGGAAGTCAAAGTCTAAAACAGCTGAACCGCTAGCTGCTAGCCTAGAGGTCAATCTTTCAACATACTGTCCGCCGCCGTGCCAGGGTGGAAAAACAACGGTAAGTCTAGATGCATCTTCGTTCTGCAAACGGGTTGTCAAAATAGCTTGCTCAGGGCTGTACGGTCCAGCCATCCGCGGGTCCGCTCTGTCCGGTCTTTTAGAATATATCTGGTCAATCACTTGAATTAAATGATAACAAAAAATAAGCACCCTAAAGTGCTTATGCTTTGGTGGAGCTTGTCCAAAATAATTGGCACCAGATATACCCAGAACTGAGGCGGTGGAAGGATTTGCTAGCGATGCAGCGGATGAGAGCTAAGAGTGGCTATGTGCCTTGAGAGCTGGACACCAGAACTACCAGCACTACCAGCACTGCTATGCCTCTACTTCAACCAGTATAGGCAAGTGGTCAGAAAAATCAGTTTTTATAATTTTACTTGATAGTACTTTTATGTCTGGCGTCGCAAAGATATAATCTAAGCGCCACTCGAGTCCATTTACAGTAAAGTCCTGGTATGAGAACGGCTTTGTCGTAAAGGTCTTTTCGGAACCATCTGGACCTACATTCTTGAAACTGGCCTCCATGGTTCTAATAAGCTTAGAATCATGTGCGGCATTAAAATCACCCCCGATAATAAAACCAGACTTATTTTCCTTAATAGCATCAAGCAATTTTCCAAATTCTGCTTCACGTCGTGGCGTAATCTTAAAAAATGGCGTAAAGGTAAGATGAGTAGTCCCAATTTTAAGAGGTTTACCATCAATTTCGACGTCAATTTCAACGTAAACTCGAGTTTGTTCAGAATATGAAGCACTGCTATCTTCTGATTTCTGCACGTATACATGTCGGCGATTGGCTATTGGCAGCTTGCTAAAAATTCCATTGCCCATAGCGAAGTGTGCACCCGTTTCTTCATCAAGGGCCTCAAATGCCTCCTGGTACTCATACTCTGCATTGAGTTCACTAGCAATTATTTCTGGGATATTACGTGCTGGATTAAAATACGAGTCCGTAGTTAATTCCTGACAGAGAATAATATCTGGATTAATTCTTTTGACAAGTGAAAGAATATTTTCAGCTCTTTCTTTATAAAGTACGTTCCAGGTCATAATTTTCAGTTTTGCCATAGTCAAATAATAACAAAAAGCACTTATTCTAAAGTGCTTATGCTTGGTGGAGCTAGTCCAAAATAATTGGCACCTAATCTATCCAGAACTGGGGCGATGGAAGGTTATTCTAGCTTCTCAGTGGATGAGGGCTAAGAATAACTATGTGCCTTAATCGTAGTACACCCGTTAATCTGCAAGTAGTACCAAAGCGAGAGACATAAAAAGTAAACCTATATCTCTAAAGGTCACTATGAGCACGTGGAGGTTAAAAAGTATTATTCCGCTAAATGTTAAAGCGCATAGAATCCCAGCTAATTTCAAATACCTTCCGGTGAGCAACCACGCGGCCACCACCAGCTCGAAAAGCGCCACAATCTTTACCAAAGTAATTAGCGATATTGAGCCGGATATAAAGCTTGGGAAATAGGTTGTCCAGTCGTTTGGTTTTTGGAGTTGAGAGATGCCAGCATATAAAAGTACTGCTGCCAGACCAGTTTGTATCAGCCAGCGGGCAGCATTTGGATTTTTTGATAATGTTAGTTTTATCAGACCCATAGGTTAAATTATAACCGCCCCGGCAATGTTATATAATGGACCTATCATTATTTGGATTTGTAAGGGAGTTTAGCTATGCAAAAAAGGATTTTAATCACTATTATAGCGGCAGTAATCGTTATCGGTGGAGCTTACGCTATCTTTCATAAATCACCCAAGACCGTAAGCACAAACTCAGGTTCACCTTCAGCATCTAGTCAAACCGCCAGCGGCACTATTGTCCAAACCAAAACGGCCTCCAATGTTGGCCAATACCTAGCCGATTCAAGTGGTAATGCACTATATACTTACGGTGGAGACACCAGTGGTGTCAGCAATTGTACTGGTTCGTGCCTTTATAGCTGGCCAGTATACGACGCCAGTAGCGCCCCTACCTCATTACCTACAAATGTCACTATAATCACTCGCTCGGATAGCTCTAAGCAATATGCCTACAAAGGTATGCCGCTTTACACCTTTAGTAGCGATTCAGCGGGTCGGGTTACTGGTGATGGCGTTTCCAACTTCCATATAGCCAAGCCCTAACATAAACAAAAAAACACCAGGTTGACATCTGATGTTTTTTTGGTGCAGCACCTCGAGAAAAATTCAAACAACATATTTTAAGGAAAACGGACATCCCGGAATTTACTCAGCGATGATTCGGTAGACATAGACAT
>CAZZAE010000062.1:0-3175 GCA_964652125.1 uncultured Candidatus Saccharibacteria bacterium
TTTTCAATCACAAATTTTTCATATACAAAACCCAAATGTGTTATTAAATTCGGGTCTTACTTGGACTTTTCAAGACTAATAACAACTGCATTGCCATCGGTAAAGAAAGCATCTCCACTGGCGTTTTTCCCTATTTGAGGTGATACTACCCGCAGAAAACTGACATTCTTTAATCCTAAGGAGTGAATTATATAATCTCGCTCGGCATCAATGTTGGGGTCAATGTGATGCGTTGGCAATTTAGCTGGGCCGGCAAACTCTATACCCTCGTCGTAACTTGCTGTTGCTACCCATATTTCTTGACCACTGGGTAATCTAAAGTCTGTTCGCCATAGTCGGGTATGGTGGCGCTGACGTAAGGTGTTTAAATCAGTTGGTTTTTGAAAAGCTAAATCTTCTGGCTTGGCGTTTAGATAAGACGGCGTAACTGGTGCATTTAGATATTGATTGCCTTGAAAACCTACCGCTAAAGCTTTTAGGGTGTTGCCTAAAGTTGAAGGGTCGGCTTTATACCAACCATGCGACAAGAACAGTTGTTCAATCTGTTGCCCCGAACCTATATATATAAAACCAATCGGTTCCATTGTTTGACCAGTTAGGGTTTCGCTATATAGAGGCAACTGCTTGGCGGTTTTATCTGTGATTGTTGGGATAAAGGTGAAAGCGGGTACACCTACGGACGGTGTAAGCTTTATAAAAATTGGGCTGAATATTATTGAAAATATAATTATTACTGCAAGTACTATGCCCAGAAACTTATTAGTGAAACTATTAAGGCTTAGGCCCCGTAACTTATACCGAATAGTAATCTCTACTGCTGTAATTAGCAGTGTCAGAAGAGAGGCTCCAAATAACATACTAGCCAGTACATCACTTGGATAATGCACACCAAGATAAATACGGCTTAATGCTACAAGAGCTACGGCGATTACATAACTTAAGATAATACTGAGTCTAAGCAGAGTAGATTTAAACGAACGAAATAACAAATAAGCTAATAAGCCAAATAATACCGTTGCTTGCAAAACATGTCCACTTGGAAAACTGAAGCTGTCTTCTTTAATTAAACTTAATGATTGCTCAGGACGCATGCGACCAACTAAGTGCTTGAGCACAAAAGCACTACCCACTTCAACAACAAACGCCAGCCAAAAAAGGCCTGCTGCTATTCTTTGCCGTTTGCGCCATAAGATACCGCTTGCAAGTAAAACCATAAGTATGGCGGTTTCAGCATTAGCGGTAAATGTAATGAAGCGGAAAAATGATGTTTGTAGTGGAGTTCTAATACTCGGCATCAAATTAATAACTCTGCTATCAATTTTTGTAAGCGGCTCACTAAACCAAACGTCTTGCAATATGTTGCTAAAGCCAATAAAGAACAAAAGCGCAATGACTACCCCAATTGTTAAAACTAAGCCAAAGGGATTTTTAAGTTCGAGTCGCGCAACTATCCATTTGTAAATGGATGACTTGGATTTTTTCAGTCGTATAACATGAGGATTTGTCAGAATACCACCCCATGCTGATAACAAGATTGAGCCAAGAATATTCAGTGGGGTTTTCAATGCCCGTATTAAGTAGTACAAAAACGTTATAGCTAGGACTAATTCAACGATTATTCCCAGTGCAAATAAAAGGGGTGAACCAAAAGCATCTACGACTCTAATTACGTAGATATTAGCTAAGGCGAGAATAAATATAAAAATAGAGACTAAACCGTAAACAATTGTTTTAGTGCTGAGTTTTTTCATTAACTAAATTGTAACAGCTATAAATTAGGATCTCGTTTTACTCTGTAGATTGTACAATTGGTTACTAGCCATAAGCAGTAATATGCTACTATCGAACTATGGGGAAAAAGCTCAGAGAAAACAGAAGTATACTATTTCGTATCGGTCTAAGTAGTTTCTTCTTGGTGAACTCCATTTCAGCCTGGGTAGCTGCTGGTGAATTTAGAGATTTACTGACAAGCAACTCTATTACATCCCATATTGGCCATACAAACTCCTTGATATACCTAATAGGTATCAATGATGCATTGTTATTCCTTCTCATACTATCGGGTAGATATCGAAAATTAGTAGTTGTGTGGGGAAGTTTATGGCTAGTTGCTGTTATCTTTGTTACAGGATTTTGGACAACTGACTTTATTGAACACATTGGTGTATTAGCCCTTTTGGCCTGCTACCCTTTTATATAAACAACTCGCTAAAATCCTTGAATTGCATATTCCATTGGGATAGTACTCTGACCTAAACTTGCCAATTCGAATGGACTTGGGCTGCCAAGATTTGAATTGCCGTATAGAACTTTTTCGGAGGTTCTTTTGTTATCATAAGTTCATGAGCCATATCAAAGGTCATATTGATTTAGTGCAAGTAGAGGGAGAATACTCAGCTAAAGAGATAGCCAAGTTTATTTTTGTTTTAGTAAGTATTTTTGTCATTTCGATATTGCTCACGAGAGTCTATGGACCGGTAACCCTTGAGGGTTGGGCTCGTTGGTTCATGGGAGTTTTCTTTGTCGTTTTTGCGAGCTTTAAGTTTATTGGCTACAAAATGTTCTCCATGATGTTTGCTGGTTATGACGTAATAGCCAAACACTTTATTCTCTATACCCACCTCTATCCATTAATTGAGCTAGCTTTAGGCATTGCTTACTTAACAAACTTCGCACCAGTACCACGTGATGTTGCGACTTTAATTGTTATGGCTATTGGGTCTATAGGTGTATTTCAGGAAGTTAGAAAACGAAGCGGTTTTCATTGCGCCTGTTTAGGCAATATTATTAAATTGCCACTAAGTACAGTAAGCCTAGTCGAAGATGTTGGCATGGGTTTAATGGCTCTAGCTATGTTGCTACTTCGCTGGCTAAGGATCTAGTTTTGGTCGTTAGGGTTACTTAACGTTTATCATTTCTATATAACGGTTTCCAGCGACCTAACTCTACAAGGATATAGTTCCAATTCGAATTTATTCGGGTTACCATAAGCAGTTTGACCTACTCTGGATTTGACATATGTTTTGTGTTTGATAAGATAGAACTTCGTGTCTTTTTACTTGTGAGGTAAAAGACACATTTACCCTAGACTACTTAAGCAATATTAGCAACACACTCAATTTTTATATAAGTGAGTGAGTAAGTTGGGGATTAAGGGAGGTTACATGCGTTTTAA
>CAZZAE010000063.1:0-3103 GCA_964652125.1 uncultured Candidatus Saccharibacteria bacterium
TCGGCATCCTTGCCAACAATTTGCCCGAGTAGGCTAACCACCAGTACAGCGCCTTTCGGGGTATGAATATACTTCGCGCCCTTGCCTGGAACATCGTCCGGATAATTGGCCGGACGCACTACCGGTTCCTTTGGATCGTTCAGCTTGGCATGAAGTTCAGGTAAATGTGTTGACCAATTCCCGCCAGTAAAAAAATCAATGCCAAGCGTCTGCAAGCGCTGATAGTCTTTTAACGATAATCCTCGGCCCTCAGTAACGTTTTCAGCCTGAGCAATAACAAGATCAACTTTGTGCTCTTTCTGGATTTTGGGGAGCACTTCCTGCACTGCCCGGATACCGGGTTCTCCCATAATGTCACCAATGTAGAGAATGTTCATGAGTTTCTCTGCACATCTTTTATTTTTGTAAAGATGATGCTCGCGACTTCTTCATTCTGCTCAGGAGATAAATGAATACCATCAGCTGTGTCAGGAACTTTCACAAGTGGTTGCAAGTTAAGAAACTCAATGTGGTGTTTATTTGCTACTTCCTCATACAGGGCCGGCAGTGCCTGGAGTTTTACTAAAGCGTGAGCATAGGGGTGTTCCTGATAAAATTGCTGCAAAAAAGTATTTGTAGGATCCAGTAGTAGGGGGGTTACAAGAATTATCTTGGCACTAGACTTCCTCCCTCTTAATAGTTTAATGAGCTGCGTTAGTAGTTGATCCATTGAGCTGGCGATAGCCGCAGCGGATTTATCAAACATGTCTTTTGTATCGTTAGTCCCGAGCCACAATACTATAAAATCCAGCGGCAGATGCGACTCAAGACACGGAGATAAGTAAATGCTGGCATTGCGCCCAGATTTACCGGGCCGTGGATCTTCTAAATCTATCGTTCTACTCGGCAAACCTTCCTCAATAACTGCATAGTCACTTTGTAATTTTGTTTGAAGTTTTGATGTCCATCGAATTGACTCATCATACCTCTCGATATCTACACCAAGCGTTCCCGGTACTTGCCCATAGGTCAAGCTATCCCCAAAACAGAGTATCCGCTTTTTGCTCATAAATTCACTGAAAGTTCTTTTCCGGCTTCTGGCCGCAGGAAAGTTATTTTATGCTGCTTACAAAATTCTTCAACCCAGTCGTAGCTCAAGGCTCGCCACTGGTCTGTATACATGGCATCGTGAATAGGCAAGATAAATCTAGGCTTGACCTTTTCTGCTGCTAATACAGCGCCGGCAGTTGATCCCCATGGTCCGTCAACCGGCAGCAATAAAATTGGTCCAGATTTTTGAAACTGATGACTATCGCCAGGATGAGTAACTTTGCCATCGAATGTTATAGCTATGTTTTCATTGTTGGGATGACCCGTTAATGGAGTCATGTTTTCATGTGTGGCGTTAGCTATTTCAATAACGTTGTCAGACTCGGTTGAAACATTCTTGATCCCGGCTTGCTTCAGGCTTGTAGCAATTTCATTGGTCGTAAATATTTTGGCGCTAGGAAACTTATTAATAAGTGCCTGCACAAACTCTAATGAAAAATGATCGCCATGAATATGGGTTATTAGAATGTAATCCAGCTTTTGCAATGAATCAAGTGGAAATGTTTTTGATCCCCACGTAAATGAATCCGGGTCAAAAAGAGCTACGTATTTATCGTCCTGGACTAAGACACATGACTGGACAAATTTGGTTATCTTCATAGCTGCCTCCTTTGCTTAACACTTCTATTGTAACTGATACCTACTCGAGACTGCTACTACTGGCGACTTTGGCGCCTAGCCCAAAGATACCGCCAAGCAAGGCAATAATGCCACCGGCCACGAGCTTGCCAAGAATTAGAATAATAATGCCAACGATTATAAGTATTACGGCCACAATTAATGCCAGGCGCCAAAACTTTTGTGGGCTGGGATCTTCGACTTTATCTACTTTATCTGCCATGACTTTATTGTAGCTTACGCCGTAATATCTGCTGCATAATCCAGTGGCACAGCATCAGAAACGAGCTTTTGGCCAGGAAATTCTTTACGTATGCGTTCAATATCCTCAGGCTCCATGGTCCATCCAGCGGCACCTAGATTTTCTTTCAAATGTTCAATGTGGCTGGTTTTGGAAATAGTCACGACATGGTCTTGAGATATCAGCCAGTTGATCACAACCTGAGTCGGAGTCTTATTATACTTCTGCGCCAAATCGTCTATCAGTTTAGTTTGTGGCAAAGTGCCCTTTTGGACAGGTCGCCAGGCAACAAGCAACACGTCATTTTCTTGGCAATAGTTTAGGACGCCTTTGTCTTCCATTTCCCGATACTGGACATTGTAGTGGACCTGATTACATACTAACTTATGCTGGGTGTGTTTCTGCGCTTCGTCAAAACGATTTGGGCTTAGGTTACAAACCCCGATGTTCTTAACAACACCTTGCTCGACTAATTCATCCATTGCCCGCATTGTTTCGGCTATCGGGATACCGACGTCCGGATAACGATGAAGTAAATACAAATCCACATAATCCGTACCAAGGCGTTTCAAGCTAGCCTCAAAAGAACGTCGAAGACCATCATAGGATTGATGCGGGGCTGACACTTTTGTAGCAACAATCAGTTTGCTGCGGTCATAACCTTGCATGGCTTTACCCACAAGCTCTTCAGCATGGCCAACACCATAACTTTCGGCAGTATCAATGTGTGTAATCCCGGCATCGATAGCTGATTGAATGGCCTCAATTTCGGTGCCGTCTTTACTGGTATCGACCTCTCCACGTCCACCCATCTCCCACACTCCCAGACCATACACCGGTAACTCAAAACCATTCTTCAGTTTTTTCGTTGGGATGTTCAAGGGACCTGTCTCCTACTTAGCGAATTCGATAGCCCGCGTTTCGCGGATAACGTTAACCTTAATGGTACCTGGGTACTGCATCGTGGATTCAATTTTAGTAGCAATATCGCGCGCCAGTTTAATGGCCGCTAGATCGTCAATGTCGACCGGCTTAACAAACACCCGGACCTCACGCCCGGCACTTATAGCATAAGATTTTTCAATACCAGGGAAGCCGTTAGCAACATTTTCCAAATCTTTCATGCGTTCAGCAAAGTTCTCGGCACTGATATTG
>CAZZAE010000064.1:0-3088 GCA_964652125.1 uncultured Candidatus Saccharibacteria bacterium
GTAAGGCGGTGGGTAGAGAGGGTTATATGTACGACTGGGGTAATCCAATCTCACTAGGTCTTTTTCTACTTATGGCCGGTGGTGCACTAGTACTTGCAGGCATGGCAGTAGCTGTAGCCAGCGGTCGGGCAAAAATCGCCGACATCAACGTACTAAAGTTCTTTAAGTAATTTAGAAAGTTTCTAAATTAAAAACCCTTCGTACAACGGAGGGTTTTTGATTAACGGCCGCTTTTTTAGGCAAACGAACCGGTTCTAACTGCTCCAGCCCTTTTATAGTAGGCAAATATAACGCCTTTTGAATTGGTTTTAGTGTCGGTCAGCTTGAATGCCGCCGGGATTGTGCCCTCGCCAAATAGGCGCTTGCCTATGCCGAGTGTTATTGGATAAATTCTTAGCCAAAGCTCATCTACCAAATCGTTTTTGAGCAAAGTCTGAATCATGTTGCTACTGCCCTGAACAGATAGCATAGGCCCATCACTGCGCTTCAACTCTTCTAGCTTTGCCACCACGTCGCCGTTAATCAGCACCGTTTTTTCCCAACTTAAGCCGGAGCCGCTATGCGAAACAACATATTTTGTAGCCTTATTAAAAGGGTTGGCTATCACGCCCTTCTGCAACGGCCAATAATCCTTCCAGATATCGTAGGTCTTCCTGCCAAGTAGCAAGTCATACTCGCCGCTGAATTCTTTGGAAAAAATCTTTTGGGTTATCTCGTCAGAGTATGGCCACGTCCAACCGCCATATTTAAAACCGCCAGATGTATCTTCTTTGGGCCCGCCCGGTGCCTGCATTACACCGTCTAAGCTACTCATAGATATAACAACTATTTTTCTCATAGCTCTATTATATATAAATCTGATAAAGGGATAATTGGAGCCGAATCAGGATAATTTGCTAAGTGAGTGAGTGCAGGAACTTAGCCAACAAAGATACGAATAAAAACAAGCCAAGCCAAAAATGGCAAGGCTCCTAAAATTGAGGCGCTCCTCCAGCTAATTGGTTTACGTATAGCCTGTGTCAGCTTCACAGCAAGAAGAATAGAGATAGGAAAAATTAGAATGATATTCACCCAGTTAGCGATGTCTTCAGTGCTAGAAATAGGCGTACAGTCTCCCTCACCAAAACCGTGACAGTGGGAAGGGAAAATCCAAAAACTCAGTATGACAATCAGTATTTGTATAGCAAGGATTACAAAACCCGAAAGCAGATACTTTTTCAAAGGAAGAAAAAGGTTTACAAATGAGGAGTCAATAAAAAATTGTATGGTAGTTAATAGGTTGACAATTAAATCTTAGTGGTTTACAATTAAATCATGTCGACTGTCAGAGATGCGATTTTAAGTTTATCTGGAGAGAACGAGAAGATAACTGCTCGGAGTGTTTTTGATGCTCTTGATATAAGTGGGCAAAAAAGGAGCCGGCAATATATAAACAAAGTTATACGACAGCTATTAAAAGAAGGTCTTCTCATAAAAGGCGGCAGGACACGGGGTGCTTTTTATGTTCACCCTAGGAATGTCGATGTCGCAACTGCTTTAACCAAAGTTCATTTAAGGCTTAGAAATGAAGGGTTGAAAGAACATGAAATATTGGAGGAGATACGGAGTAAAGCGCTGTTTTTTTCATCTTTAAAAAGAAATATTCAAGACATTTTTAACTACAGTTTTTCTGAGATGGTTAACAATGCCATCGAGCACTCCGAGTCAGAGAATATAGACATAACTGTATCTAAGGATAATGACAATCTCTACTTCGAAGTCAACGATATGGGCATCGGAGCATTCAAAAGCATAATGAATAAAAGACATCTTAACAGCGAGATAGAGGCTGTACAGGATTTACTTAAAGGCAAGACCACTACAATGCCTCAAGCTCATAGTGGTGAAGGGATCTTCTTTACTTCCAAAATGGGCGATATCTTTATTCTGGATAGCTTTGAATACAGGCTAAGAATGGATAACAAAGTAAATGATGTATTTCTTGAATTGACCCAACGTCCCAAGAAAGGAACACGAGTTATATTCCATATTTCTCTCCGTTCCAATAAGCATACCAGTGACGTCTTTAAGAAATTCCGAAGCGACCCAGAAGTAAGTGCATTCGATAAGACCGAGGTGCAAATAAGGCTTTACACCATGGGCACAATTCATGTCTCAAGGTCACAAGCAAGGAGGTTGCTCACTGGCCTCGATAAGTTTAAAAAAATAATTTTAGATTTTGACAAAGTCCCCACCGTAGGTCAAGGTTTTGCCGACGAAATATTTAGAGTGTTTCAGGCTAGGCACCCCAACATACAAATTACTGCCATAAACACCAATGAAGCGGTCAATTTTATGATTGACCGTGTAGAAAAACCTAATATAAATTAGGATAGCTGCAAACGCGCCCCCAAGTCTGGGACTTGTGGGAAATTATGAAATGGTGCCCTTGAGCAGGTTTCTTTCGAACACCTATTAATATGGCTAGACTATTTGCTTAAAAACTTATCGGCATAGGAGCTCACTACGCCATTGATCATAGACTGATACTTAGCGTTGTGTCTCTTGGCATATCGCTTGTATAGATCGAGGCTATCCTTATCTATAGCTATAGTAATTTTCTCTTTTTTAGTTTTTCGCACAAACTCTTCAGGCGAAGGTAATAGGTCATTAACAAAAATGGGGTTCTCTAACGATTCCCTTACGTCATCAGGTGCATTTGTATAATTAGTGTTGCTCATATACGTTCCTTCCTTCTCTCCAGTAGCCAGCACCAATAATGCGGATACGGCTCTCTCTTATTGTAAATCTTACTGTGGCAATTTTGCCTTCTTTTGTTTTGCCGATACAGTAGTATCTTTTCTCAGTTACAGAGTGCTCCTTGTCGAGAATTATTACCCTTTTGTTATCTGAGAAAATATATTTGGCTTCATGGAATGAGATGCCATGTTTAGCAATATTTTGGCTATTCTTGCCATCATGCCACTCAAAATCCATACTTATTATTATACATACTTATATATGTATAGCAAGTATACTATTGAGAATGCAGTAGTACTAAGTGTTCAAACCGTCTCTTCAAGCATTCAAAATCCTTAAATAACCGAAC
>CAZZAE010000065.1:0-2991 GCA_964652125.1 uncultured Candidatus Saccharibacteria bacterium
CCGATTACTACCAATGCCAAGACTCGAGAGTCGCGTTTATTTAAGTCTACTTGGCAACATGTAGTTAAATCAGCTAGTGCAATTATTCGGGCCTTCATTATGTACCGGCCGTATGCAATTTTCGGAACCCTGAGTGCATCTTTCTTGGTAATCGGTCTGGTGCCATTTATTAGATACATATTGTTTGTATTTGACGGGACAAGCAGCGGACACTTGCAGTCACTCATTATTGGGGTAGTGTTTTTAATAGGTTCATTTTTATCGCTAACCCTTGGTATTATTGCCGACTTAATTCGGATCAATCGAATATTAATCGAAGATCAGCTAGAACACGCTAAGCAAATACATTTTAATAACAACCATTATTAATATGTTAAAAATAAATCAAAGGCTAAACAGCGCCGCTATAAAGCGGACAGCGGGTATCGTAATCCTAGCCGCTACCGGACTTTTATTCGCATCCTATATTCACACTCATCCTGGTCTGTTAACCAATATTAAACATGTTGGCCTAGGAACTGTAATCGTGTTAGTACTTATCTACTCAGGTGTTGTGGTTACTAATGCTGGGATTTTATATTGGTCCGTCCAGATATGTAACAAAACGATTGGCAAAATTGAGACCTTGTTATTGACTAGTTACTCAACACTTGTTAACTTTTTTGGTCCGCTGCAGAGCGGACCAGGTTTTAGGGCCATATATCTCAGAAAAAGACATGACGTCAGTATAAAGTCGTTTGGGGCAACCACGCTGCTCTATTATGGTTCGTTTGGCATCTTTAGCCTTCTAATGATCGGCTACGGACTCCAGCCATTATTAGCAATGCTGCTTTTAATTATTGTTTTAATATCCGGAGTTATAGGTAGTATATATGTTAATCATAAGTATCCCCAGTTTATTAAACACCCGATTCAAGTGGGTAAAATTATAGTTATCACGGCACTACAAATTAGCTTTACTATGAGTATATATTTCATAGAACTAAGATCAATCAATCACAATATTTCTCTATCGCAAGCCTTTATTTATACAGGTGCAGCTAACCTGGCCCTGTTTGTGTCTTTAACTCCGGGCGCTATTGGCTTCAGGGAATCTTTTTTACTTTTCTCAGAACGGCTACACCACATAAACACCCATACCATATTGGCGGCCAGCGTTATAGATCGAGCAGTCTATTTTGTATTTTTGGGATTACTATTCTCTTTAACTGCCGGCTTTCACGCACAAGAAAAACTAAAAAAGGCTGTCTCTTAAACTTTGCTACTGATTATTAAGCAACCTGTTATAAATCTTTAGATACTGAGATGCTATGTTGTCCCAGTTAAATCGTTTAAGCGAAAAGTCCCTGCTCTTTTTACCAAAAGCCTCAGCTTTCTTAGAGTTATTTAGTAAATCATTTATGTGATCAATAAATGCCTTGGTATCTTTTTCCCCGACTAAAAACCCATTTTGATTGTCAACAATGGCGTCTTTAATACCTTCTATGCCGGAAGCCACAACCGGTAGTTTACAAAGCGACGCCTCTATTAAAACCCGTCCAAAGCCCTCCATATCACCAGGCACTGTAATATTAGGCATTACAAATAAATCGCTACCGTTATATAGATCCTTCAAAAGCTCATCATCGGTTCTGCCCAATAATCTGACTTGTTCTGATAAATTTAAATGCTTTATAGATCGGTCTATAGTGTCTCGCTCTGAGCCATCGCCAGATACTAAAAAGATAATATGCTTATTGTACTTGACCAACTGAGGCATAACATTATTAATAAACCAGTCGATGCCCTTTCTTTTTACAAGCCGGCCAGTCGACAGGATAATCTTAGCGTCCGGGCACTCAATCTTTAGCTGATGAAGTACACGCTGACGAGCAGCAGCCTTATTATTGGCATAAATATCATCAGTAACCCCCAGCGGTATAACACTGGTTTTCTGCTTTACGATGCCGCGTTTTAGAGCTTCAGCCTGGGCCGCACCGCTGATACAAATTATATGATTAGCCCTTTTTAAGCTACTGGGTATTAAGGTTTGGTATAGGTTATTTTCAAATGTCACGTCTAGGCCATGGATAACAACGCAGACTGGCCTATGCCAAATTAGTTTTAACATCAGGCCCATTGGTGCCTGCAGTCCATCTTGAATATGAATAATGTCAATCTTGGTAATCAGCAGTAGCCAGCTGGCCCGTATAAAGAAGATTGGCAAAACAAGTGGCAAATATTTATTAGAGCCGCCCCATTTAATTAGCTTAACTTCTGCTTTTTTACTAAGAGCGTTGTAAAGATCAACCGCGAATCGTTCCATACCGCCCACGGAAGGTGGAAACTTACGCGCTATAAATAGAACTTTAATTGGTTTGGCCTCTGGCATAGCGATTCACATTATTATACACGTTAACACTAAGGTTACTGCCGAACATTTGTATGCTGGCTTAAGCGCGTAACCCAAGAGGTATATTTTTAACTACGTATGCCGACTGAGTTTTCAACATTACAAATTCCAAGAGTACAAACCCTTATTGACTTGTACAACTACCGCGCTTAATATAAGAGTTATCATAAGCATAAGCATAAGTTAAGAAGGGAAATTAAATGAATAGAGTTAATATTATCAAAGCTGCCGTTGCTACAGCCGCTGGTGTGGGTGGAGCTATGCTCTTTGCCATACCGGCCTCAGCTTTAGTTCACACTGCTGATATAGCTGACGGCGCGGTAACAAGTGCCAAAATTGCTAGCAAGACAATAACAGTTGGTAACTTAGCCAACGATTCAGTCAATGGCTTTAAAATTCAGAATGGAAGCGTTGGCAATGCGGATCTACAATTTAGCTCAGTATCGACTGGCAAAATTGCCGATGGCGCTGTAACGGGTGCTAAGCTAGCTAGCGATATCGCGATAGCCAGCAGCGTAACCCGTCCCACGGGTGCAACCGGTTCATTCCAGAACTTGGCTGGCGATCTAACATATGAAGGCGCAGCTGGAGGCACTAGT
>CAZZAE010000066.1:0-2978 GCA_964652125.1 uncultured Candidatus Saccharibacteria bacterium
GGTTATCCAAGTTAAATGCACCAAGTGCAAATTGCTCTATGCGAGCTCGCTCCATTGCCTTGCGAGCTTTGTGGCAATTTTCTCTAACATCTTTTAGTGGCAGCGGCATTTGCTGTTATTGTAAACGCTTATGGCTCTTGCCGCCAATTATTTTAACAACATGAGCATGATGCCGACTGACGCTAGGACAGCTGCTTCAATCTTACGCCGTAGGTAATCTCGCTCCTTCAAAAGAATTGCACCTAAGAGAGCGACAAAAATAATCTTCAAACCACTAAACACAGCTATGATTGATAGATTATTAGCAAGTCTGAGTGACGAAATAAACAGTGCACCAGCCAACATACGAATAACACCAGCCGGTAGCGCCATCCGCCAAAATTCCATGTTTTGAAGAAGATTCAACCGTCGTTTTCTCATACCGACAAATCCAAGTGTGATTGCTGCCACGCCCACAAATTGAAACGTCCAGCCAAAGACCAGATATGTTGGCAGGTTTACTCTGTTAAGTAAGTATTTTTCAGCCGTTACAGAAAGCCCAAAAAAGACACTGGACAATACAGATAGAACAACTGACATTATTCGAGCTTTTTGCTTAATTTTTGTGGGTGCTACTTGCAAGCTAAGTACCATTTGTAAGGACGCCAGAATAATAATTGCCCCGACCAGTTGCAGCCAACTCAGACTCTCGCTAATTAGTAACGTAGCAAATACAACCGAACTTATCACGTTGAAAGTTGAAAGTAGTGTAGCGGTAGCAGCATCAACGTATTCAAAAACCACAAAACTCAAAATGTTGGTAATCGCAAAACATAGCCCGGCCGCTATAAATACAGTAGCATATTGCATGAAAGCTTCCATTGAAACCAAATACCAGCCAGCAAAAGTGGCATAGCATATGCCACTTATCGCAATAATTGCATAACCAATCAGGTTTAGGGGCAGCGCTGCTTGTCTAAAAAGTTTGGCTATACGTCTTGAGTAAATAGCGAACACAGCTGCTAGTATGTTTTGAAACAGCATGAGGATTGGCCAGGCCATGTTTTATCTTTTGGTCAACAGCTCGTGCGCTGCTATGGCAATATGCTTGGCTGTTAGACCAAAGCGTTCAAACAATTCTTCTGGATTACCTGACTCTCCAAACTGATTGCGAATCCCAATGCGCTTTATCGGAGTTGGGTGTTCTTCTGACAAAAGCTCCGCAATAGCTCCACCAAACCCTCCAGCAATTTGTGCTTCTTCGAGGGTAATTACATGTCCTGTTTTTTTAACAGACTGGAGGATGGTTACTGCATCAAGTGGCTTGATTGTGGGGACATGAACCACTTCAGCATCAATACCATCTTTAAACAACATTTCGGCGGCCTGCAATGCCCGATAAGTCATCCTTCCGGTGCTTAGGATAGATATGTCATTTCCGGGTGCAAATACATAGGCTTTGCCAATTTCAAACGGGGTTTTGTCGGAGGTAATAGTCCATGTATCGTCACGAGCAATTCTAATATAGGCTGGCTTTTTCGTATCTGCAACGGCTAGAACTGCTTTCGCTGCCTCAATGCTGTCGCAGGGTGCTATTACCGTCATATTTGGTAAAGAACGCATTAGCGCAATATCCTCAAGCATTTGATGGGTTCCACCATCCGGTGCATCAGACAATCCTACGTGTGTACTTATTAATTTCACTGGGCGATTATTTAAACAAATAGTTGTTCGAATTTGCTCCCAGTTGCGTCCAGGACTGAAGGCTGCATAGGCTGCTACATAAGGAATCTTGCCCATAGCTGCTAAACCAGAACCAACCGTTACTAGGTTCTGCTCCGCCACACCTACTTCTATGAACCGATCAGGAAATTCTTTTGCGAAAGGGTCTGTGCCGGTGGAACCTGCCACATCAG
This sequence comes from uncultured Candidatus Saccharibacteria bacterium, assembly GCA_964652125.1. GTDB lineage: Bacteria > Patescibacteriota > Saccharimonadia > Saccharimonadales > JANWIN01 > CAZFNQ01. The sequence goes on from CAZZAE010000066.1 coordinate 1,896, forward strand.
AAGAGGCAGCCACGACGCTTTCATTTTTTTTGCCCGCCTCTACCAAGCCCCTGCTATAGCCAACCTTCATCGGTTCTTTGGCCAGATCTTTTGCATGGATATCATTTAAAAACATCATTTTTGGTGCCTCGCATGAAATGCCCCGTATAATCCTAAACCTGAAACTAGGCTCCAAATCACAAAATCCATACCAAAATTAAGCGCGCTAAATGATCGCTCAATCAACGCCACAGTACACACCCCAATATTGCTTCCGACTTCATAATATGACCGCGGGAAACCATGCCTGTCTTCCTGTAATGTTATGCAGTTTGGCACGGTAACCTGGGTGACTTGAGTAACCCTAAGGTAACTAATTGCAGTGAGGGCTAACCCTATAAGTAGGGACAGTACAACTATCTTTTGTTGATTATTCATGTTCACCCTCTATTTTGCCCTGCAAGGTACGAAGTTCATGCAACGCTTTTATCGCTTGCTCGTGATTTGGCGGTGCACCATGCCAATGAAAATCGTATTCCATAAAGTCGACTCCTTTACCTGGAATCGTGTGCGCAATGATCATAACTGGTTTTTCTACGACTGCCCGTGCCATAGCACAGGCATCTATAACAGCTTCGATGTTGTTACCATCAATTTCAATGACGTGCCAGCCAAAAGCCTCCCATTTGGCCTTGAGGTCTTCCAGCGGCATAACAGTTTCCGTTGGGCCGTCAATCTGAATATTATTGCGATCCGTAATAGCGATGATGTTATTGAGCTTGTACTTACTTGCTAGCATGGCCGCTTCCCAAACATTGCCTTCGTTTTGTTCACCATCGCCCATAACAACGTACACCCAGCGGTGCAAATCTTTGTTCATGCGCATGGCAAGAGCCATTCCACAAGCTTGGCTGAGTCCAGATCCCAAAGGTCCACTGGTGTTTTCAAGCCCGGGCAGGCGTTCTCGTTCTGGGTGGCCCTGCAGGCGCGAACCGAATTGGCGCAAGGTAAGTAATTCTTTTTTGTCAAAATAGCCCGCCTCGGCCATAGCTGCATATTGTACCGGTACACAGTGACCGTTGCTAAGTAGCAAAATATCGCGTT
>CAZZAE010000067.1:0-2875 GCA_964652125.1 uncultured Candidatus Saccharibacteria bacterium
GGCGTTTAAATAATTCCGGCCCTAATAATTGCACTCGATTTTTTAACAACTTGTTCCCAAGTAGACTTAAATAAACGCGACTCTCGAGTCTTGGCATTGGTAGTAATCGGTATACTGGTAATCGGTATACGTTTATTGCCAGCCTGAATGATGGTTTCCATGCAATAGCTAAAACTTGTTACAACATTAATTCTTAGCAAAGAGTTGCGAGAGTAGGCCCGAAAACCGCTGGCTGCGTCCGGAATTTTAGTACCGGCCGCTTTATTAACTACATAACTTCCAAAACGCTGTAACAGCTTTTTCATTGGTGAGAAGTGAGCTATTTTGGAAGTCTGTCTGTCTGCTACCACTATATCTGCTTGACCTGCAATTATCGGTTGAACTAACTCACCGATTTTATCCTGAGGGTATTGATTGTCGCCATCAGTGTTTACCACAATATCGGCACCAAGCTCTAGGGCCTTATTTACTCCATCGTGAAAAGATCTGGCTAAGCCCATGTTTTTGGCATGGCGAACGAAATGTTTTACGCCGTATTTCTTGGCAATCTCAATAGTATTATCGCTGGAACCGTCATCAATTATTAAAATGTCTATGCTATCAATACCATTGATTTCTTTAGGTATGGATTCTAAAACTAAAGATAGGGTTTTTTCTTCATTAAGACAGGGAATTTGTATGATTAGTTTCATCTAAGTGTTCCGTTTCTGCCCACTCCAATGTATTTTAAGCCAGAGGCTTCAATATCAGCAATTGAAAATGCATTAATACAGTCTACGAATAAATTTCCACTCATAAGCTTTGCAAATTTTTTGGAGTCGTAACTAACGAATTCTGGCCAATCTGTGGCTATCAAAACAGCATCAGATTCTTTGACTGCAGCTTCAAGGGAATCACACACTACAATGTTGCGTCTGAGCTCTTCCTGAGCATCGCCATTAGCCTTGGGGTCAAAAACTCTGACTGCTGCGCCACCATGAGACAATATGTTGGCCAAAGCTACGCCTGGGGATTTGCGAGCATCGCTCGTACCTGCCTTAAATGACAGTCCTAAAACAGACAACTGTTTCTTATATAAGCTACCAAGGGCAGTCTTTACCTTATTGTCTATATAGCCCGGCATTGAATCATTAACGTCAGCAGCACTGATCATTATCTGCATGTCGATTCCATGCTCCGAGGCGGAAGAGATTAAACCGGTGACATCCTTTGGGAAGCAGCCACCGCCGTAGCCTCTACCAGCGTTCAAAAAAGCTCTGCCAATACGTTTATCTGCTCCTACCATACCCATTACTTCATTAATATCTGCACTGGTTAAGTCAGCCAGTTTGGCTATAGAGTTGGCGAAAGATATTTTGAGGGCCAAGAATGCATTGGAGCTAACTTTTACAAGTTCAGCACTACTACGATCAGTTATAAAATGTTCGCTTTTGGTGGACGGCTTCGATAAAGATATGGAGGCATGCCTTGCTATTTTAGTCCGATTCTTCTCTATATCTTGGTAAAGTTGCATGACTTTCATAGCGGCTTGTTTATCTTGACTGCCAATTACGACTCTGTCCGGCCATAGAGAGTCCACAATTGCTGCCCCCTCCCTCAGAAACTCTGGGTTGGACACGTATTTAATCTTTTTACCTTGACTAATAAATAGAGCTTCGAGTTTTTCACCGGTTCCCACTGGTACAGTGCTCTTTTGCACGTAAATAGTATCTGGTTTTATATATTTAGCTGACTCTTTTGCCGAATCAAAAACATAGCTTAGATTAGAACTACCGTCTGGATTATCGGGTGTGCCGACACACGAGAATACAAAGTTGCTTTTTGCAATACTTTCTTGATACGAGTTAGTCGGTATCAGTCTGCTGGCTTTAACGGCGATATCAACCAGGTTATCCATCCCAGCTTCGTAAAAAAAAGACTTGCCTCGTTCAATTGATTTGAGTCTATCTTGATCAATGTCCAAGGCGTAGACTTTATGACTGGACTCTGCCAACAGCACAGCCGTAGTTAGGCCTACATAACCCATGCCAATTACAGTAATTGTGCTCAAATTGAAGCTCTCATGACCATGTAATTATAAGTGAAACTACCGATGAATACATCTAGCAAATCAAAGACGGACTATTATCTATCTTTTAAATAATCAAGCACTGCTAGATGTGCATCAGGATCCATGGCCGGGTCAAGCATGCTTTCTCTGTCTGGTACTAGGTGCAAATGAAGATGATGTGGCTTTTTTATATTTATATAGTCCTGGAAACCAGTGTCTCGTATACGCCACATGAATATATATTGATAAACTGGTTCACCATCGTTAAAGTGCAGCTGAGCGGCTCGGAACTTTTTCCGAGCGAACGAGTAAAGGTCCATCATTTCTTGGAATTGCTTATGTGATAGCTCATCAACATCGATGAAGTGTTTTTTGGGAATAATCATAGTGTGATACGGCCAATATGGGGCTAGTGCAGCAATCCAAAGCCAGTTTTTAGCTTCCTTTAAAATTTTCTGTGGGTATTTGTTGGGATGACAAAAAACACAAATGCCACTTGGAACACTAGTGATCCATTGTTCATAATCATCTCTTCGCATAAGATTTACATCTTGAGCCTTAGGCTTGGCCATAACTTATAACTCCAAATAAGCCCAATGATCTAATTTAGCAATGACATTAGGTATTGACCATAACCGCTTTTATGCAGAGGTTTGGCTAACTTTTCTAGCTGGCTAGCATCAATGAAGCCTTGCTGGAAAGCTATTTCCTCAATGCAGCCAATTTTAAGGCCTTGACGCTCTTCAATTACTTGTACGAACTGGGCAGCTTGGGTCATGCTATCAAATGTACCCGTATCGAGCCAGGCAGAGCCGCGGTCTAGTA
>CAZZAE010000068.1:0-2730 GCA_964652125.1 uncultured Candidatus Saccharibacteria bacterium
GGGTATAAGGTACGTAAGAAAGCCTATGCTTACTTACGGATTGCAATTTTAGCAAAATTATGACATTATGTCAATACTTTTAAATATTCTTGTTAATTATACAAATAATGGTTTTAGCATAATTGTTTTGACATCTGTTGTATATTCATAAGTGTTATACTTATTAAAATGTCTACAAAAGGACTCATATATATAGGTATCTTCGTCGGCTCACTAGTTGGCGGTTGGATTGGAAGTTTATTTGACCATGGAAACATATTTGGTATTTGGGGACTTACTCTGGGAACTGTTGGTTCATTTGTAGGTATTTGGGCCGGCTATAAGCTTAGTCAGTAGTAATAAATAGATTTGCATTATATTGGCGTATACGCTAAAGATTAAATACGTGTCAAAAAATTTAGTTATAGTTGAATCACCAGCCAAAGCCAAAACAATTGAGCAGTACCTTGGCAAGGATTATGAGGTAAAAAGCAGTTTTGGACATATCCGAGACCTTCCTAAAAAGGGCTTAAATATAGATATTGAGCACGGGTTTAAACCAACCTATGATATTAGTGAAGATAAAAAGAAGATAGTTTCAGAACTTAAAAAAGCAGCAGCAAAAGCTGATAGTATTTGGCTAGCTAGTGATGAAGACCGTGAAGGGGAGGCCATTGCTTGGCATTTAACTCAAGCCCTCAATATTCCAGCAAATAAAACTAACAGGATTGTTTTCCATGAGATTACTAAACCAGCTATTGAACGAGCTATTCTACATCCACGTACAATTGATATAAATCTAGTTAACGCCCAGCAGGCCCGTCGTATTTTGGACCGCTTAGTTGGATATGAGCTATCTCCAGTGCTCTGGAAAAAAGTCAGAACCGGACTTAGTGCTGGTCGAGTTCAATCGGTGGCGGTACGACTAATAGTAGAACGTGAACGCGAAATCCGTGATTTTAAGCCAACTAGTTCTTATAGGGTAATGGGTATATTTAAAACTAGCAAGGATGACTTACCGGCGGAACTTTCCACAAAACTTGCCGACAAAAACAAAGCAAAAGATTTCTTACAAGCTTGTGCAGGTGAGAAATTTACAGTTGCAAATGTCAATAAAAAACCAGGCAGTCGCAGCCCTGCAGCCCCATTTACAACTAGTACCCTCCAACAGGAGGCATCTCGTAAACTAGGTTATAGCGTTAAACAAACTATGACTCTGGCCCAGCGTTTGTATGAAAGTGGTCACATAACTTACATGCGAACTGACAGTACCACTTTGTCAAACATTGCCATCAAGGCGGCATCTGAATATATAACCAAAAACTTAGGGCAACAATATTTAAACACCCGACAGTATCAGACGAAGGTAAGTGGTGCCCAGGAGGCTCACGAAGCTATACGACCTACAAATTTTAACAAACTTAGTGCCGGTGAAGACCCTCAGCAAGAAAAACTTTATAAGCTAATATGGCAGCGGACGATTTCGAGCCAGATGGCCGATGCCAAAATTGATAGAACAGAAATTACGATTAGTTTGTCCAAACGAAAAGAAACTTTCTTAGCAAAGGGCGAAATTCTTATATTTGATGGTTTTTTCAAAGTCTATGGTGGCGGTAAAGACGACGTCATATTGCCCGACGTATCAGTTGGTCAACAGTTACTGCTCAAGGAATTATCAGCAACTGAGTCATTCAGCCGCCCAGCCGCTCGCTATTCCGAAGCTGCCTTAGTTAAAAAGCTCGAAGAACTGGGTATTGGAAGGCCAAGCACCTACGCTCCTACCATTAGTACCATTCAAAGTCGTGGTTATGTTGAAAAGAAAGATTTAGAAGGAAGCGAAAGGGAATTTGAGAAATTATCCTTAATTAGCGGAGCTATAACAGAGGAAACACAAACTGAGATCACTGGAGCTGATAAAAATAAACTTATTCCAACAGACACGGCTGAAGTCACGAATGACTTTTTAGTTAAATACTTTGGTGAAATCCTAGACTACGACTTTACAGCAACCGTTGAACAAGAGTTTGACAATATCGCTGAGGGCAAAGAAAAGTGGGCTGACATGATTGAAAAATTCTACAAAGGTTTCCACCCCTTGCTGGCAAAAACAGATAATGTCAGTAGAGAAGAAGCCTCCCAGGCTCGACAACTCGGAGTTGATCCTACTAGTAAAAAACCAATAATGGCCCGTTATGGGCGTTACGGCGCTATGTTACAACGTGGAGAGGCCAGTGATGACGACAAACCGGACTTTGCACCGCTGCCAACGGGCGCGACGTTGGAAACAGTGACCCTTGAACAAGCTCTAGAAATGTTTAAATTACCAAGAACTGTCGGGAAAACTGACGATGGGCAAGAAATACAGGCTAATATTGGTCGATTTGGCCCATATATTCAGGTAGCTAAAACATTTGTATCTATAAAACCTATTGATCCGATGAAGATAACCGAGCAAGAAGCGAGAAAACTTTACAAAGAAAAACTTAATAAAGATGCTAAAAAGCATATCCAAAAGTTCAAGGGCGGGTTAGAAGTCTTAAACGGTCCATATGGCCCCTATATTACAGATGGTAAAAAGAATGCTCGAATCCCTAAAGAGACTGATCCTACTAAACTAACAGAGGCCGATGCTAAAAAAATGCTAGCCGAAGCACCAGCAAAAAAATTCTTCCGACGTCCTAAGAAGTAGGGAAGCGGCTTTTCCACAATCTTGCATCTTTAGCCAGACAATACTGTAGTTATATTCACACG
>CAZZAE010000069.1:0-2703 GCA_964652125.1 uncultured Candidatus Saccharibacteria bacterium
ACCTACGACCTTGAGCTTAGAAGTCTCCTGCTCTATCCAGCTGAGCTACCGGGGCTCAAGCAGAACGATTATACCATGCAAACTATCTTAAAAACAGGGGCGAAACTCCTATTTTTTTGCTATAATTAATATAGTACAAAACAACTTTAGTTTTGGGGTACCACTTGATGATACATAAGTTAAGACATTTTTTTAGAGAATACCTGCAGTTTGGTTTAGTAATACTAACTGTACTAATTTCCTTACCGCTAGATATTAGTGGTTATCACCTTGCTGCTCATATACTTTTGGGCTCTAGTGCCCTGGCCAATGCCATTCCGCTTGTTTGGGACATGATCCAAGATTTGCGGGCTGGAAAATACGGTGTCGATATCCTAGCCGCCACAGCCATAGTTACCTCTGTTCTATTAGGCCAATTCTGGGCCGGAATTGTAATTGTCTTAATGCTAACGGGTGGAGAGGCTTTAGAAGATTACGCCGAACATCGCGCCAAGACTGAACTATCTACCCTACTAGCCCGAGCGCCGGCTAAAGCCCATGTTATTAAAGGCCGAAAAACCTTGGATGTACCAGTTAGTAATATTAGGGCTGGCGATAAGATTATTATCAGGCCAGGTGAAGTAGTACCAGTCGATGCCATAATTCTAGATGGCACTGCTGGCTTTGACGAATCCAGCCTAACTGGTGAGAGCTTGCCCCAAGTTAAAAAACCCGGAGAGCAACTACTTAGCGGTACTATCAACCTTGATGGTCTAATAACCGCCCGTTCCCTACGCTCAGCCAAAGATAGCCAATTTGAGCAAATCATAAAGTTAGTCCGCTCAGCTTCATCTAGCAAAGCACCATTTGTTCGCCTGGCAGATCGTTACAGCATACCTTTCACCCTAATTGCCTTTACTATTGGAATTACAGCTTGGGTCATTAGCGGCCAATCGATACGTTTCTTGGAAGTCTTAGTTGTAGCCACACCTTGTCCACTTATACTTGGTGCCCCCATCGCACTAATATCTGGAATGAGTCGGGCGGCTAAGCACGGTGTAATTGTTAAAACCGGATCAGCCTTAGAACGACTGGCGGCTATCAAGACCTTAGGCTTTGACAAAACTGGAACACTAACTCGAGGCCAACCTCAAGTTGACCAAGTAAATGTCTTGAAACCATTTACAAAAGACATTGTGCTGGGTTTGGCGGCCTCACTCGAGCAAAACTCCAACCATGTGCTTGCTAAAGCCATAGTCACCAAAGCCAGAGATTTAAAAATAAAAATCGCTAAGGCTAAAAAGGTACGCGAAGTTCCCGGAAACGGCTTAATAGCTAATGTCAGCGGCAAGGATATATTAATTGGACGGCTGAGCTTAATGATAGAAAATAGCGTTACAATTCCTAAAACTTTTTCATCCGAAAAGGTTCAACAAACGGCAGCCTTTATTGCCATTGATGGTCAACTAGCGGGAAGTATAACTTTCAAAGACGAAATCAGACCTGAGTCTAAACGCACCTTAAAACGCATTCGAGATATGGGAATTAAACATATCCTAATGGTAACTGGTGACAATAAAGCCACAGCCAACGAAATTGCCAAACAGCTAGGCATAAGTGAAGTCGTGTCAGAAGCCCTACCGGCAGATAAACTCCGGGCTATTGAAAGTATTAAAAACCGACCAGTCGGTTTTGTCGGTGATGGTGTTAATGATGCACCGGTACTGGCTGCGGCTGACGTTGGTATAGCTCTGGGTGCCCGGGGCTCAACGGCAGCCAGTGAATCCGCTGATGTCGTTATAATGCTAGATAACGTAGAACAGGTGGCCATTGGTGTAACCATAGCTAAGCGAACATTCTACATCGCCAAACAAAGTATTTGGATTGGCATAGCTATTAGTGTCGGATTAATGTTTATATTTGCCACCGGTAAGTTCTTGCCACTGTACGGGGCGATTGTTCAAGAACTAGTTGACGTTATTGTTATATTCAATGCTCTGCGCGCTCATGGCCCTTGGCGAACCAATAAAGTTCAAGCTAAATTGCAAACTGCAGCCGGCTAAGAACTACAACAATTAATAGCGGCACAAAGATATTATCCAGCCCATATATCCCAAAGTTTTCCAGAACTAAGGCACTAATCGGTAACCAGATAAGTAGAGGTGAGAATAAACTTACACCGGCTGAACCTCGGCTTAGTGCTAAGCATAGAATCAAAAATGACACTATCAAGAAAGTGGCTGAACCAATTACCGACTTGGTATAACCCAGAACCTTATATACATTGTCCCCTCCATATCGTTTGCCAATAACCGCCGCCAATCCATCAGCTAAACTCATATGCAAAATGGCAGCAGCAAAAATCCAAGCGGAATCTGTGAAATGAGCTGCTAAACCAATTCCAACAGCAAATAACGGATCTCCCCAACTTTTACGATTAATAGTATGTATAGCTTCAAAAATATTTAAATAACGTGACGCTAACACAACCAGCAAAAAAGCTACACTAATTATCTGGATAGTACCAAAACTCATATAAAACGGCCAAAAAGCTACAAAGGTACCGATTGTAATATGAATAAACTTACGACCAAACTCGCCCTTAAGTCGACGGGTTCGCCATAACCACTCACCAATAATTAGCAAAACAAATACAGCGATAATTGATAACATTAGAGCAATCATAAAAACATTGTACTACTTATGGTCGGGGTGAGAGGACTT